>DATJLH010000001.1:0-7923 GCA_035490615.1 Cellvibrio sp.
GGCGCAAGCGGATCTGCGCACCGCCTTGGGATTAAGCCTCGATAAAGATGCCGTACTGGCTAGCGGTGAAACGCTCTCGGATACCTGGCTGGTGCTAGGCCAAAGCGTGGATGAAGAAGATCGCCTGTGGGTACGCCGGGCCTGGTTGCAGGGGCAAGCATCTGGTCGACGTGCACTACTGCTGGATTTCTCCCACGGCACCCGCCGCTTCGACCTCAACCTGCTGACCGGCAGCAGCCTAAAGATGACCCTGGCTTTTTACCCGAGCGCAGCACCTGTGCGTGCACTGGTGGTGGATACGCCGGTGTTAATACCCGTGGAAGCGATGTCGACAGAATCATCCCCGCAACCATCACCCTTAGCAGAAACACTCGCCGACCTGGCCGCCGCCGTCGCAGCCAATCCCTGGCAATGGCCTCAACCGATGCTCTTTGACCAGGTGATATCCACCCCCGGCAATCAGGGTTGGCAGCTGATCACCGCTAATCAACAAGGTGTGCCACTGCGAATCGCCGATGAACATGCCTGGCCACTGATCGCCCAGGCTGGTGGAACACCGGTAACTCTATTTGGCGAATGGGATGGAGAGAACCTGCGGCCGCTCAGTGCCTGGAGCCCGGGTCTGGTATGGCAAGAAGGGGCGGCGAATCCATGAGTTTATTGCAGCAACTCGCCACCCAGGCGTTGATCGGTAGCGAACGTACCTCGCCCCGTTTGCCACCCGTAGACGGTGCTCTCGGTAACTTATTTACCGACCTGACGGCAGCAACTGATTCGCCGGAGACACTCATGCTGCGCGTCGCCGGCGTCCTCAGTGTGGGTGCGCTGGCGGGGTTTGAACCTTCAATGATCAACCGGGCTCATCCGCCATCGCCACCTGCCAGCCGACAAGGTCCAGAGAAGAAAATCCTGCTCAATACGCTGCAGGAGATCATCAAGGATGCACCGCAACCCTTGCGGGCAGAAGCACTGCAAGCCCTCGCTCAGTGCAACATGCACCTTCCGCCACGTTTGTTACCAGCCTTCCTCAATCATGGGGCACGCCATGCCGAGCTGCGGCCTTATCTCGCACCGGTGGTGGGTGAACGAGGCTATTGGCTGGCAGGCTTGAACCCCGACTGGGCTTATCTGTTTTCTCAACGCCAGGTACTTGAAGAACATCTATGGGAAACCGGTACGCGGGAACAGCGTACGGCATTTTTGCAACTGCAGCGGCAGCAAGATCCGGCAGCGGCTCGCCACGGTTTGCAAGATGCTTTGGGCGATATCGACGCCCGCGAGCGCGCCATGCTTGCAGAAACCTTGCGGGTCGGTTTGAGTGTTGAAGATGAGCCGTTGCTGAATCGTTTGCTCGGCGACCGCAGTAAAGAGGTGCGTCAGGTTGCGGCCGATTTGCTCGCCGGATTACCAGCGAGTGGATACGTCCAACGAATGATCGAACGGGTGAGCCGTTATCTAGTGAGTGAGCGCAAACTATTGCGCAAGACCCTGATACTGGAACCGCCCGAGACATTTGATCCGGACTGGAAGCAAGATGCCATTGAAGAAAACCGTGCGCAAAGCGAGCCCCTTGGCCAGCGCGCCTGGTGGCTTTACCAATTGGCTCGCGCGCTCCCGCTTAGCTGGTGGGAACAAGCCACCGGGCTTAATCCTGCAGAGTTATTGAAATGGGCGCGTAGCAGTGACTGGAGCCTGGCGTTACTGCGCGCCTGGCACCATGCGCTGTTACGCGAAGCCAACCAGGCCTGGGCGAGTGCCCTGTTGGCGCAACCCAGTATCAAAGAATTCTCTTTTGATGGTTTTGAGCTGATCAGTCTTCTACCCGCTAACGAACAGGAAGACTATTGGCTGGCGTTGCTCGAGGCAGGCCAAAAACGTATCGCACACGGGGACCTGCTCGCCCGGATTGTGCAGAACCGCAATCTGAAGACTCATGTTTCCAGCCAGCTCGCGCGGAAAATTTTTCAACGCATTAAAAAAGATCTGGCCGATGACCAGAGCAAATGGGACTACACCCTGCGCAATTCGCTGGTGGACTTTGCCTGTTTAATCCCGGCGGATTGTTTTGCCGATGCCGTTCAAGGCTGGCCTATAGACCAACCCAATACCCAATTCTTTGCCGAGACGGTGGCGCGTGTACTGCGTGTGATCGAACAGCGCAAAGTGCTGATTGAACATTTAACTTCTCTCTGATCAGGAAGACGACATGAGCCAGATCCTGCGCCAACACGCCGAGCACCAATTCGCCGAAGAGCTGGACGCCCTGCAAAAATCCGACACTCGCCAACGCCCCACCAACTGGGCGCTGTCGCCCTGGGCCGTCGCCACTTATTTACTCGGCGGCAAATTGGATAATGGCTTTGAGGTCAGCGCCAAGTACATTGGCAGCCGACGGATTATTGAAACCGCCGTGGCGACCCTCGCCACCGATCGCGCGCTTTTGTTGTTCGGTGTGCCGGGTACGGCCAAATCCTGGGTGTCTGAACATTTAGCCGCTGCCATCAGCGGTGATTCCACTATGCTGATTCAAGGCACAGCGGGCACCAGCGAGGAGCAATTGCGCTACGGTTGGAACTACGCCGAATTGCTCGCCAAAGGCCCTTCCGCCAAGGCCTTGGTACCCAGTCCGCTGATGCGCGCCATGGAGCAAGGCAAGACCGCACGGGTAGAAGAACTCACCCGGATCCCCGCGGATGTACAGGACTCCTTAATCAGTATCCTGTCGGAAAAATCCTTGCCGGTGCCGGAACTGGGCATCGAGACGCAAGCCGTGCGCGGCTTTAACGTGATCGCCACCGCCAACAACCGCGACAAAGGCATCAACGAACTGTCCAGCGCGCTCAAACGTCGCTTTAATACCGTGATCCTGCCAGTGCCCGCCAGCGAGGACGAGGAAGTCTCCATCGTCACCAAGCGCGTGGCCGAGATGGGCAAAGCATTAGAACTGCCGGGCGAACCACCGGCGCTGAAAGAAGTGCGCCGGGTGGTGCAGATCTTCCGCGAATTGCGCAACGGTCAGACGGAAGATGGCAAGACCAAGCTCAAACCCTCCAGTGCTACCCTGTCCACCGCCGAAGCCATCTCGGTGATCAATAGCGGTATGGCTTTGGCGGCTCATTTTGGTGACGGCGTGCTCCATGCCAACGACCTTGCATCCAGCCTGGTAGGGGCCATCGTGAAAGATCCTGTGCAGGATGCGGTGGTCTGGCGGGAGTATCAGGAAACCGTCATGAAAGAACGTAGCGAGTGGAAAGACCTTTACCGCGCCTGCCGAGAGCTCGATTGATCCATGGCTGACTCTCTCTTTCACCTGTTCGGCGTTCGCCACCATGGGCCGGGCTGTGCGCGCAGCTTGCTTGCAGCCTTGCAAACCTTGGAGCCGGATTGCCTGCTGGTCGAAGGTCCACCCGACGGCGACGCTATGCTGCCACTGGTTCTGGACGATGCGATGGTGCCGCCGGTGGCACTGCTGATCTATAACCCGGACGAATCGCAGCAGGCGTCGTTTTATCCCTTCGCTGATTTTTCGCCGGAGTGGCAAGCCTTGCGCTATGCCCTCACACGCGGAATCGAGACCCGCTTTATCGACCTGCCGATTGCCCATCAATTTGGGTTGCGCAAGCTGGAAGCGGACGCGAATGCCGGGGACGATCTGGCAGCACCTTCACCCACGCTGGTAGAAGACAGTCTGAGTGAGGAAGACGAACCTCAAGCGTATGGCGATCCCCTCGACTGGCTGGCACAAGCGGCCGGTCATGGCGACGGCGAATCCTGGTGGAACTACATGATTGAAGAGCGTTGCGATGGGCTGGAATTATTTGCCGCCATTCGCGAAGCCATGATCAGTGTGCGTGAAGAAGCTACGCTTCGGCGCCGTCGCGAACAGGACGAACACCGCGAAGCCTTACGTGAAGCCTATATGCGCAAGTGTATGCGCCAAGCGCAGAAAGATGGTTTCACCCGAATTGCCGTGGTGTGTGGAGCCTGGCATCTACCCGCACTGGAAAACCTGCCCAGCGCCAAGGCCGATAATGACCTATTGAAAGGTTTACCGAAAACCAAGGTCGCAGCCACCTGGGTGCCCTGGTCTTACCAGAACCTGAGCTTCCGCAGCGGCTACGGTGCCGGTGTAGATTCACCCGCCTGGTATGACCACCTGTGGCATGCGAGTCCCAATGAGCAGCGCAGCATTAGCTGGCTAGCCAAAGCGGCGCGACTGTTCCGGGACAATGATCTGGATTGTTCGTCCGCTCATATCATTGAAGCCGTGCGCTTGGCCGATGCCCTGGCGGCTCTGCGCGAGCGCCCGCAAGCGGGTCTGGATGAACTGTCGGAAGCGCTGCGGACCCTGGTGTGCATGGGTAACGAGGCGCCTATGCAATTGATCCACCGGCAATTGATCGTAGGCGAAAAACTCGGTGCCATCAGTCCGCAAGTGCCCGCCGTTCCGCTGCAACGGGATATCGAGCAACAACAAAAATCCCTGCGCCTTAAACCAGAAGCTGCGCAAAAAAACCTGGATCTGGATCTGCGCCAGCCGAACGATCTGGCGCGCAGCCATCTTTTGCACCGTTTGAATCTGCTGGATATCCGCTGGGGCGCCCTGAACCGGACCGGGCACAGCGCCAAAGGCAGCTTCCATGAGATCTGGACCCTGCAATGGGAGCCGGAACTGGCGCTTGCAATCATCGATGCCAGCCGCTGGGGCAACACCCTTGGCGATGCGGCAACTCACAAAGCCGTGCATGAAGCCCAGCAATCCCAATCCCTGCCGCAATTATCCGAACTGGTGCAGAAGGTGCTGCTCGCCGACCTGCAGGCGGCAATTGCACCGGTCACCCGGGCGCTGGAAAACCTTACCGCCCTCGCCAGCGATGTAGCGCAACTGCTGGCTGCTATTCCACCGTTGAGCCAGATCGCGCGCTACGGCAATGTGCGCAATACCGATGTGGCCATGGTCGAGCATATCCTGCAAAGCCTGATTCCACGCGCTGCCATCGGTTTACCAGGCGCTTGTAGCGCGCTGGATGACGACGCCGCACAGGCGATACGCGAATTCTTGGTCGGTGCTCACCAAGCGGTCAGACTCTTGGCAAAGGACGAGCTCAATGACGACTGGTTTTCAGCACTGCGCCAACTGACACGGCTTGATAATACCCATGGCCTGATTGCCGGCCTGGCCGCACGCCTGTTGTTTGATAGCCAGAAGGCAGACACCGACACCACCGCTATCCATATGAGCCAGGCACTGTCGCTGGGGAATGACCCGGCGGCGGCCGCCGCCTGGGTTGAGGGTTTTCTTAACCAGAGCGGTATGATCCTGTTGCATGACGCGCAACTTTGGATCTTGCTCAACAGCTGGCTCAATGAATTGACCGACGATCACTTTACGCGCGTGCTACCGCTGCTGCGTCGGACTTTTGCGACATTCAGCGCAGCAGAGCGACGCCAACTCGGCGAGCGTGCGCAACGCCCCGACGGGCAAATCAAAGCCAGTACCGGTTCAACGGATTTCAACCTCGACCGCGCCGAACAGACGATTCCGCTGTTGCGCGCCCTGCTGGGATTACCGCAATGAGTTCCGATCCGACCCCTGATAAAGAGCAACTGCGCCGCTGGCGCCTGGTACTGGGCGAAGCCGCCAACGAAAGCTGCGGTGCTCTGGCGACCAATAGTCCGGACATTCGCATCGACAATGCGCTCACCGCACTCTATGACGCCGACAGCAAAACCCATCTGCGTGGCGGCAGTGGCTCATCATCACCGCGAGTAGCGCGCTGGCTGGGGGATATTCGCCAATATTTTCCAGCATCTATTGTGCAAGTCATGCAAAAAGACGCCTTCGAGCGGCTCGATTTAAAAAGCATGCTATTTGAAAAAGAGATGCTCGAAGCCGTGCAGCCGGACGTGCATCTGGTCGCCACCCTGATTTCCTTGCGCGGTGTGATCCCGGCTAAAACCAAAGAGACTGCCCGCCTGGTCGTGCGCAAAGTCGTAGAGGAATTGATGAAGCGCCTGGAAGAACCCATGCGCAGTGCGGTAGCCGGTGCGCTCAATCGTGCGGTGCGTAATTACCGCCCACGCTACGCCGAGATCGATTGGCCGCGCACCATCCGCGCCAACCTGCGGCACTGGCAGGAAGACTACCGCAGCATTATTCCGCAAACCTTGATTGGGTATGGCCGCAAGGCGCAACGCTCGCAGCGCGAAGTGATTTTATGCATTGACCAAAGCGGCTCCATGGCCGCCTCGGTGGTTTACTCCAGTATCTTCGGAGCCGTTATGGCCTCGCTGCCTGCGGTCAAAACCCACATGGTGGTCTTTGATACGGCGGTAGTGGATATGACCGAACAACTGGATGACCCGGTGGATGTGCTCTTTGGCGTGCAGCTTGGCGGCGGCACGGACATCAATCGCGCGGTAGGCTACTGCCAGTCTCTGGTGCGCGAACCACGCAACACTATCCTGATTTTAATCTCCGACCTTTATGAGGGCGGGGTGGAGAATAACCTGCTGCAACGCGCTAATGAGCTGGTGCAATCCGGTGTGCAATTTATCACTCTGCTGGCGCTAAGCGACGAAGGTGCACCCTCTTACGATCACCAACTCGCTGCCAAACTCGCCGCGCTGGGCGTGCCTTCTTTTGCGTGCAGCCCAGATCAATTCCCGATGATGATGGCTGCTGCCATCCGCCGTGAAGACGTTGGTTTGTGGGCAGCGCAGCAGGGAATTACGGCAGCCAGAGCCGGGGTTTAAATCTATCCCCGGCAACACCTACCCCCAATTACTCATTGCCGGGCTTTGTCGTCCTTGATGAATTTATTCAGCCACCGGTAAGGCCCCGGTTTTGTGGGTGGTTTTCTTTCGTCCATTCAACATCCACCCGATCGGTGTCCAGCGGACCAACGCGACATAACTCACAGCTCCAATTGCCAATGTGATGCCCACTGATGCCGTGTATTTCGCCAGCAAGCTCCAGTCCTGATCCATTAACTGATACTGCACCGCAAATAACAGGGGCAAGTGGATGATGTAGATCCAATAAGAACTGTCCGAGAAAAAACGCATGACCGCATTGTGGGCATTTAAATAGCGTTTGCCGAGCACCAGGCAGACCAGCGTCATCCAGACCGAAATATAGGCTTCACAGGTTTTCAATAGCAGGTTTAATGCGAACTCGATGGGCACGGGCGGAAAGCTGATTTGCTTGGGAATAACATAATGATAAAGCGCATAGGCCAGAATACTCGCCACGAACAACGTCCAACCATAGGGCTGAAATTTTTCAATGAATTGCTCAGCGCGGAATATCCAATAGCCAAGGGCAAAGAACACACCGAAGAAACCGAATGACCATAATTGCGGCAACAACTGATCCGGCGCAGGAAAAGGCGATGAAACAGACATAAGTGCCGGCAACAGCAACAGCGGAAATAGCAAGATAAAGTGCAACGGCTTGATGCCATTAAACCGGTTAAATAATCGTGTCCAGTTCAGGTAGCTCAACGCCCAGGTCAGGATGCAAAAAAACATCAGGTTGTATAAAAACCATAGATGCATCGTAGAAAAGGGGGGCGGGGGCGCATCGGGTGTTGCAATGGCTTGGCTAATCATCAGCAACATGGGCGATTTATTTTCCACCGTCGCAACCGCCGACATCAACGATGCAACAATCGCCCACAAACACAACGGCAAGAAAATAATAAACGGCAACAGGATTCGTTTGGCGCGATTGGCCAACATGCCGCCCATACCGCGTTTTCCCACTAGGTAGGCGACAAAAAATCCGGCTATCACAAAAAAAACCGGCATCCTGAACAAATGTGAAAACCAGCTCACTATATCGACAACTTCAGATTGTTGACTATCTGCCGTCAACCAAAGGTGATGCAACATCGGGCTGTAAGCAAGCGCGGCGTGAAA
>DATJLH010000002.1:0-14929 GCA_035490615.1 Cellvibrio sp.
TTGCACCGAAAAATGTGGCGAACTGTTTGGTGCGAGGTTGATTGATCTTCCGGCTAACTCTTTATATTAATTCAAGTTGTGTGAGCGCTTTGTCGATAATATCGATAGGGTACTGGTTTACCGTGTACTTTCCTTCAACGATTTTTTCGGGAAGTTGGATGTTGGATTGCTCGCACATTTTTTTGCAGAGTTGTCCAACTTCCAGTTTGTGTAATTCGATGATCTTCCTTGTTAGTCCCAGTTCAGACATTCTTAAGCGCACAGTTCTACTACTTGGAGATCCTAGGATTTCGTATAAATGGCCTTTTAATATTTCTTGTCCGTCTTTTAGTTGTTCTATTTCAGTTTTGTCTCTCAGCGCTTCCTCATCCATGACTGCTGTTTTCCATTCAAGATTTTTAAGGCGATCATCATGTTCCATTCCGAGTCGAGCGATATGGTTCATTTGGTCAGCAATCTGACCTATTATTTCCCAGCTTGAGGGAACATTTTTTTTGGTGTCAGGTGGAGGGTATTGTCCAAATTTTCTGATTGATGGTAAAACTTCAACAAAGATAAAATCTAAAAGCTTGTTGACCTCATCATTGTTAAAACCTTCTTGTTGGCTAGCGACCATCATACTTTTATATAGAACAGATTCGTGATAAACGCGTATACTTTTATGATTGATTATGGCCGTTTTTACATGTCTGATATCGTAGGATGCCAGCACTTTTGTTTCGAAAGATTGATTGAAAGACAACTTAAACGCGTAAGAAGAGCCTCGTGCAATAATTTTCACGATGGTTTCTTGTGTCAGCCAGGCGTCTCCCTCCATTGTTATTAGGAAGTCTGCATTTTCATCACCTATTGGTAATGTAGATACCTTGTCTATCTTGATAATTTCGTTGAAAAGATCCATTTTATTTCCCGTAGATATAACCGCTAACAAATTTCATAGGTTGATTTTAATACCCTTTGCGGCGGTTCTTGAATTAGTAGATGGTAGTTCTTATGCGTTGGGGGCGGATACTGATCAAGTTTGGTGTCACTACCAGCAAACCCAATCAATCCCAACTCAAAGCCCCACCAGTCTGATACTCAATAACTCTTGTCTCAAAGAAATTCTTCTCTTTCCGCAAATCCATAATCTCGCTCATCCACGGGAAGGGATTCTGTGCACCTGGATACTGCTCTTTCAAACCAACTTGTGAGCAGCGGCGGTTGGCGATGAAGTGCAAGTACTCTTCCATCATGGCGGCGTTCATGCCGAGGACGCCGCGGGGCATGGAGTCGCGGGCGTAGGCGATTTCGAGTTCGGTGCCTTGCAGGATCATCTGGATAACTTCTTGCTGGAATTCTTGCGTCCACAGGTGTGGGTTTTCCAGTTTGATCTGGTTGATCACGTCAATGCCGAAGTTCAAGTGCATGGATTCGTCGCGCAGGATGTATTGGAACTGCTCGGCGACGCCGGTCATCTTGTTGCGGCGGCCCATGCTGAGGATTTGGGTAAAGCCGCAGTAGAAGAAGATGCCTTCGGTGACCACGTAGAACGCCACGAGGTTGCGCAGCAGTTCCTGGTCGTTTTCCGGGGTGCCGGTTTTGAAGGTGGGGTTGCCGAGGCTTTGGGTGTGCTTGAGGCTCCACGCGGCTTTGTTGGCAACGCTGGGTAATTCGCGGTACATGTTGAAGACTTCGCCTTCGTCCATGCCCAGGGATTCGATGCAGTATTGGTAGGCGTGGGTGTGGATCGCTTCTTCAAACGCCTGACGCAATATGTACTGGCGGCACTCGGGGTTGGTAATCAAGCGGTAGATCGCCAGCGCGAGGTTGTTGGCAACCAGTGAGTCGGCGGTGGAGAAGTAGCCGAGGCTGCGCATGACCAGGCGGCGTTCGTCTTCGGTGAGGCCGTCTTTGCTGCGCCACAGGGCGATGTCGGCGGTCATGTTCACTTCTTGCGGCATCCAGTGGTTGGAGCAGCCGTCCAGGTATTTTTGCCAGGCCCAGTCGTACTTGAAAGGAACGAGCTGGTTAAGGTCGGCCCGGCAGTTGATCATTTGCTTGTCGTCAACCTGGATACGCGCAGCGCCCATCTCCAGCTCTTCCAGTCCGGGGGTTGGGTCCAGGTCAGCCAGGGCGGCGCGGGCTTTGGCCAGTTCGGGGCTGACTTTTTCAGTGGGTTTGTTGCTCGGTGCGGCAGCCTGGGTTTCTGTGTCTGCCGGGCGTGCAGGGGCTTGCGGCTCGCGGTAGGCGGGGGCCGGCTTTGCTTTGGGGGTTTCTTCGTTGTTGAAATCGTCCCAACTCAGCATGGGTTTGGTCCTTTCTGTTGAGGGTTTTAAGTCGCCAGGGTCTGGGCCTGGTTGCTAGTGTTATTGGCCGGATCATTGTGTCCGGCCTCTTTTGTCGGATTACGCCTTTGGCTAATTCGACCTACGGTAATGGGTGTTGTTTTGTCGGATTACGCCGCTGTGCGGCTAATCCGACCTACGTTTAGTTTGGCCGGAGGGCGGTCGGGGTTATCCGACCGAATCCGGGTTATTGGCATGCTTCGCAGTCGGGGTTGTCGATGGAGCAGGCTTTGGGCACCGGGGCGGCTTCGGTGAAGCTGCTGGTGTCCTTGGCGGGCGCGGCGGTCACGCCACTGCTGCTACCACCGGCGGAGACTGCGTTGAGCGAGCCAGTATTAATGGTCGATTTCTCGGTAGTGGTCGCAGCCAGAGCACGGAGGTAATAGGTGGTTTTTAAACCACTGAACCAGGCCATACGGTAGGTGATATCGAGCTTTTTGCCGTTAGCACCTGCGATATACAGGTTGAGGCTTTGGGCCTGGTCGATCCACTTCTGGCGACGGCTGGCGGCTTCCACAATCCAGCGCGGTTCAACTTCAAACGCGGTGGCATAGATGGCTTTCAGGTCGGCCGGGATGCGGTCGATCTTCTGCACTGAGCCTTCGTAGTACTTGAGGTCGTTGACCATCACGCTGTCCCACAGGCCGCGTTCTTTCAGGTCGTGCACCAGGTGCGGGTTGACCACGGTGAACTCGCCGGACAGGTTGGATTTCACGTACAGGTTTTGATAAGTCGGCTCAATGGATTGCGTCACACCGGTGATGTTGGAGATGGTCGCCGTCGGCGCAATCGCCATCACGTTGGAGTTACGCATACCTTTGGTCTTCACCTCTTCGCGGAGTGTGTCCCAGTCGAAGGTCTGGCTGCGGTCTACCTTGATGTAGTTTTCACCCCGGTTTTGTACCAGCAGGTCGATAGAGTCGATGGGCAGTGTGCCCTTGCTCCACAAGGAACCGTCAAAGGTCGAGTACTTGCCGCGTTCTTGCGCCAGCTCGCACGACGCCTTGATGGCGTAGTAGCTGATGGCTTCCATGGAGGTATCGGCAAATTTCACAGCGTCCTCAGAGCCATAGGCAATACGTTGCAGGTACAGCGCATCCTGGAAGCCCATCAGGCCCAGGCCGATGGGGCGGTGACGCAGGTTGGAAGCCTTGGAGGTCGCCACGGCGTAGTAGTTAATGTCGATCACGTTGTCGAGCATACGGATCGCGGTCTTCACGGTGCTTTCCAGTTTGGCCTGGTCCAGCTTGCCGTCCACGATGTGTTGCGCCAGGTTCACTGAACCCAGGTTACACACAGCGATTTCTTCATTGGCCTTGGTGTTCAGGGTGATCTCGGTGCACAGGTTGGATGAGTGCACCACGCCCACGTGTTGCTGCGGGCTGCGCAGGTTGCACGGGTCTTTGAAGGTCATCCACGGGTGGCCAGTTTCAAACAGCATGCCCAGCATCTTGCGCCACAGGTCCAGCGCACGCACGGTTTTGTGGACCTTTATCTTGCCTTGGGCCGCCAGTTGCTCGTAATGCTCGTAGCGCTCTTCAAATGCCTTGCCGTAGAGGTCGTGCAGGTCGGGCACGTCATTGGGCGAGAACAGGGTCCAGCTCTTGTCGTCAAACACGCGCTTCATGAACAGGTCGGGAATCCAGTTGGCGGTGTTCATGTCGTGGGTGCGGCGGCGGTCGTCACCGGTGTTTTTGCGCAGTTCGAGGAATTCCTCGACATCCATATGCCAGGTTTCCAGGTAGGCACACACAGCGCCTTTGCGCTTGCCGCCCTGGTTCACTGCCACAGCGGTGTCGTTAGCCACTTTCAGGAAGGGCACAACGCCCTGGGATTTACCGTTGGTGCCTTTGATGTAAGCGCCCAGTGCACGCACGGGGGTCCAGTCGTTACCCAGGCCGCCGGCAAATTTGCTGAGCATGGCGTTGTCCTGAATGGCGCCGTAGATGCCGTGCAGGTCATCGGGCACGGTGGTCAGGTAGCAGGAGGACAACTGCGAACGCAAGGTGCCGGCGTTGAACAGGGTCGGCGTAGAGCTCATGTAGTCAAAGGACGACAGCAGGCGATAAAACTCAATGGCGCGTTCTTCGCGGTTGTCTTCCTGAATCGCCAGGCCCATGGCCACACGCATAAAGAACACCTGCGGCAATTCGATGCGCACGTCATTGCTGTGGATAAAGTAGCGGTCGTACAGGGTTTGCAGGCCAAGGTAGGTAAATTGCAGGTCGCGGTCGGCGATCAGTGCTTTGCCCAGCACGTCCAGGTCAAAATTCAGCAGCTCCGGGGACAGCAGTTCCAGCTCTACACCTTTCTGGATGTAAACGGGCAGGGCGCGGGCGTAGTACAGCTCCATATCGGATTGGGTGGCTTGCGTGGCCACGCCAAGGAAACCCAGGGCTTCGGCGCGCAGCTTGTCGAGCAGGAGGCGCGCGGTGGCGAAGGTGTAGTTGGGTTCTTTTTCCACCAGGGTGCGGGCGGTGATCACCAGCGAGGTGTTGACGTCTTTGATGCTGACGCCGTCGTAGAGGTTACGCATGGCTTCGTCGAGGATGGCTTTTTCATCCACCCCGGTCAGGCCCACACAGGCTTCGCTGACGATGGTGCGCATGCGGGCGATATCCAGCGGCGCGCGGCTGCCATCTTCCAATACCACATTGATGCTCGGGTAATCCGGATCAGCGGACACCGCCTGGGCGCGTTTTTGCGCACGCATACGCGCGTGTTCTTCACGGTACAGCACGTAGTCGCGTGCTACTTTCTGCTCACCGGAACGCATCAGGATCAGTTCAACCTGGTCCTGGATTTCTTCGATATGGATGGTGCCGCCGGAAGGCATACGACGCTTGAAGGTGGCGGTGATTTGCTTGGTGAGGTTATCGACGGTTTCGTGCACACGACTCGACGCAGCGGCGGTGCCGCCTTCCACGGCCAAAAACGCCTTGGTCATGGCCACGGCAATCTTACTGGCATCAAACGGCACCACCGTTCCGTTGCGCTTGATAACGCGCAACTGACCCGGCGCAGTGGCCGACAGGTTGTTGGAATGGTGGGGGTCTTGTTGGGGTTTGCTGCCGGTGGCCGGGGTAATGTCGGTTTCTGTGTGCATATATGGCTCCGCCTGATTCCGTCGAGGAGTGAATGTTGTAAGTTCGTGTTGTGTATAAATGATTAAGCAACAGCTGTTGAATCAATAACGTCTGGATCAATAGTTGTTAAATCAGTTCGCGCTTGAATAGCGTTAATTGCCGGGTTTCGCGGTCATGGCTGATACCTCTTTAGCCGTGTTTTAGCCGTGTCATAACTGTGGACTGGAAACCACTACATGAGTTGTTTGGTGCAGATCCGTCTATTGCGTACTACTGGCACGCCGGATGGTGCTGTCGGCGTATCTTTATGCCCATGCACAATGTTCACGTAGTGCATGAAGTCTTGGGTGCTAAGCGGTTAATACAACTCAAAAAAACCCCGTGCACCTGATCCAGTAGTTCAATAGGGAGGACCGGTTTACACGCAATAATTGCTGTGAATCAATTGTGGGAGCCTGGGTGACTGCGCCACACTAAACCCTATATATAGGGGTGTTTCACATGTGCGCTACAAGATAATGCGGTTTTTTGTTTAATGCAAGCGGAGAAAACTGGGGAAGGGTTGTGGATAAAGTGTGGGTAATTCCTGCGGACCGCGTCATGACGGGCATTGGGTAAAAGGAACCTGACTATCACCTACTAGATTTTTTTACTTATAGCAAAAACTAACTTTTTGCTTGAAAAATTTATAAGGATGGAATAACTGCGGATGCTAACAAGTCCAGTGTCGGCGTGATCAATACCCAAAAGAAAAAGGGCTGATCCCTCAGCCCATACGTCGGTCATTGGTTGTAAATTTTATGTCGTCCTTACCAGCTTCCATGCCATATTTCCCTTATCAATCCCTTCTAAAGAAGAGCATTAACTGCCGATCATTCCGCCATCGTTTTTGGTCACGATGACCGTAGCAGAGCGGGGGCGAGAGGTACCGCCGCCTGGCCAGTGGCTGGTGAAATCACCTACTGCTGAACGATCACCGGGGTGCTGGATATTGACGAATAAGGTCTTGAGATCCGGTGTGGCGTGAACGCCAGTCACTTCGCAATCCATCGGGCCAACCAGGAAGCGTTTGGTCTCTTTGGTCACCGGGTCAGCAGCGAGCATCTGGTTGTTGCCGAATGGGCCGTCGCCTTGTTGTGAACCACTCATATCGGTTTGAATCCAGAGCACACCGCGTGGGTCGATCCATAAACCATCAGGGCTGGCAAAGTGGTTGTCGGCAGTCAGGCTGACATCACCTGTTGTTGTCCCTACATCACCACCCAGCAGGAAGATATCCCACTCAAAGGTGTTCGCATCGGCGTTTTCACGCCAGCGGATGATATGGCCAGTACGGTTTTCAGCGCGCGGGTTAGCTGCATCAGTAACGGTGCGGCCACTGTTGTTGGTCAGTGTGAAGTAAACCTCGCCGGTGTCTGGATGTACTGCACCCCATTCCGGGCGGTCCATCTTGGTTGCGCCCATCACATCGGCCGCGAGACGGGTGTTGATGAGAACATCGGCCTGATCAGCAAAAGTCACCTCAGCTTCGGCCGCTTTGGCGATAAAGTCGGGGTTATTGATATCTAATGGTAACCAGTCACCGGTACCGTCTTCGTTGAATTTGGCTACATACAGCGTGCCGTTATTCAGCAGGTAACCGCCAGCAATCGCCGCGTAGTAATTGTCCGCTGATACATATTTGTAAATGTATTCGTTAGTAGAGTCATCGCCGGAATAGCACACGATGGGCTTGCCTTCTTCCGCCGGGGCAAAGATCACGCCCTCATGGCCGAAACGACCCAAGGCTGTACGTTTTTGCGGTTTGCTTTCCGGGTCAAATGGATCGATCTCTACCATCCAACCAAAGGTGTTGGGCTCATTGCGGTAGTCATCCGCTGCGGTTGCACCCAGTGTGCTCGCATCAAAGCGGGCATATAAATCTTCACCGGATTCCGCTGTTTCCCAATAAAAGCGGCTGTGATCGTCCGGTACGCCATAGCGTTCGTGTTCGCGTGGCTGGATGGCGTCTTTATTAACAAAGTAGCCTGCCCAGTTTTCTTCGGCGGCGAGATAGGTATGCCAGGGGGTCAGGCCGCTGCCGCAATTATTAAGCGTGCCGCGGGTTTCGGTGCCATTGGGGCTATATTTGGTAGACAGTTTGGCTGATGCCATGGCGGGGCCGCGAATATCCATGGGCGTTGCGCCAGTGATACGGCGGTTGAACACGCTACCTTCCACCACGCCCCACGCATTATCGGTTTTGCGAATGTGAATGACGCTGACACCGTGGCCAGCAACTTCCTTGCGAACCTCATCGGTTGGGCGCTTGCCATCAACACTGGTGGGGCCATTGGCATGGAAAATATTTGGATCGAAGTACTCGTGGTTCATCACCAACAAACCTTCGTTGGAGTTGGTGCCTCCCGCTTTGGCATCCATTGGCAAGAAGAAAATACCATCGTGATGCGCGCCAACCTGTTGTTCCTGGTCGGCACCGGTATTGGTGCCGTCATCTTTATATTCGGGCAAGCTGCCGGTCAATGGCGTGCCCCATGGCACAAAGGCCGTGGCGGTATAGCCTGCCGGAACAAGAACGGTGTCCGGGCGGGCGGCAGCAATAGCAGTAAAACCTAACAGTGGCGCAGCGGATGAAGAGGAGGAACTCGTCGAACTGCTAGCGGTGCTGGAAGACGACGAGGAAGAGGAACTGGCGTTATTGTTGTCATCGTCATCGCCGCCACACCCGACCAGGCCGATACCCATAAAGGTGGCAACAGCGGCACCGACGCCGCCTTTCAGGAAGGCGCGGCGCTGTTGGCGCGCGTCCAGAATGGCCGCAAATGTGGGGTTGTCAGAGAAATTGGATAGTGGTTCATCACCACTGTTGTCGATCACAAGCGGGGTGTTTTTTTCGGTCATGAGGCTCGGACTCCGGCTGGACGGTTGTGTTGTCTGAATTTATTAACCAGCGAATTAAACGCCATGCATATGGCAGTTCTGCGACAAAATGACGAAGCTTTGATGACAACCTATTTCTGCTATTCCAAAACCCTGCTGCTCGTTTGCCTGTTAAGATGCATGGCCTTCTTACCCGGTTGTTTCAAGGTTGAATTATGCTCAGCGAACTCTTCGCTATCCTTGCTCCCATCGTCATCAGCGTACTGATCGGTTTTATCTGGGGCCGCTCCGGTACGGCTTACCCGGCGGACTTCGTCTCGCGCATTGTCATGTATGTGGGCACGCCTTGTTTGATTATTTCGGTGATGAGCAAGGTCGAAGTGGATGCAGCGGTGATGGGCGAGGTGATGCTGGCCACGGCGGTCGCTATGGCGGCAATGGGTGTATTGGGGTGGATAATGCTCCGCAGTTTCAAGCTGGATATTCCCACTTACCTGCCGCCGCTGATCTTCCCCAACAACGGCAATATGGGTTTACCTTTGTGCCTGTTTGCCTTTGGTCAACTCGGCCTCGCGCTGGCGCTCGGTTCGTTTATGGTGATGATGATCGCCACCTTTACTGTGGGATTACTATTGGTGTCTGAAGGTGGTTGGGGTGATCGTTTTAAAGATATGGCGCGTCAGCCGGTGATCCATTCCATGATCATTGCGCTGGCGATGCTGGTGACAGGCACCCACTTGCCGCGCTGGATTGATAACACTGTTACCCTGATCGGCGGCTTCGCAATTCCACTGATGACCATCACCCTCGGCGTCTCCCTCGCCACACTCAAAATCGGTACCTGGGGCCGCAGTTTCGGTTTCAGTATTGCCCGGATCTTCGGTGGCCTCGCGCTGGGCTGGTTGAGTTGTTGGCTGCTGAATGTGGAAGGCGTTTCGCGCAGCGTGGTGCTGCTGCAATCTGCCATGCCGGTGGCAGTGTTTAATTATTTACTAGCGCTGCGCTACAACCGCAACCCCCAGGAGATTGCGGCGATGGTGGTGATTTCTACGTTAGTGGCGTTTGTGACCTTGCCGTTTTTGTTGGCCATGCTGTTGCCAGCATAGATCCAGTAGGTCGGATTAGCGCCAGCGTAATCCGACAAACCCTGTTCCACTACTGCCTCTAACTCCCAATCATCCCCGCCAACCGCACCAACGCTTTTTCCACCCGGCTATTCCACACACACGCACACGATAGCCGAATGAAATTGCGGTATTTCTTGCTCGGCGAAAAGATCGGCCCCGGTGCGATGCTGATGCCGTTTTCAAGGGAGCGGCGGGCGAGGTCGAAGGCGTCAATGGCGCCGGGCAGTTCCAGCCAGATTACAAACCCGCCCTGGGGGCGCGTTACCCGCGTGCCTTCCGGAAAGTAATCCGATACCGCCTGGGTCATGCGTGCCACCGCTTGCGCGTATTCGCCGCGTACCTTGCGCAGGTGACGCTCATAGACACCGCTTTCGAGCAGGTCGGCCACAGCGAGTTGCGGGATGGTGGGAGTGGCGAGGTTGAGCACGTACTTCATGTATTCCACCCGCTGCTGAAAGCGTCCCGGTGCAATCCAGCCGACCCGCAGCCCCGGCGACAGGGTTTTGGAAACCGAGCTGCAAAGAATGACGTTGCCGCTGTTGGTCATGCCCATGCACAAGGGCGGGCGCTGGCCGGAGAAGGAAAGATCGCCGTAGATATCATCCTCAATCAGCACGATCTGTTGTTGGTCGAGCAGCGTTACCAGCCGCTGCTTGTGTTCCACCGGCATACAAGCGCCGAGCGGGTTGCTGAAGTTGGGCACCACCACGCAGGCTTTGACGGGCCAGCGGCTGACTGCCAGCTCCAGGGCCTCGATGGAGATGCCGGTGAGCGGGTGGGTGGGAATCTCCAGCGCTTCCAGCCCGAGGGATTCCAGTACCTGTAACAGCCCATAAAATGCAGGCGATTCAATGGCCACCACATCGCCGGGTTTGGTGACGGCGCGCAGGGCAATGCTCAATGCTTCCTGCCCGCCATTGGTGATGACGAGGTTGTCCGGGTTGACCGCGCAGCCAGCTTCCGCCATCCGCCGCGCCAGTTGCCGGCGCAGTTCCAGCGAACCAGGCGAGAATTCATAATTGGCGGAACGTACCCGGTGTTGACGGGCGCAACGGATCAGCGCCTGTTCAATCGCGCGGGTCGGGAGGAATTCCGGCGCTGGCACGGCGGCGCCAAGCTGCACGACAGACGGGTTGTTGGCGGCCTTGATCAACTGCAACACCATGTCCTGACCGGTTACCGGGGCCGGGCGCGGAGTATCCATTACCAACCGGGGCTGGGGAATTTGCGTGTTGATGTGGGGCCGCACATAAAAGCCTGAACGCTCGCGGCTTTCCAGCACACCCTGGTCTTCCAGCAGGCGGTAGGCAGAGATGACAGTGGCGATGCTCAGGTTGCGCTGCCGGCTCAGTTGCCGCACGCCGGGCAAGCGGTCGCCGGGCTGAAAGCCGCCTTGCTGAATCGAGGTGCGCAGGTCCTCGGCCAATTGTTGATACAAAGTTTCCATGGGGCGATTCTGGCGATAAAGCCGGTATGGACGATAGGTACAGATGCCGGTCGTTATAACCGGCACAGAAAACAGGATAGCCTATCTGTACCGTACCAATTTCGTTTTTTCTGCAACTGTATCTATTGTTAGCTGAATTCTAGAGTGGCGTCTTTACCGTGAGAGACCTTGTCATGAACCAGCCTTTGTACATTGTTGATGCCTTCGCTTCCGGCCCCTTTACCGGTAACCCGGCGGCGGTGTGCCTGTTACAGCAGGAAAAATCTGCCGAGTGGATGCAACAGGTGGCCGCCGAGATGAATCTGTCGGAAACCGCCTTTGTGTCCCGCTTTCCCCGATTGGGTCGGCAGGGTTGGGTGCTGCGTTGGTTTACGCCGACCACCGAAGTGAATCTTTGCGGCCATGCGACTCTGGCCGCGGCCCATGTGCTCTGGCACAGCGCCTGGGAGGCGGAAGATTTCATCGAGTTTCACACCCGCAGCGGCCTGTTGGGCGCCAGCCGGCAAGCGGAAGGCATTACCCTTAATTTTCCTGCCGATCCGCCGGAGGCGATGGCGAGTAGGCCGCCCGCATTGGTCGAGGCGCTCGGTGTGCAACCGCTCTGGCTGGGGCAGGGGCGGGAGGATTGGCTGGCGGTGATGGAATCGGCAGAGCAGGTGCGCCGCCTGCGACCGGATACCCGGCAGCTGGCTGAGCTACCCGCCCGCGGCCTGATCGTGACAGCGCCCGGTGATGAGCCCGGAATCGATATGGTGTCTCGCTTCTTTGCACCCCGGGTCGGCATCAACGAAGACCCCGTGACCGGCTCGGCGCATTGTCTGCTGGCCGTTTACTGGGCCCAGCGCCTGGGCAAAACGCGCTTGCGCGCCTTGCAAGCCTCGGCCCGTACCGGTTTGCTGGACCTGAGGTTACAGGATGACCGCGTGCATCTTTCGGGGCAGGCCCATATCACGCTCACGGGAGAGTTTCATGGCTGATACGGCGCACCAGCCGGCGTGTTGGCTGAACGGGAAACGGGTGGCGCCGCAGCAAGCCGTGGTTTCGGTGTTTGATCACGGCTTGTTGTATGGCGACGGCGTGTTTGAAGGCATTCGTTTTTATAATGGGCGAGCCTTCCGTTTACAGGCGCATCTGGATCGCCTGGCCCTCTCGGCCAGGGCCATTGCCCTGAGCTTGCCTTATACCCCGACGCAGTTGGCCGATGCGGTGGCCGAGACCATTGCGGCGGCAGGTGTTTCTGAAGGCTATTTGCGCCTGGTGGTCACGCGTGGTGTCGGTCCACTGGGGCTGGACCCGACGCGCTGCCATTCGCCATCCGTCTTTATCATTGCAGACCGGCTGCAACTGGTCAGTGGGGAGACGCGATCGCAGGGCGCCAAGGTCATCATCGCCGCCACACGCCGTCTCGGGCCCGACGGGCTGGACCCGCGCATCAAAAGCCTCAACTATCTCAACCATATCCTTGCCCGACTGGAGGCCAGTCATGCCGGGGCGGACGAGGCGATTCTGCTCAATAGCGCCGGGCGCGTGGCGGAGGGCAGTGCGGATAATCTCTTTATCGTGCGCAACGGTGAATTGCTGACGCCGCCGGCGATGGAAGGTGCTCTGGATGGCATTACCCGGCAGGTGGTGCTGGAACTGGCAGTTGAGCTGGGTATTCCTCACCGTGAAATCCCACTCGCACCCTACGATGTGTTCGTGGCTGACGAATGCTTTTTGACCGGCACCGGGGCCGAGTTAATTCCAGTGGCCAGTGTCGATGGACGCACGCTGGAGCAGTGTCCCGGCCCGGTTTTTACGGCAGTACAGGCGGCGTTTCGGGGGTGTGTTGAGCGGGAAACAGGGCGGTGATTCCAGGTGAGTCTCGGGTTCGTGTCGGATTACGCCTGCGGCTAATCCGACCTACATGCGCTGACACGTAGGTCGCATTAGGCGCGAAAGCGCCGTAATCCGACAATCGCTTTTTTGATAGGTCAACGTCGGATTACGCTGGCGCTAATCCGATCTACTTGAGCGGATGGCGTTAGCGAGTTCGATTACTGATAAGGGGGCGGAGCCTTCGGCCTTGTTGCTGAGGGTGACGTAGACATTCTGGCCCGCATTGGCGGTGCCGGTAATGACGCGCGCCAGTGCCTCTCGTGTTTCCGGGTCGGGATCAACCATTTTGTCGTAGGGAGAATACTGCTGCTGCGCATCTTCATAACCGTAGGCGCCGTGCAGCGGGTTGAGATTCCAGCGGCACACCAGCGGCCCCGGCCAGAGAGCCCGCAGGAGCGGCAGCTGCTCGGCGATGCGCGGCATCTTGGCGTGCAGCCCCATGCAGTAGGTAGCGCCGGTATCGCGCAAGGCATTCACGAACGCTGGCGTCAGCCACTGCGGATCGCGCACTTCTACCGCGATCACGCCCTCAGGTGCGGCGGACCTGAGGTCCGGAATAGCCTTCAATAAGGTGTGTAGACGCTGGATCAATTCCGGCATGCGCACCAGCCAATGCCCTGGCAGTGGGCTTATCTGAAATACCAGTGCGCCCAATTTGGGGCCCAACCCCTCCAGCGCCGGTTCCACAAACAGTTGCACCGCCTGCGCTGCATCCAGAAAGTGCAGGTTCGGCCGCATGCCCCGGCCCGACTCATCGCGCACCAGCGCATCCGTCACCAGGCTCGGGGCTTTTACCACGAACCGAAAATCCGCCGGCACCTGGGAGGCATACTCGGCAAACTGCGCAACGTTTAGCGGTCGATAAAATGAGCGGTCGATGCTGACCGTGCGGAACAATGGGTGCTGTGCGTAGGCCCGCAAACCTTCGCGTGACAGGCGCGTCTCCGGGTAATCCCCGTCCCACACCAAGCCGTTCCACCCCGGGTAATTCCACGAGGATGTTCCCAGGCGCAGATGTGCCGGCAGCGTGTTGCCCAGTTCAATGAGTGCCGGTGTCGGCGCAACCGGCTCTACGGTTTTACCGGCTTTTAGGGTGGGCTTGGGCGTTGGGTCATCGCCGAACAGGGAATTTTGCATAGCGGATTTCTGTTGGGTAAAGGTGTTGGGTTACTGGGTCATGCTGTACGTTTGACGCGTTCGTGGGTGTTGTCGTGGTGTTGTCGGATTACGCGGCTGCGCCGCTAATGCGACCTACGGGCCAGGGGCACGTTAAGGACACATTGTAGGTCGAATTAGCCGAAGGCGTAATCCGACATGCCTCCCGCAACGGCCAATCCCCCGAATCCACTACTTGAACAGCCGGGGTGCAATCCCGTAGGCTTGGCAGCAATTTTTACTCACCGCATCTGCGGCGACATGATTCAGGGAAACCACCACGATGTCCGGCGTTAACGAAATCGTTTTAACCTTCAGCTGTCAGGATTCCAAAGGCATTGTGGCCGCCGTGGCCACACTCTTCGCCACCCTGGGATTCAACATCAAAGAATCATCACAATTTGAAGACGTCGACCGCCGCCGTTTTTTTATGCGCACGGTATTTGAATGTCCGCCCGGCTACAGCCTGCAACAAATCAAAGCCATCTTCCAGCCCTTGGGCGAGCAGTACAAGATGGACTGGAACATCTTCGACAGCGATTGCAAACCGCGTGTACTGATCGCGGTATCGCAATGGGGCCACTGCCTTAACAGCCTGCTCAACAGTTGGAAAAGCGGCACCTTGCCCATTGATATCGTCGGTGTCGTGTCCAACCATACAGTGATGCAGGATTTAACCGAATGGTACGAACTGCCATTCCATTATTTACCGGTGACCGCCGACACCAAAACCGAGCAGGAGGCAAGAATCTGGCAATTGATTGAAGACCAAAAAGCCGATTGCCTGGTGCTGGCGCGCTACATGCAAATTCTGTCGGACGATTTGTGCCGTAAACTCAACGGCCGTGCGATCAACATCCATCATTCCTTTTTGCCCGGCTTCAAAGGCGCAAAGCCTTATCACCAGGCGTATGAGCGCGGCGTAAAACTGATCGGCGCCACTGCGCATTTTGTCACCGCCGATCTGGATGAAGGTCCGATTATTGAGCAGGCGGTTGAACGTGTCTCTCACGTCAACTCGCCGGAAGA
>DATJLH010000003.1:0-6526 GCA_035490615.1 Cellvibrio sp.
TGCACTAATAACCCCAGCAAGGCACCCCGGGAAGGGTCAAGTGCGAAACCGACATCGCCGCCGCTTGCTGAACTCAATGACGCAGCGGTTGAACGAACACTGCCACTTGGTTGGCGCGCCAGCTCAACCAATTGCTGACTGTCTGCCACATAGTTGAGGTATTTATCGTCGGTAACAATATTGAAGGTACCTACGCGAGTCACCGGCGCGGTATAGGCTTCACCACTGGGTTTTACCACGCTGGTTTCAAAGCGCGTGACATTGGCTGATTCGGAAATCTCCTGCAGCATCAGCGTCCACAATTGCTGCATCTGTGGAATTGTCGGCACTTCTTTGGTATTGGCTAATTCTTCGATCAATGCTTTGCGCTCGGGATATTCCACCGAGATCAAGGAATCAAACAGCATTTGTTGGGTATCACCGGCCATTTGGCGAAACACACCAAAAAGCTCACCCAGGTTACCGGTGCGACGATCCAGTTGGGTAGTCAATTCACCCAGCTGAACTTCGTTTGCATCGAACACCACTTTCATGTCATCGCGCAGTTTTTCCTGCCTGGCCAGGTCGGCCTGCACTTCGGCCAGCAAGGCTTTTTGGTCGCTGGCAGCCGCGCGAAAACGCTGTTCACGTTCACTGTTATGTGCGGCTTCGGCACTGACTTCTTTACTGACTTGTTGATAGAGATTTTTCAGCGTATCGCTGGTTTGCGCAAAACTGGTCACAGCAAAACCCAGCGCACAGATACTTAAACAGCTACTGAAGACAAATTTAACAATCGATTTCATAAACGGAATTCCTTACTGGGCAGGCGCGTTAACAGGAAGCGTCAGCAACTCCGGCGGAGTTTGCTTGCGCGCGATACGCAGACCGTCGCGCACGCTGGTGCGATAACCTGAGTCGAGTAATTCCCAGGCCCCACGGCTGTTATTCCAGCGGCCACTTTCGTTCCCATCCAGGGTTTGGTAAAACAGCCCAACGCGCCCGATGCGCAAAAAATCTACCGTGCGCGCTTCGTTTTCAATCACCAGTTCACCGCGATAGGCTTCAATGGTGCGACCGTATTCCACTTCCACCAAGTAGGCTTCCATGATCCGGCGATATTTTTCACCGGCGGTGACATCGGCGCGATCAATCAAGGTGCGCAGATTAGCCACACGATCCTGGCGCTCTTCTTTCAGAAAAGGCACATCCGCCGCTAACAATTGCTCAAGGGTTTCGGTCATCTTCAACATCAATGGCAGCGCACCGGTTTCTATGTTGTCAATTTCCGCGGTTTGTTTTTGAATACTGGCAATCTCGGCTTTTTGCGAGGCAATCAGTTTTTCCATTTGCTGGTTATAGATCGTCAAGCTTTCCAAACGCTGTGACGCAATACGATAATTCTGTAAATCGTCAGACGTTTGATCGGCCAGGCTATCAATACGTTTTTGACTCGTCACTGCACTTTTATCAATCGTTTCCTGTTGTTGCAGGCTATCTTCGACCGCCACCACCGGCAGGGAAAACAGGGTAACTGCCATGAGCGCAGCTCCCAGGGGTTTACGAAAAACCATAATCGACCTCTGTTTTAGTAGGGGGCCTCAAACCTGAGGCCCCTTGACACGCAAACGGTTAGAACTTGAATGACGCATTAGCAACGAAGTGACGCGGCAATTCAGGCAGTACGATGGTGCTGCCGAACAGGTCCGGGAAATTCGCGCGGAAGTATTTTTCGTCCGTCAGGTTTTTACCTTGCAAACTGATGCTCCAGGTATCGGTGTTGTAACTGATGCCGGCGTTAAGCAAGGTGTACGAGGGTAACTCCACTGCTTTGGAGAAACCGGAGTAGGTTGAATCGGCATGTACCGTGCTGGCCGTGATGCGATAGCCGTTACCGAAATCATAGGCACCGGTCAAGCTGTACATGTTTTCCGGGATGCCGGATTTCAGTGCATCCGTTTCATTGCCCACCAAGGTCAGACCTTGCATTACGTAGCCGTAAAACAGGGACGGATCAGTCACGCCGGTCAGATCACCCGCCCCCTGGAAACCAAACTGGGTGCCGCTATCCAATGCGGTGAGGTTGGTAATTTCCAGGTGGGTCATCGCTGCGGTCAGGGTGAAATTACTGGTCACCAGGAAGCGAGTTTCAAATTCGTAACCTTCACTTTCGGTGGTGTTGTTACTCACCTGATCCTGCGCGCTGAAATTGGTGCGGGTTTGGTTGAACCAGGCCGCGGAGAAATACAAACGGTCGTCCAGGAAGCTGCCTTTGATACCCACTTCTTCCAATTCAGAATCGGCAATCGCGTTACCGTCGGCAATCAGTCCGGGAGAAATCTCTGATCCCTGCCCCATCACAATGGTGGCCTGTTCAGACACAGTGACATAAGGCGTTAAACCAAACGGCAAGGTGTAGGACAAACTCGCCGTCCAGGACACACCGTCATCGGTTTCACTGGCGGTAACATCATCCGGTGTACCGCGAATTTTTTCACCGACTGAGGTCGAGGTCATGTCGAGATGATCGTAGCGTGCACCCACTAACAATCCGAGATTTTCTGCGATGGTGTAATCTGCCAGAAAGGCCAGACCGTAATCGGTATAGTCACCCACCAGGTAATTGGAATAATCAGAATCAGTGACGGTTGCCAGTAATTTGCGATCCAGCGCAGTGGAAGGGCCACTCAAATCGCGGCGGTCAAAGTATTCATAATCGAAATCGTCACCTTGGTTAAAGTCGGTGTAGCGAATACTGGGGGACAGCTGATAGCTGGCTTTTAACCAATCGGCGTGCTCTGCTTCAAAGGCAAAGATCAACTGGTTTTCAATGGCATAACTGTCAACGAACTGCGAAAAGCCGTAGGCGTTTTCGTTGATGTTTTCCAGTTTTTCGTAAAAGGTTTTGTTGGTAATAGTGAAGCTATCGCTGGCCTGGTGAATCACATCGAAATACAAGGTGGTTACTGTGGTGACCAATTGGTCTTCCGGTGAAACCAGGGTCTGGTTGCCTTTCAGTTTGGTGGTCCCTACGCTTTCCAAAGCCCAGGCCGGGTCCATATCGGCATTGGTGGCTGCACCGGCAGGTACAAAAAAGTTACTTGATCCCTCGGCAAAGGTTTCTTTCCAGGCATCGTATTCGTCCGGTGAATTGTAACCATCACCATCCAGATCCACTGCTTGTGCGGTACCGGTAATATAAGTGCCGTTATCAATCAAATCCTGGGTTAAACGGTTCCAGCCAGCCACCTGGTTGCCATCGTATTCGTGGTACATACCACCGAATTCAATGCGGGTGTTGTCAGAGAAATCCATGTTAAACGAGGCTTGCAGGATATTCTGGTCAGTGCCGGAATTGTCGTAGTAGCTGCCGGAGTTTTCAGTTTCTGCATAGATGTAATAGCCAAGACTTTTTTCACCGATCGCACCGGGGCCGCCCACTTCTGCTGACAATACATTTTTATCCCAGCTGCCGCGTGTAATGGAAATCTCACCGGCAGGTTTTTCCAGATATTGCCCGGTTTCAGCGCGAGCCGACTTGGGCTCGAAGTTCAGGTAACCACCGATTTTGGATGGGCCATAAATTGGCGAGGCGGGACCACGCACAATGTCGATACGATCTGTTGCACCAATCGGCGTTGGATAGTTGCCGGGGTTGTTCACGCGACGCACACCACGGAAATACACCTCACCCGGTGTACCGCGCACATCAAGAGAACCGGCAACGCCAAAGAATGACTGGGTAAACGCACCGGGGGAAATCAATACCAAGTCATCAATATCGGTGATGTTGTAACTTTCCATCATGTCGGCACTGACCGAGGTCACACCGCGCGGTGTTTCGAGAATGGTTTTTCCAAAACCGAAAACCGACTTTACCGGCTCAGTTGGCATAACACCCATGGTGTCTTCCACCTGCCCTTCGGCAGTGTAGGTTTCCAGCTCGACAACTTCTTCCTGAGCCAGCGTAGCAGGTGCAGCGAGCACGCAACTGAGACTGATCAGCAGCGCGAGTTCTTTACGCTTGAAACGATTGTGTGTGGTCATAACGAGTGCACTCCAGAGGTCTAATAATATTTACTGTGACGCTGTTCAGGATTTAGCAAGCCCCATGCCATTTCCTGTCTAACTGGTTACGTTTTTAAGATGACAGATTTATTTCCTTTTAAATCAATCATCTGCAAGGCTTAAAATACGGTTCAATCGTTTATTAATCTGAAACTTCCGGATTTTTCTACTCGCTCTTGGGTGAGCTGCCGGCCCTTGTTGAAGCATGGTGCTGTGCCGTGCACCAAATCGTGGCTCGATTTTTTACACGGCGAACGGATTACTTAAATGTGCACACCTGATAGCGTTTGCAGGTAAAGCTGTAGGTCACCGGCGCAACATTTTTCAGGCCAGCAACACCACGCGCTTTAACGGTTTTTTCAAACTGGCTGATACGTTTGTTGTAGGTGTCGAGCAACCTGGCTTTTACCTCGTCTTCAACAAAACTGTATTGCAGGGAGTTACGACTGAGCAGCATCAACTCATCCCATGACACATTGAATTCTTTCACTGCGACAAAAAATTCATCGGTAATATTGGAATCCCACATACCGCGATCATCGGTTGATAACGCCACCGGAATGCCGAGACGCAAGTACTCCGGGAACGGGTGCTGGGAATATTCACTGACGTATTCCAGCAGGAGATTGGAGATGAGATTGATTTCGACCAGATAAGGACCGTGGCGCATTTGCCGCAGCAAATCGTTGTCGGTAATCAGGTTAACCCCGTGTCCGATTCGATCAGCGCCGAGCATTAAAGTGTCGCGGATATGGAAGTTGGGTTCATCCACCTCACCGGCATGCACAGACAAACGCACGTTGTTATATTTTTGGCGCAACTCGCGCAGGGTTTTGGTGAACCGCAGCGGATGGCCTTTATCATTGTCTTCCCGCCCGACCATATTGACTGCCAGATATAAATCGCGATTGCGCGATACAAAATCGTAGGCATTCACCAATTGTTGTTCAGCGTTGGGGGCAAAGCGCAGGATGGATTCCTGCAATCTGACTGTAACGCCAGTGGCTTTTGCGTCTGCCTGCGCAAGACGCTTGCGGTAAATATCGGCAACGTCATCAGCGGGAATCGGTGTGCCGTCCGGTTTGATAAAACCACCGGCCCCCATCATGGATTCGAGATAAATAAGTCCCTCATCACCAAAGGCTTTCATATTCAGGTACAGGATCTCGGCCATCATGTAAGGGCTGGCCATCAACTGGTCGAGGCGTTGCCAATGGGTCTGGAAAAATTCATCGCGCCCTTCGTGATCATGGGTCAAGCGAATACTGTCCAACCACCCGGCTTTTTCATCCTCACTCAGTTCTTCCAGGCGTTTGTATTCCTGCTTCTCACAATCCGGTAACCGGTCATAAGTGGACTCCAGCAGGTTGTTGAATAACAACAAATAAGGGCGGCGACCAAATTCATTACCACCATAAGGGCGACAGTTGTTGATCTTGACTTTAGTGTAGAAGCGATAGCCATGGGCTTTTTGGCTTAACGCCAGCTCATACCACCACTCGGAAAGGGCTGAACCACTCATGTGATTGTGCAAGTCGCCGCCCTTGGGCATTGCATATAAAAAGGTATAAAGCTCCTGATCAGACGCGCTTGATTTAAATTCTTCAAACCATGCATTATTTTTTGCCAAAGCAGCAGAGCTGGCCATGATCCATAAACAACCAACGAGCCAATGCACTGCCAGACTGTTTCTTAAAGACAGAGAAGATGACATAGGAAAATCCACACAAGAGAAGAGTTTTGGTTACAACAAAAAGAATGGAGAAATGCGAGGTGGGCTAATGCAATAGTGATACCAGATAGGTGATGCAGCGCCATTACTGCTATGGCGCGGGCAATTAGTTGTCCGAACGGTCGAGATTTGTCTAAAACTGGTGCATGAATCTGCCACTTGCCCAGTAATATAGCGGAGATAAGATTTTGGTTGAGGGAAATCCTGACCGTGACGCTGGCATAGAATTTGATTAGGTTGTGCCAAGGAGTCGTGTTAGATAGAAGGTGGTGTCGGATTACGCTGCGCTAATCCGACCTACGGGTAATACACAAATCACTCGGTTAACATGTAGGTCGGATTAGCGCCGTGTAATCCGACAAAGCACTCCAAAAGAATCACAAAAGCTACCAGTCAAACTGGTTCCTGATAAAACCCAACACAACGGACATCTCATGAACGAAAAAACGCCCTACCCCCGCGATCTCATCGGCTATGGCGAACACCCACCTCACGCCAACTGGCCCGGCAGCGCGCGCATTGCGGTGCAATTTGTCATTAACTACGAGGAAGGTGGTGAGAATTGCGTGCTCCACGGTGACTCTGCCTCCGAGACATTCCTCTCGGAAATTATCGGCGCGCGCGCGTATGAAGCCCGTCATATGAGCATGGAGTCCATCTACGAATACGGCAGCCGCGCCGGCTTCTGGCGTTTGCATCGCCTGTTCAAAAAGTACCAGATGCCGGTTACCGTGTACGGTGTAGCCA
>DATJLH010000004.1:0-4033 GCA_035490615.1 Cellvibrio sp.
GTTCTCGCTTTGATCCTCGGCCTGACGGGTTCCACCATTAACATTGACGTAATCGACCTGCACATCCGCTTCGCCATCGTTGTCATTGGTAAACACCACGTGGATATCGCCGCTCTGGTTGGTTGTGGCGCTGTAATCCATCATAAAGGTGCTCAAGGTCCAGCTCTGCACATCCGTCCCGCCGACACGCAAGGTAATAGATTCCATACCAGTGGTGCCGCTTGCGCGCACGGTGATGCTGTTGTTGCCACCGCCAATGGAGCTGCTGGAGGAACTTGAAGAGATGCTGGGAGATGAACTGCTGGGAATGCTCATGCTTGAAGAACTGGAACTCGACGACGAGGGGTTTGGCCCGCTACCCGTTGAGCACGTAGGTAATACGAAATTGCCACTGTGTGTACCCTGAAAGCCAAAGCTCACACTTTGCCCGACAGCGAGATTGCCGTTCCATGACACATTGGTTGCGGTGACGGTGTTACCGGACGTTGAAATGGCGGCGTTCCAGGAATTCGTCACGCCAGGACTCTGATTAAAATTCAACGCCAACTGCCAACCGGTGACTGCAGAGCTACCATCATTCGTAACGGTCACGTTCACCACATAACCATTGTTCCAGGTATCGGCGTCAGCCGAACAGGAAAGTGCGTGGACATTCTGAGTGATCATCGGCAGAAGAAATAACATCGCCGATGCAAACATGCATCGTCTTAAATTATTCATAGTGTTGTCCCTTTGAAGTTATTGATTTGGAATATCCGGAGCGCGAGGTGTCGTATTCGTCTACCGCTGCCAAATACGCGCTAATTCCGGCCAACAGCATAATAAAAATATTATTATATGGTATGACGAATCATATAGAACTGACTGAAGATCAACGACCGGATGCGGGAAAGACGCGCCGCTGAACGTGATTTTATTGAGGAGCGTCACAAACTGATTTTCATTGGTCGCAGGACCAAATTGAAAATGTGGTGGTGGGTAATGGTTGTTTATAGCGGATTGTTATTTGGTGTTGATAATAATTGGAGGATGGGGAAAGGCGCGAGTTTAATCATTTTTTATGGGTGATTTTTAATTAGCATATATAAATTGAGAGGCGCCCCCAAATATCCTTAGCTATTCGTCATCACTTATAGTGTTGCTCCATGAGTAATTACCGGAACATATAACCCACAAAAATATAAAACGCTCATAAAAATGGGGAGGATAAAACTTAAGTATTTAATCTTGCTTTTAGCGAACAACGCGGAAAAGCTAAGCACTGCAACAATACCTAAAACAAACAGCCAGTGGGGCAAGGTAGATATAATGAAAGCGCTGAAGGGCGGAACCTTCATGTCAAAGGCAGCATAAGTTTTCTGGAATTCTTGAGCAACATTGGAATTCAATAAATATAACCAATATCCGAATCCACTTAGCGATATTAACGTCGCTAATAAAATTATTATTTTTTTCATGATTTTTCCAAATTGCCGGTTCTTCCAAGCGCGCAGCATCTCATTTTAGTTCTTATATTGCATCCGATTTAAATGTGGAAGCAGCAATCTATTTTCCGGAATAAGTTCGCCCTGTGAGTCACGCTCCTCACAGAGCAAACCGTTTTCTACAAAAACATACCGCCAGAGGCTTCAATTCGCTGGCCGTTAATCCAGCGACTGTTTTCTGCCACCATTGCCGCAATAACGCCACCTATGTCATCTGGCAGGCCCACGCGACCCAGAGCAGTTTGCGCGGCAAGAAAATCGTTTAACGCTTTGTTGTCCCGCACTGCACCGCCGCTAAAGTCAGTCTCGATGGCCCCAGGCGCGACCACATTGACACTGATACCGCGCGGACCGAGTTCCTTCGCCATGTAGCGGGTCAAGACTTCCACACCACCTTTCATTGCAGCGTAGGCCGCATAGCCGGGATAGGTGAATCGTGTAAGGCCGGTGGAGATATTGATAATGCGGCCACCGTTCTTGATCAGCTCAAGCAGATTGATCGTCAGAAAAAACACCCCCTTGAGGTGGATGTTCATCAACGCATCAAACTGCGCTTCTGTGGTTTCCGCGTAAGGGGTATGGATGCCGATGCCGGCGTTGTTGATCAGGAAATCAAATTGCTCCCGCTGCCACTGTTGCTGTAGAGCAGATTTCACCTCCTGAGCGAAGGCGGGAAAACTATTGGAATTACCCACATCAAGTTGTAAGGCCACGGCTTTGCGCCCCATAGTTTCAACCTGTTTCTGAACCTCAGCGGCCTCCATCTGGTTACTGTGGTAGGTAAAGATCACATCAATGCCCTGGCGTGCCAGATGAAGCACGGCGTTTCTGCCCAAGCCACGGCTGCCGCCGGTTACGATCGCGATGTTGTTGCTCATGGTGAACCTCCTGTGGATCAGTGATGATGTGAATCCAGTTTATTGAGCGACTCACGCGGGATAAACCTGACAGATACGGATACACTGTTCATAAAATCCGAACAATGAGGTGACCTGTGGACAGAGTGGAAGCCATGAATATCTTCGTGCGCGTGGCAGAACTGGCGAGCTTTACGCGTGCCGGCGACAGCCTTGGATTGCCGAAAGCCAGTGTCTCCAGCGCCGTGCAACAACTGGAAACCCAGTTGGGAACACGGCTGCTACATCGCACGACGCGTAAGGTTCAGTTGACCCAGGATGGCCAGATTTTTTACGAGCGCTGCAAAGACCTGCTGGCAGACATGGATGAGCTTGAATCCCTTTTCCAACAAACGCCCGCTCATATCAGCGGGCGCATTCGCATCGATATGCCCACCGCCATGGCCAGAAATTTAGTGATCCCCCGCTTGCCGGACTTTCTGGCCAGCTACCCGGCAGTGGAGATCGAATTGAGCAGTACAGACCGGCGCGTGGACCTGGTGCGCGAAGGGTTTGACTGCGTGGTGCGGGTGGGGCAGTTGGCGGATTCCGGCTTGATCGCCCGGCCGTTAGGGCAGCTCCGCATTATCAACTGCGTCAGCCCGGGCTATCTGGAAAAATTTGGCGAACCGCAAACACTGGAAGAACTGGCTGAGCACCATTGGCTGGTGCACTACGTGCTTACCCTGGGCGCCAAGTCCAGCGGCTGGGAATATTGGGACGGACAGTCTTATCGCAACCTGCCAATGAAAGGCCCGATGACAGTGAACAATGCCGATGCCTACACTCAGGCTTGCCTCGCAGGGCTGGGGATCATTCAGGCACCGGAAGCGGGGCTTCGCCAGTACATCAAGAAGGGGCAGTTAGTAGAAATTTTGAAAAACTTCGCCGCCGAACCCATGCCGATTTCCCTGATCTACCCCAACCGTCGCAACTTGTCCAAACGCGTGCAGGTATTTATGGATTGGGTGGCGGGGTTGGTGAAAGATTATGCATAGTTTTATTAATCGATGCGGCCCCTTGAAGCTCCTTATCGACGATGGCTTTTATCTCCATGGCGAAGTTAATGTGTACACTCCCATTCCAATAAGTCGACGCTAAATTAATTGTTAGGCCTATTTTTCCTTACCACTTTTTTGCACTTCATAACGCAACTCGGCCATACCTGCCCCCATCTGGCGAACGGATATGAGCCGCAGAGTTGGGTTTAAAACACGGCGTGGAAAAAGTGGCTTACCTTTACCAAGGGTTGCAGAGCCCACCTGAACAATGAGCTCATCCAGTAAGCCTGCGTCGTAGAACTGACCAGCCAAATCACCACCGCCCACAATCCAAATATTTTTATCTTTAGCAGCGGTGCGCATTTCTCTGTGGATTTTATCAACATCGCCATTTGCAAAATGGATATCTGCGCCCTCAATCATGGGCAGCTTGCGACTTGAGAATACCCATGCGGGTTGGTTATATGGCCATGGTGAGCCAGTCTCTTTAGCTACCTGATCAGCATTACGCATCATCCATTCATAGGTCGCTGACCCCATAACCAAGGCCCCCACTTCAGCTATGAACTCCGGATAACTGGAATTGTTAAGTTCGCCAAGAGTAAAAAGCCAATCAAGAGAATCATCTTCCGTCGCAAGAAATCCATCAAGG
>DATJLH010000005.1:0-15006 GCA_035490615.1 Cellvibrio sp.
GAAGAAAACGGTGTGGGAAAATTTAACGATTTTACCGATACCGCTCTGGCTGAAATCAAAGCCATGGGCGTGACCCACATCTGGTACACCGGTGTGCCGCACCACGCGGTGATTCGCGATTATTCTGCTTACGGTATCAGCAATGATGACCCGGACGTGGTGAAAGGGCGCGCCGGCTCACCCTACGCGGTAAAGGATTATTACAGCGTGAATCCCGATCTGGCGGTTGATCCTGAACAGCGTCTGGAAGAATTTCAGGCGCTGATCAAGCGCACACATCGGCAAGGAATGAAGGTCATCATTGATATCGTGCCGAATCATGTGGCGCGTCGTTATGAATCCCTGCACAAGCCGGCAGGTGTGCAGGACTTCGGTGTTAACGACGATACCTCGGTAGCCTATGAACGCGACAATAATTTTTACTATGTGCCCGGCGAAGATTTTCGCGTGCCCGCACCACTGGAAAATTATCGCCCGCTGGGTGGCGATACACACCCGCTCGCCGATGGAAAATTTTCCGAAGTACCTGCCAAGTGGACCGGCAATGGTTCGCGTAAGGCCCAACCGCATTTCCATGATTGGTACGAAACCGTAAAGATTAATTACGGCGTACGCCCCGACGGCAGCTACGATTTTCCGACACTACCCGCCGCGTACGCCGATAAAAATTATCAGGCACACGCGGCCTTCTGGGCCGACAAAGATGTACCCGATTCGTGGAAAAAATTTCGCGCTATCACCCATTATTGGTTGGACATGGGCGTTGACGGTTTTCGGTTTGATATGGCCGAGATGGTGCCGGTGGAATTCTGGAGTTATCTGAATTCCTCAATCAAAGTAAAAAACCCGGATGCGTTTTTATTGGCCGAGGTCTACAACCCCAGGGAGTATCGCAACTATCTGCATCTGGGCAAGATGGATTATCTCTACGATAAAGTGGAGTTCTACGATACGCTCAAAACCATCATGCAGGGCACGGGTTCCACCGACAGCCTGGTGAAGATCCAGGCGGACCTGGCAGATATCGAAGCGCATATGCTCCACTTCCTGGAAAATCACGATGAGCAACGTATTGCCAGCCCTGACTTCGCCGGCAGTGCGGAGAAAGGCAAACCGGCGATGGTGGTGTCGGCTTTGATCAGCCGCTCGCCCACGATGATTTACTTCGGCCAGGAAGTGGGCGAAGACGGCATGCTGGACTCCGGTTTCGGTGACCCCACACGCACCAGCATCTTTGATTACGCCGGTGTACCCGCCCACCAGCGCTGGATGAACGGCGGCAAGTTCGACGGTGGCGGTTTAAGCGAACGGGAACAGGCATTGCGGGATTTCTATGTGCGGCTGATGAATATCTCTGCCCTGCACCCGGCGATGCGCGGACCCTACCGGGAACTCCATCGCCATAATCGCCGTGCAACAGCGGGCTACACGGATGATGTCTTCGCGTTTGCGCGTTGGGCCGCTACACCGGACAAAGCCTATAAGTTGTTGGTTGTCAGCAATTTCTCAGCCACCGAAACCCGCTCGTTCAATCTGGAGCTTCCTGCGGACCTGGTGGAAACCTGGACGTTGGCGCCGGGTGATTATGCCCTGCGGGATCAGTTGGGCGGGCAAACAATACTTACCCTGGCGGTTCGCCAAAACCACGCCCGCGTACCCGTCAGCTTGGCACCGCTGGAATCCCTCGTGTTATCCATAGACGCTCCATAAATCATAAAGAAGTGGAGATCAGATAGCCGTTTGGTCAATTTCCTCCTGCTTCGTCCGCTATGGCGGGCGAAGCGGTTCCGGCACTCGCCCGATGAATTGTCCAATAAACCCGCCAACTGCGGTGAAATTGTGCAAAAAATGCGTAAACCTCGCGCAAGCTTGCAGATCATTGCACTTTCTGCTTGACTCAATGGAAGTGGAACATTAGAAAGGCATCTTTGCCGTCTTAGTTCAGTTTGCTAATTGTTCATTGGGTTCCTCCACGCAGTATCCTTCCGTCCGAACCCGGCAGTGTCATTCAGAGTGAAATCATGCAGCCCAAAGAAATCGTCACCCAGTTTATCCAGGGAATAAAATCCCAACATTTTGATCAGGCCAAGCAGTTATTGCATGTTGAAGGCTTCGAATACGTTGGCCCGAACATGTACTTCACTGACCCGGAAGATATGCTCGCCTACCTCTTCGGGATGGCCGGTATTCAGAAAGATATTGTGGTGCGCGAGATCGCGGCAGAGGGCAATTCGGTATTTGGCGTACTGGATTACAAAACTTACTTTGAGCCCATTGGCGATGTGCGTATCGCTATCTGGTGCACGGTCGATGGTGACAAGATCCGTAAGGTGGAGGGCTTCTATAACGCCGCTGTGGTCGAAAATATGCTGAATGTTGAGGGCCAGACCTTTCCTCCCATGCCGTGATTCCTTTTATAGGTATTGGCTATTTAATCCATAACATCAATTGTCTTTAGCTTTTCAGGTGCCGGGCGTATTCTGGGTTCAACACGTAATCCAAAGGAGCAGGCACCATGGCCAAGACAATGACTTTCGCAACCGTTCACTTCACCGTCGCTTTCTCCGTTGCCTACGCCCTGACCGGTGATGTCCTGGTGGGTAGCGCAGTGGCAATGGTTGAACCTGCCGTCAATACCGTCGCCTTCTACTTCCACGAATTGGGCTGGAAGAAATTCGAAGCGCATAAACAGGTTCTACAACAATTTTTTGCCGAAACAGTTTAGGAACCGGGTCTGTTAACAGGCTCGGCCAAACACAGAATCCACAGGATGGGTAACCGGGGGAAAACCGGAGTGATTAACCACCACTCCGGTTTTTTTATTGGACGGGTTATTGTCTTGGGTCGGGTGTCATGCGCAGGTAAGGCTTGATGACCTTGTACCCTTTTGGAAAGCGTTGTTTGATCTCTTCCGGGTCTTGCAGGGCTGGAACAATCACAACGTCCTCGCCCGGCTTCCAGTTACCTGGTGTGGCGACTTTGTGGTGTTCGGTCAATTGCAATGAATCAATCACCCGCAAAATCTCATCAAAATTGCGTCCGGTGCTGGCGGGGTAGGTGATGATCAAACGAATTTTCTTGGCCGGGTCAATGATAAACAACGAGCGCACGGTCAGGGTGGCATTGGCGTTAGGGTGAATCATGTCGTACAGATCGGATACCTTGCGATCAGCATCGGCAATGATAGGAAAATTAACGCGGGTATTTTGGGTTTCGTTGATATCGTTTACCCAGGCGTGATGGGAATCGACCGGGTCCACACTCAGCGCAATGGCTTTTACGTTGCGCTTTTCGAATTCTTCTTTCAGCTTGGCCGTCAGGCCAAGTTCGGTGGTGCACACCGGCGTAAAATCAGACGGGTGTGAAAAAAGTACACCCCAGCTATCACCCAGCCACTCATGAAATTTGATGACCCCGGCAGTGGATTCCTGTTCGAAATCCGGTGCGGTATCGCCTAGTCGTAATGTCATAGCCATTCTCCTTTCCAGAACATGTGGGCACTTATCTTAAGTAGAAACCTAACCGCCGAGAAAGAATATTTTGCTCTTTGGTTAGAACGGAAACAGGTAAGCCACTTTAATCCTGCTTTGCTTGTTCGATCTCGCGGGCTTCTTTATTCTTGTGCAGCGCGCGGCCGACGAACACACCCACCTCAAACAGCATCCACATAGGTACCGCGAGCAGGATCTGCGAGAACACATCCGGCGGTGTCAGCAGCATGCCGACGATAAAACAGCCCACCACTATGTAAGGTCGTTTGGCCGCCAGGCTGTCCGGGGTCAGCACACCGGCATGGATCATCAGGATCACAGCAATAGGAATTTCAAATGCAAAGCCGAAGGCAAAAAACAATTGCAGAACGAAATCCAGGTACTTCGCGATATCGGTCATGGTGGCTACGCCTTCCAGGCCGATGCCGGTAACAAAGCCGAACAGCAGAGGAAATACCACAAAATACGCAAAGGTCATGCCCGCGTAAAACAGCAGCACGCTGGATATTAACAGGGGCGCGGCAAGGCTCTTTTCATGCTTATACAAGCCCGGTGCGATAAACGCCCAGATCTGATAAAGAATGTACGGAATAGATAACAATACAGCGGCAAAGAAAGTCAGTTTGAGCGGTGTCAGAAAAGGCGAGACCACATCGGTGGCAATCATGCTGGTGTTTTCCGGCAACAGGTTTTGCAAAGGCGCCGAAATGATGTAGTAAATATCGTTGGCAAAATAAAACAGGCAACAAAAAACGACCAGCACAAAAATCACGGTATGCAATAACCGCGTGCGTAACTCAATCAGGTGTTGTACCAGCGGAAGCTCTTTGTCACTCATAGCTATCAATGGCCGCTTTTTTCGGGGACAGTGGAAGATGATGGCGCGTCTGCAGGTTTACTTGCATCTGCGGGTTGTTCATCCATATGGGCGTGATCAGGCAATTCAACATGTTCCTGGTAGGTGCGTTCTTGCGTGGTGCGCGGTTTCGGATCGGCTTGTTCACCATCCCTGACCGCGTTCTCAATCTCGCGGCGGGTTTTTTCCAGGCTTTGCATAATCTCTTCGTTATGCAGCTGGCGCCGAATATCGTCAGCACCGATCTGGCGCTCCAACTCGCTGCGTGTTTCGCGCAGGCTGCGTTTCAGGCGACCAATCCACAGGCTGACGGCGCGTACCGTTTCCGGCAAGCGCTCCGGTCCTATGACCACCAGGCCTACAATGGCACACAAGATTAATTCAAAAAAACTGATATCAAACACACAATTACCTGTCGCGGTTGATCGGGTCAGGGGCACACCGTTGAACCGGCGTGCCCCACCCTGGTTTGCACATTACTTCTGCTCAGTTTTTTCTTTCTGCGCGCTGGTGATGTTGTCCTGGGCAGTTTTGTCTTCAACATTTCTGGTGTCGTTTTTGGCTTCGTCTTCATCGCTGATGGATTTTTTGAAGCCTTTGATGGCACTGCCCAGGTCGCTGCCGAGGGAGCGCAGGCGCTTGGTGCCGAACAACATGATCACGATTGCCAGAATGATCAACAATTGCCAAATACTGATACCGCTGATACCCATAATGTTTCCTCTGTCATTCAGTGGGAGTTATTGCTTGCGCGACGCTTTTTCGGTGTGGCCGGATACATCAAAACGTCGCGCCAGTTCGTTCAGAACCGAGTCGGCGTTTTCACCCAGGTGAGATAACATCACCAGGGTGTGGAACCACAGATCGGCTGTTTCGTAAATCAAATCGCTGGTGTCACCACTGGCTTGTGCATCTTTGGCGGCAAGCAGGGTTTCGGTGCATTCCTCACCGACTTTTTCCAATATTTTATTCAATCCTTTTTTATGCAGGCTGGCCACATAGGAGCTGTCTGCATCGGCATTGTTCTTGCGCGCTTCCAGGATCTGCGTCAGTTGTTCCAGTATGTTGTGAGCGTTCATAGATTGTGTCGAGCGTTATTATTGATAGATATCTTTAGGGTCTTTGAGCACCGCATCAACCACCTGCCACTCGCCGTCTTTCAGGACGCGATAAAAACAGGACTCCCGTCCTGTATGACAGGCAATCCCGCCCACTTGCTCAACTTGCAGGACGATCACATCCGCATCGCAATCCAGGCGAATTTCACTCAGGTGTTGCACATGGCCGGAGGTCTCGCCCTTATGCCATAAGCGGTTGCGCGAACGCGACCAATAGACCGCCTGGTTCAGTTCGGCGCTGCGTTGCAACGCCTCGCGGTTCATCCAGGCCATCATCAGGATACGGCCGCTCTGTGCGTCCTGGGCAATAGCGGGCACCAGACCGTCGCTGTCCCATTTAACGCTGTCGAGCCAGTTGTTCATACTGTCGGTTGTTGCCATAAATCGATTCAATCCTGATGCAGGGCAAGCAATGCCTTGCTCACGTTATCACGTAAATGTTGCGGGTTGATGGTGCCGATGATCGCACTGCTGACACCGGGGTGGGAAAACACGAAATCCATACTCGCCTGCACCGGGTCTTCCGCGTTATCACCGACGCACAGGTGGCCGCTGGCCAGGGCTTTCTTGAGCAGCACGCCTTTATTCAGCCGCAAGCATTCATCAATGACGGCCTCTTCGGCACGGTGGTCGAGGTTGTAAGTCACCATCACCAGGTCGGCATGCTGTGCGGTCAACAGGCCGCCTTCCAGGGTTTTGGTCGACATGCCGAAGGCGCGTAACCAGCCGGCTCGCTTGAGCTCAGCTAACACATCAAAGATTTCATAACGCTCAATGATCGCGCTGTCATTGCCGTCAGAGTGTACCAGCACCATGTCGATATAGTCACGGCGCAAACGTCGCAAACTGCGTTCGATACTCAAACGCACCTGGGTGGGAGTGAAATCGAAATGAGATTCCCCATCGACAAAGGTTTCCCCCACCTTGGTGCTAATGACCCAGTCATGGGACGTGTTACCGAGTAATTTGCCCAGGCGTTCCTCGCTGGTGCCATAGGCGGGAGCGGTATCCAGCAGGTTGATGCCCAGGTCCCGCGCGAGCCCCAGTAGCTGTACTACCTGGTCATCGTCGGGGATCTCGAAGCCGGTGGGGTAATTAACCTTCTGATTGCGGCCCAATTTGACGGTACCCAGCCCCAGGGGGCTGATAGCAAGGTCAGTCTGGCCAAGGCGTCTAGGTGTCAGCATCGGTTATCTCGTCGTCGCTGAGGCTGTCGTCAGGTGGGGGCGGGAAGGCAATATCCCAAGGAGTTTTGGCGACAACCGGGCGGGGCAGGTGATGACCTAATGCCGATACATCGTCGGCTTTGCCAGGTGCAATCCCGTCCTGCTGCAGCAACTCGAGTATTTCATTGGCCAGATTGGGCGCCAGTGTCAACTTGGTTGGCCAGCCGAGAATCAGGTTGTGGACGCCCGCAACGGGGGAGGCAAAGGCATTGTCCGGCCGTGCAAAATTGCGCTGTAAGGGCTCGGCTCGTTCCACCGGCAGGGTGGCCCATTCGGCCTCGCTGAAGTCGAGCCAGGGCATCAGGTTTGCCAGTTCCTGTCGGGCGCTGTCAATCAACGTTGCGGCATCCTGCTGCGCGCCCCGTTCCGCCAGGCTACCGCCCAGATACCACACCGGAGCGCCGTAGCTGGTCGTGTGGCTGGAGATGGTAAGGCGTGGTGTGGTATCGGCGCCCAGGCAATGGCCATAAAAGCGGTGCGGATATGCGTGCTTGACCATCACCTGTTGCAGCGGGCGCAACTGCATTGCCGGCTGGTGCAACCCGAGTTGCTGCAACAACGCGGCGTTCCCCTTGCCCGCCGTCAGAATAATGCGTTGCGCTGTCACTTCGATGGTTTGCCCGTCCTGTTCAATGACCAGGCGCACGTCACCGTCGGTGGCGCTCAACCGCGAATGGGCAGTTGCCAGTTGGAAGATGCGGCCAGGCAGGTTATGGGCAAGATTGGCTATCAGGCTGGGTACGTCGAGCACCAGGTCTTCCAACCGGTACAAGCTGCCGCTGAAATGGTGCGTACGCAGGAGTGGCGGGCGTTTGTCATCAGCAACCGGTTCAACCCGGCCACGGGTCAGTTTGCTCGCCAGGAAGGTGGTCAGGCGCGAAGCCATGGTTTCGCTGGACCACATGAAAAAATGGTCGCTGAGGATGCGGGTGGTGCGCAGGTCTACATCGCCCTCGCCACACAGGCAGGCGCGCCAGTGGCGCGGCATCTCGGCAATGGCTTCTGACGCGCCGGTCAGGGCCCCGCTGAGGGTATATTTCATGCCGCCGTGGATCATGCCCTGGGACGCGATGGTTTGATCGCTGCCCAAAGACCCGGCTTCAAATAGCGCCAGCGAGTAACCGGTATTCGCCAGGCGATTGGCCAGCCACAAACCCGCCACGCCACCGCCGATGATGGCGATATCGAGATGAACACGGATGGGCGCTGCAGACATAATGACTCGCAAATATCAATGGGCGAAACCGGGGGGTAAAAAGTGCGGGCAGTATAAAGCTTTTTGTCGCTCCTGCGGTGTAACTTGCAGGGGCGGGAATTTATGGCACACTGCCGCCAAGTGAACCGGCCCGGTTTGTCGGGCCGGGGTTATACATCGATGGAGGCGCGATGAAGTCCAAATTGCTGACCGGGTCACTGTTTGCAGCCCTGCTGATCGGCCTGGGGTATTTTCTGTCCCTGCCGCAAGACCCGCTGGTCAAGGCGAACCACGAGCATTTTCAGTACACCGGCCGCATTGATTTCTCAGCGCCGGAAACGCCGATATTTTCCTGGCCGGGTACCATGATTCAGGCGGGCTTTACCGGGCGTTCCATTGCGCTGGTCATGGATGATCACTACGGTATGAATTACTTCAATGTCTTTATTGATCAGGATTGGGATAACCCGATTGTGATCAAGGGAGAAAAAGGCAAAAGAACCTACCCCATCGCCGATAACCTCAGCGAAGGAGAGCACCTGCTGACCATCACCAAACGAACGGAAGGCGAGGAGGGTGCCACCACCTTTTATGGCGTGCTGCTCGCCGAGGATGGGGAGTTAACGCCACCACCGCCTCGCCCGGAACGGCGGATTGAATTTTTTGGTGATTCCATTACCAGTGGCATGGGTAACGAAGCACCGGAAGACGGACCGGATGACAACAAAGCCGAGAAAAATAACTTCCTCGCCTATGGCGCTATTACCGCACGCAATCTGGATGCGGAGTATGTCAGCACATCGCAGAGCGGCGTCGGCCTGATGACCAGCTTTGTCGGCTTTACCATGCAGGATTTTTATGACCAGCTCAGCGCCATCGACAACAATAATTCCAAATGGGATTTCAACCGCTGGACGCCCCATGTAGTGGTGATCAATTTATTCCAGAACGACAGCGCCCTGGTGGAAGAGCGGCTTGATCCGGTGCCCACTGACGAGCAACGCATTGCGGTGTATTACGATTTCGTCCGCCGGATTCGCGGCCATTATCCCGAAGCCTATATCATTTGCACCCTCGGTACGATGGATGCCAGCAAACCGGGTTCACCCTGGCCAGGTTATATACACTCGGCGGTTGAGCAGTGGAAGGCGGAGACAGATGACCAAGATATTGATGTCATGATCTTCGAGTTCAAGGATTTTTATAAACATCCACGGGTGCACCATCACCGTGAAAACGCCGAGGTATTGACGGCATTTATTAAAGAAAAAATGGGTTGGTAGTTTCAGCCGTTGCGAATGGATGTTTTTTATGCGTTGGATTTACACCCTGATTTTTTACCTCGCCATTCCGGTGATTCTGTTACGGCTATTGTGGCGTGCCTGGCGCGCACCGGCTTACGCCCGCCGTTGGCGTGAACGTTTTGGGTTTATCCCCGAACTGGAAACAGAAAAAAAAGTTATCTGGTTTCACACGGTTTCGGTGGGAGAATTTTTGGCGGCCTTGCCATTGATTCGCATCCTGCAGCAACAGCCACATGTGCGACTGGTGATTACCACCACCACGCCCACCGGCTCGTAGCGTGTGCGCGTCGCCCTGGGTGATAGCGTTTATCACGTATATGCTCCCTATGACTTACCGGATTGTGTGTCACGGTTTCTGGGGCGGGTACAGCCACAGCTCTTGTTAATTATGGAAACCGAACTCTGGCCTAACACCATCGCAGCGTGTGCTGCACGTGAAATTCCGGTGTTGCTTATCAACGGCCGCCTGTCGGCGCGCTCGGCACGCGGTTACGCGCGTTTCGGTGCAATGACAACGCAGATGTTGCAGCAATTGAGCTGCGCCGCGATACAACACGCAGATGATGCCGCGCGCTTTCAGGCGCTTGGTTTACCGGCTGCGGCAACCAAGGTCACCGGCAACGTGAAATTTGATCTGACGCTGGGCGACGATGTGCAGGCACAGGCACGCATCCTCAAGCATCAATGGACCCAGGGTGGACAGCGTCTGGTGTGGATTGCAGCGAGTACACACCAGGGGGAAGACGAACAGATTCTGAATGCGTTTGCTCAGGTGCGCGCCGCCGGTACGGAGGCCGCCAACACATTATTGCTGGTGTTGGTGCCGCGCCATCCCGAACGTTTTGATCGTGTGGGAAATTTGTGTATCGCGCGTGGTTACCGGATTGCGCGGCGCAGCCAAAAAGTGATTGCCGCTGATACGGATATTTTACTGGGCGATACCATGGGCGAATTGCTGTTGCTGCTGGGCGCCAGCGACCTCGCTTTTGTTGGCGGCAGCCTGGTGCCCACGGGTGGCCACAATTTTATGGAGCCTGCCGCCTGGCAGTTGCCTTTACTGAGCGGTACGCATGTCTTTAATTTTGCGGAAGCCTCGCGCTTGCTGGAAGAAGCGGGCGCGTTGCGTTTGGTAGAAAACGCTGAAGCTCTGGCGCAGGAAGTGCAGTTGTTGATTGGTGATGAGCAGGAACGTCAAAAACGCGGCCAAGCCGCACTTTCGGTAGCCAATGCCAATCGCGGTGCGATGGCAAAGACGCTGGCGGTTATCGAACAGTATTTATAGAAGCCATCCGCTGGCTTTTGCGTCGGCTTCTATACATCCACTAGGACTCAAGCTTGGCGTCGAGCGTAATTTCGGCGTTTAGCACTTTAGAGACCGGGCAGCCGGTCTTGGCCTGGTTGGCGATAGTTTCAAAGGTACTGCGGTCAATGCCGGGAATATTTGCCGTTAAATCGAGATGGACTTTGGTAATCGCAAAACCACCGTCCACTTTATCGAGCGTGACGGCAGCTTGGGTTTTGATGCTTTCCACAGTCATGCCGGCTTCGGTTAGCTGGGCGGACAAGGCCATACTGAAACAGCCGGCATGGGCGGCGGCGATTAGTTCTTCCGGGTTGGTGCCGGGGCCTTCTTCAAAACGGGTATTGAAGCCATATTGCGCTTGCGATAGCACACCGCTTTGGGTTGAGATTTTTCCTTTCCCTTCTTTCAAATTGCCGGTCCACATGGCTGACGCCGTTCGTTTCATCGTCGCTCTCCTGTTGTGCAGATAAGTGAAAACCTGGCCCAGGTTTAGGGCCAGGGGGCCGGATTGTCATTAATATACTGGGCACCACCTTCGGAAGGTTCCGGTTCACGCATTTGTGGCGTACCAGCAATGGCGGTAGCCAAAAAATACTTGCGAACCTCGGTAAAATCCTTTTGGGTCAGGGGCGGGTCTTGTACCGGTGAATTATCAATGGACCATTGAATGAGTTCATCCAGCTTGTGATTAAGCTCCCGGGCGAAACCCGGTTTGACAGTAGTCTCTGACATAATCTTGCCCGGTGTTAATGTGCACCGGGCCACCACTGCGGTAGCCCGGTCGTAACGTGGAAATTCAATGTCTATCTTTTTTGGCAGGCACTGGTGAATGGCTAACCCACTCACGCAATTCTTCAATCAACTGATGAATGCCCGAAATCTCGCTGATAAAAATGTCCCGCCCCATCAGCGCACGGTACTTTGCTTCGGCAATCTGTTGTGCAACTTCGATATTGTCGCTGGCGTTTTTTAAGCCGTAGCGAGCGGAATATTCCTGGTGTTGAGGAGAGTGGATCATAGCGGTGACCTCAAAATGACTTGTCGTTTAATCGCTGAAAAATTCCCGTTATTTCCGACCCCTGCCAATAAGGCCATTGGTATTATCGGCAGTGTGTTTGTAGCGCCGGATTTGTAAACTTTACATGTTGCAATGCAAGGCTTTCATCCAAAGATTCGTACCAACCTTCCCACCATTGCACGTAATGAGTGGTTTTTTTGTCGTCTGTATTACTACTGCTGCCGCTCAGTAATTTCGCGAGATTGCTATCCAGTGTTGGCGCGTTAACTCCATTTCTGTGCGCTATTTTCCGCATTCTTTTGCTGTGATCATTATCTACCCTTACTGCATTTTCATCATGATTTTTTTGTGAAATTGTGTTGCGTAAATAGTCATAGCAAAGCGTGTGCCGACTTTTTGCAAGCCAGTGAAATTCTATCTTTTGTTTCCAAAAAAAATTTGATTAAAACGGATTGTTATCAAAAAAAGGAAAGAATAAATTCGGTGCGGTGGGACACAAAGAAAGGAATAAAAAGTTATGACGGTATCTGTTGCTACTAACTATCCGTAAATAAATGGAATGTGTATATCGGGAAGCAGAATTAACCATCTGATTGTGAAGATAAAACAGCCGAGCCTGACGGTTCGGCTTCTAATGATCAGCGCTCAATTCGACGACTTTCACGCACGCCAGAATTGCCGCCACCGGCGCGTGTTTGATTGCCACCGCCAATGCCGCGATGAACCTGCGGTTGTGGCCGGCTTTGCTCAATGCGACGTTGGACTTGGGGTTCTACTTGCCTTGGGCTTCTTTGGGGCTGCTGCACATTTTCCGTGCGACGAATAATCTCCTGCCGGGGTTGCCGGGAATCCGGTCGCTGCACGCCTGATGGGCGCTGTTGATTTCCTTGCCAGGTGTTCTGGCGCGGAGCATTTTGCTGGGTCCGCTGGATCACATCGCGCCGTTGTTCAACATCGCCAGCGCTGCGTTGTACGGTATTGTTATTGCGATATACCGCCGTAGGCCGCTCTGGCTGGTTGTTGCGAAAATCGTCACGTTCACCGGTTTTGGTGGTGTTAGGGCCGGTGCGCTGGGGATATTTCCGTTCCACATTGGCTGAATCGCGCGACCCTTGGCTGGGGCCGTTAGCGAGCCGGTCACGGACGCGTTCCGCATCGCTTTGGCCGCGCCAATGGGTTATGGGGCGCGGAGTGTCGTTATGGCGGTTGTTGGTCAGCTCGGGGCGGTGTTGTGGCCGCGCGCTGTTGGGCCGCGCGTGACCTTCGCCGGTATGGCGGCGGCTGTAATCCCGCTCTTCCTGTAAGGCGCGGTAGCTCTGGCGATTGCTGTTGTAGTGATGCCGAATGCTGTCATTGCGGTAAACCACGCCGCGGCGATGTACCGGGTTGTGATGCCAATGTCTCGCGCCATGGTAATGAGCAATGTGCCGGCTGCTGTAAAAGCGTGGATGATGGTGGTGATGGTAGTCAATGACGACCACACGGCGGTGGTGCCAATGAAAGGAACTGAAGAAAAAGCTGGGCGCTACATAGACGCGCGGCCCCCAATAAAAACCACCGACAAACACGTGGTGGCGGGGGTGATGCCAATACACCGGTGGGTAATCTGACCACCACCAGTTGCCGTAGACCACGCGGGTGTCGTAGTAGGGCACGTACACCACGCGTTCCACCGCCGGTTCAATCACAATGACTTTTTCTTCACGCTGCACAGTGACATGTTCCATTTTATCCAGGCTGCCCGCGGCGTAAGCCTTTTGGCGCAGGTCCTGGATGACATTCATCACCTCGGCTTCGTCGGCCAGGAAGGCATCGCCGACGCGCTGGGTCCAGTCAAGGTCGTCACTCATGCGCTGTAATACCTGGGGGAAAGCCACCAAAGCCTTGACGCTGGGGTCCCAATTTTCGTTTTCCACCGCGGCCACGGCAGATTCGGCGCTGAGCTTGCTGTTGGCAGTGGCCCAGCGTGCGGCCTGGACAACTTCCAGCGGGTAGGTAGCGGCAATCAATACGTGGGACAGCACCGTATCCGGATACAGTGCGATGGGGGCGAGCATCTGGTCCAGTTCGGCGCGACTGAAGTCCGGTGGCGCGGTGCTGACGGTTTGTGTCTGCGCCTGACTTGCCAGCGTCAAACAGCTTAAAATCAGGGTCAATGCCAATCTGGCGAGGGCGTTCATACTGGCCTCTCTTGTGATGAATGATCACAACGTGGATGGAACAAGCCGGTGGCTCGGGTATCCTGTTGCCTGATACAGCATAGCCTGACGTAGCTTGCGGGCATACAGGTACAGGATCTTTTATATCCTCGGGTGGCTTAACCCAAGCTGAATACCGCCAATGGCCCGGTATGGTGTTATGACCCATAAAGGGCGGACAAGTTATCTGTATTGACTAATAAGCCAAGCCCTCGATAATGGCCACCTGATGCGTTACCCGTCGCCGACTGGCGTCCGTTACAGTGAGAAACGAATGATAGATGTGAGTTTTCAATTAAAAGGCAGTGCCCTGTCGGTCGTGGTGCTGGCCCTTATCGACTACGATCCCGCCGCTCTTCGTCAACAATTGCAGGAAAAAATTGATCAGGCTCCCCAGTTCTTTGTGAATTCGCCGGTGTTGATAAACCTGGATAAGCTGGAAAATCCCGCTGTTCTGAATGATTGCGCCGGCTTGCTGGGCATCTGCCGCGACCTGGGTTTGCAGCCCTTGGGTTTTACCGCCGTGCCGGAGGTGTTGTTGGAATCGGTGCGGGCCACGGGCTTGGCAGTGTTGCCACGCCAGGGGGAGCGGGCATTGAAGATGCCGGAGACTGAGCCACGTGCGCCGCAGGTGGAGACGGTGGTTGAGGAGCGCTGGGTGCAGCGGTTGAGTAAGGTGATTACCCGGCCGGTTCGTTCGGGGCAGCAGATTTATGCCGAGGGGGCGGATCTGATTGTACTGGCGCAGGTCAGTGAAGGGGCCGAGGTGTTGGCGGATGGTCATATTCATATTTATGGTTCGTTGCGTGGCCGTGCGTTAGCTGGTGTGCGCGGTGATGAGGGTGCGCGGATTTTTTGCCAGAGTATGGAGGCGGAGTTGGTGTCTGTTGCGGGGAATTTTTTGTTGCGTGATTCGTTTGCGGATGAGGTGATGAAGAGGCCGGTGCAGATTTATCTGGACGGGGAGAATGTGCGGATTGAGAAGTTGTTGGCGTGATGGGCTTTGAGCTGATAAGAATTTTTAATAGCTTAGGTAGCTATAGCAATAGCGTTCAGGCGCGGTGAGGCATTCTGAAAACGCGTGAATACGTCCCTGTAGCTCCTTCACGTCGTCCATGACGTGAAGGTTTCAGAATGCCTCACCGCGCCTGAACTGAGTGCCAACTGCAGTTTTGGATTATTGAATTTATTGAGCGCTGGACCACCAGCGACTTTTGATTAAACAAGAATATAGAGGAGCCAACCTTGGCCAAGATTATCGTAGTGACTTCAGGTAAGGGTGGTGTGGGTAAAACCA
>DATJLH010000006.1:0-8331 GCA_035490615.1 Cellvibrio sp.
AGACGCGGAGCGTGAAATTGCGGCCATTATTGCTGACGGAAAAATTCCACTGTTGGTCGGCGGAACCATGCTCTATTTCAGGGCGTTGCTCGATGGTCTGGCAGATATGCCACCGGCGGATTTGCAGGTGAGGGCTGCGATTGAGCAGGAGGCGGCGCAATATGGTTGGCCTTCTATTCATGCACAGCTTGCGCATGTCGATCCGGAAACCGCCGCAGAGATTCACCCTAATCACTCGCAACGCCTGAGTCGTGCGCTGGAGGTTTACCGCGTCAGTGGTAAGACAATGTCAGCATTGCGGCGCGAACAGCAGCAAGAGACGGGCGCACCCTTCACAGAACGTTATCGCGTCACCCAAATGGCTATTGCTCCCCGCGATCGAAGGCTATTACATCAACGGATTGCGACACGGTTCCACAAAATGCTGGAACAAGGTTTGGTCGAGGAGGTCACACGTCTGCATCGACGCGAGGACTTGCACCCTGATTTACCGGCAATACGGGCGGTGGGGTATCGTCAGGTGTGGGAATATCTGGAGGGCGACTTGACCAGGGAGGAAATGGTCGAGCGCGGTATCATTGCAACACGCCAGTTAGCCAAACGACAATTTACCTGGTTGCGCGGTTGGCCTGATCTATACTGGTTGTATACCGAGCGGGAAAACGGTATTTCACTCTCACGTGAAGAAATTGTGGGTTACGCCTTGAATTTTATAACTGGCGCAGCCATATAATAGCCCCGTGAGAACCCTAGTCAGATTTTCATACTTTGTTCCACCCCCTTCCATGCGGTATCGGAAGACTTAGGTGGGTAATCTTGTTATTTACATAATTGGAGAATAAACATGTCAAAAGGGCATAGTTTACAAGACCCTTACCTGAACGTCCTGAGAAAGGAACGCGTACCTGTATCCATTTACCTGGTAAATGGCATCAAGTTGCAAGGTCAGGTTGAGTCATTTGATCAGTTTGTAGTGCTGTTGAAAAACACCGTGAGCCAAATGGTTTACAAGCACGCCATCTCCACCGTTGTACCTTCTCGCGCTGTGCGTGTACCTCTGCTGAATGCAGCGGGAGAGCTGGAAGGCGAAGAAGAGCAAGTCGAGCAATAACCCCTCGAGGTATTAATTGTTTTTTGATCGCCCTGAGTCAGGTGAACTGGCAGTGCTGGTTCACCTGAACGTGTCTCACGGCCAGGAGCCGGAAGACCCCCGTGAATTTGAAGAGCTTGTGCTCTCCGCTGGCGGTGATCCTGTTGCTTTAATAACAGGAAATAGCCGATCCCCTAATGCCAGGTTTTTTATCGGTACCGGCAAGTTGCAGGAATTGCAGCAGGTGGTGGCCGACCATGAAGCCAAACTCGTTATCTTTAACCATACCCTTACCCCCAGCCAGGAACGCAACCTGGAGAAAGAGTTACAGTGCCGCGTACTGGATCGGACCGGGCTTATCCTTGATATCTTTGCCCAGCGCGCGCGCACCTTTGAAGGTAAATTGCAGGTGGAGTTGGCGCAGTTGCGTCATATGTCCACGCGCCTAGTGCGAGGCTGGACTCACCTTGAGCGACAAAAAGGTGGTATCGGTTTGCGCGGTCCGGGTGAAACCCAGTTGGAAACCGACCGTCGTCTGCTGCGTAACCGCATCACCATGATTGAGCAACGGCTTGAGAAAGTGCGTTCGCAACGGGAACAGGGGCGACGCTCGCGTCAGCGTGCCGCTATCCCTACCGTCTCGCTGGTCGGTTACACCAACGCCGGAAAATCCACCCTGTTCAATCGCGTGACGGGTGCGGAGGTATATGTGCAGGACCAGCTTTTTGCCACGCTGGACCCCACAATGCGCCGCCTCGAACTGGCCGATATTGGCGCTGTGATCTTTGCCGACACCGTGGGTTTTATCAGCCACCTTCCCCATAAACTGGTTGAAGCATTTCGCGCGACGCTGGAAGAAGCGGCCAACTCCACACTGTTACTCCACGTTGTTGATGCATTTGCTGATGAGCGCCTGCGCAACATCGAACAGGTGGATCTGGTTCTGGAGGAAATCGGCGCAGCTGATTTGCCGCAGCTACGCGTGTATAACAAGATAGACCTGCTGGACATGGAGCCACGAATTGATCGTGGTGATAATGGCGCTCCGGTGGCGGTGTGGCTGTCTGCTCAATCCGGCGCAGGTTGTGACTTGCTGCTGCAAGCGATTGCCGAATTGTTGGGTGAAGAGATGGTGTTGGGACGGTTGCTGCTCAAGGCAGATCAAGGCCGTTTGCGCGCCATGCTTTATCAACAGCAAGCGGTGGCGGACGAGAATTATCGCGATGATGGTTCATCAGAGCTGGATCTTCGCATCCCCAAAAGTGATTTATTACGTATATTGAGTGCAGAATCTCTGGCGCTGGACAAGCTGACCTGGGTGGGTGAAGGTAATCGCCCGTAAATAGCCTGTTGGTTTGCGCTCAGGCTTTGTTAGAATCCCGACACCTGATCATCGGCCCCAACCGGATTTGCGGTAGGCCGGGAGATCGACCTAATTTTGATTAATAAGACTGGAGAGTATGTATGGCCTGGAATGAACCGGGAGGTAAGGATAAAGACCCATGGGGTGGTGGGGGCAAAAATAACGATGGTCCTCCGGATCTGGATGAAGCATTCAAGAAGCTGCAGGAAAAACTGAACGGCTTGTTTGGCGGCGGCTCCGGCGGTAAAGGCTCCAACGAGAGTAGCGGCGGTGGTTTTGGCGGTATTCTGGTGGTGTTAGCCGTTGTTGCGCTGATCATCTACGGCATTGCCGGTATCTATCAGGTCGATGCCAAAGAAAGGGCTGTTGTCCTGCAATTTGGTGCTTTCCAGGAAATTAAAGATCCCGGTCTGCGCTGGAATGCCCCGATTATTTCCCAGGTGTTCAAGGTGAACGTCACAACTGAAAGCCAATATCCCGCGCGCGGCTTGATGCTGACGCAGGATGAAAGCATCGTGGAGTTGCCCTTGACCGTACAGTACAACGTGGCTGATGTGAAAGCGTATGTGCTGAACGTAAAAGACCCGGAAATCAGCCTGCGTCATGCCACAGACAGTGCGATTCGCCATGTTATCGGCTCAACTGAGCTGAACCAGGTGCTCTCTGAAGGCCGTCAAAAAATTGCTGCGGAAGTAAAGATGCGTCTGCAAACCTATCTGGATAATTACGGTACCGGCATTCTGGTACGTGATGTGAACATCCAGGAAGGTCGTCCGCCGGAAGAAGTGCGTGCGGCATTTGATGATGTCATCAAGGCAAAAGAAGATGAAGAACGGCTGAAGAATGAGGCCCAGGCCTATGCCAATGCGGTCATTCCGGAGGCGCGCGGTCGTGCGCAACGGATGATTGAAGAAGCCGAGGCTTACCGCGCCGAGGTGGTGGCGCGCGCAGAAGGTGAGTCTGATCGTTTCGAGCGTCTTTTGACAGAATACAAGCGTGCGCCAGCTGTCACTCGCGAGCGTCTTTATATTGAAACCCTGGAGCGGGTAATGGGTAACACCTCCAAGGTGATGGTAGATGTCGAGGGTGGTAACAACATGTTGTATTTGCCCCTGGACAGAATGGTGCAACAAGGCTCAGCTGCGCCCGCTACCAATACCCCAACAACGCTTCGTGAGATTCCCCGCCAGGAATCCATGCCATCCAATATCCGTCGGGAGATCCGCTAATGAGTAACCGTGGTTTTCTCTCGCTGCTGGTCATTGTGGTTGTCCTGATCCTTGGCTCAAGCAGCTTTTATATTGTTACTGAATACGAGCGTGCGGTGGTGCTGCGCTTTGGTCGCCTGGTGAACGCCGATGTTCCTCCTGGCTTGCATTTCAAGATTCCCTTTGCCGACAAGGTACGGAAATTTGATGGCCGCTTGTTGACCGCTGATATGCGTCCCGAAAGTTTCTTTACCATCGAGAACAAGCGTCTGATCGTGGATTCTTACATCAAGTGGCGCGTCAAGAATGTTGAGACCTACTACAAGGCCACCGGCGGTGATGAAACTGTTGCGGCGGAGCGTTTGGCCCAGCGGGTGGCGGATGGTCTGCGTAACCAGTTTGGTCGCCGCACATTGCACGAAGTGGTATCGGGTAAGCGCGATGAGTTGATGAGCGAGCTGACCTTTAACCTGAACGCCGTCAGTGAAGGCTTGTTAGGACTTGAGGTGATCGATATCCGCGTCAAGCGCATCGATCTGCCGACGGATGTCAGTGACTCAGTCTTCGCCCGTATGGCGGCTGACCGCGAAAAGGAAGCGCGTGAGTATCGCTCAAAAGGTAAAGAGCAGGCGGAAGTTATCCGCGCCGATGCTGATCGTCAGCGTGCGGTACTGGAAGCTAACGCCTATCGCGATGCCGAACGCTTGCGCGGTGATGGGGATGCAAAGGCGGCGGCGATCTATGCTGAGGCCTATAATAAGGACGCCGAGTTCTATGCTTTTGTGCGTAGCCTTAATGCTTACTCAGCCACCTTTGATGGTAAGGATGATTTACTGGTGATTGATCCCGGCAGTGATTTCTTCCGCTTCCTGAAAGACCCCGCCGGGAAAAAATAGCTGGATTTCAGCTCAACATTCCCCGGCAAAGGGTGTAAAATCCCGCAACCGAGCCACTGGCTCGGTTTTTTATGCTCTGGTCGAAAGGTGACCGCACATCGCCCTGCGATGGAGAATCTTGGTTATGTGGGAAGAAATCGGTAGAGCTTTCTGCCTGATGCTGGTGATCGAGGGCATACTTCCCTTTCTATATCCGACCCGTTGGCGTCGCTTGGTTGCAAGCATAGCCATGGTCTCTGACCGCCACCTGCGTATTGTGGGCCTGGTCAGCATGATGATCGGTGTCGGTTTATTGTATGTACTGAAATAATGACATTAGAGTCGCTATGACTTACGCCGACCGCTGGCTGTTGCCCGATGGTGTGGAAGAAATTCTGCCTGCCGAAGCCAAATCAATAGATCATTTACGCCGCCGGTTACTGGACCTATACAGTAACTGGGGTTATGACATGGTGATTCCGCCCTTGCTGGAATACACCGACTCCCTGCTTATCGGCCTTGGCCGAGATGTCGACTTATTAACGTTTAAGGTAACCGATCAGTTAACGGGACGGACCTTGGGTATTCGTGCCGACATCACCCCGCAAACTGCCAGGATGGATGCGCACAGCTTCAATCGTGCAGGAGCCAATCGCCTCTGTTATGCCGGTCATGTGGTGCACACCAAACCTAAAAACCCCCTTGCTACTCGCACGCCCATCCAGGCCGGTGTGGAATTTTATGGCGAAGCGGGTATCTCGGCCGACATTGAAGTGGTTTCTTTGCTGTTGGAGTCTTTGTTGCTGGCTGAGCTGCCGAGGCTGCATATCGACCTCGGCCATGTGGGAATTTACCGGGCGCTGGCCAATGCGGCACGCCTGAGTGAGGCTCAGGAGGACGCTTTTTTCGATCTGCTTCAGCGCAAAGCCATGGCCGAGATTCACGCCTGGGTGGCTGCGAATATTGCTGATGCAGCCATCGCTGAGCTCTTTATTGATTTACCTGGCTTCGCCGGTGACCAGTCAATACTGGCGGCCGCCAGTGAACGTTTCATGTTGATCGCCCCAGCCGCTGCGGATGCGGTAGAACAACTGGCGGCGGTGGCGAGAGTGATTGAACGCCGCTACCCCCAGGCTGAGTTGTATTTCGACCTGGGAGAGTTGCGTGGCTACCATTACCTGACGGGCCTGGTCTTTGCCGCATTTGCCCCGGGTTATGGCAATCCTATCGCCAGTGGCGGTCGCTACGATCATATCGGTGAAGTCTTTGGTCGAGCCCGGCCTGCGACCGGGTTTGCTGTGGATATCACCGCATTAAGTAAACTGGGATTATTAACGCAATGCCAGCCCAAAGGCATCCTCGCCGTCGTGACTGACGACTTCGAACAATGGCAGGCTATCCAGGCATTGCGTGCAAAAGGCGAGCGGGTTATTTGCGCAAACGATGTCGCCGCTGCTGCGGAGCTACATTGTGATCGTCAATTGATTGTGAGCAAGGGAATCTACGAGGTCGTTCCACTTTAGCGTCTATCACTGGGTCGGCACTGCGCAGAAACCTGCGGGGTTGTGTTGCCGGCACCGTAATTTTTATCAAGCTTACAGAGAGTTAAACCAAGTCATGGGCAAAAACGTTGTCGTATTGGGCACCCAGTGGGGTGATGAAGGTAAGGGCAAGATTGTTGATCTGCTAACGGATCAGGTCTCACTCGTCACCCGCTTCCAGGGCGGCCACAATGCGGGTCATACATTGGTGATCGATGGTAAGAAAACAGTTTTGCACCTGATCCCCTCCGGCGTACTGCGCGACGGTGTTACCTGTCTGATCGGTAACGGTGTTGTCTTGTCCCCGGAAGCCTTGCTTAAAGAGATTGCAGAGCTGGAGGCAACCGGTGTGCCGGTCCGTGAACGGCTGCGTTTATCGCCGGCTTGCCCCCTGATCCTCTCCTACCATGTTGCCCTTGACCAGGCGCGTGAAACTGCTCGCGGTGATGCCAAGATTGGTACAACCGGCCGTGGTATCGGCCCGGCCTATGAAGACAAGGTCGCCCGTCGCGGTTTACGTCTGGGTGATCTGATGGACCTGGAAAGTTTTGCGATCAAGCTGAAGGATGTGCTGAGTTACCATAACTTTGTCCTGACTGAGTACTTTAAAGTCAGTGCGGTGGATTACGAACAAACCTTGGCTGATTGCACCCGCTGGGCAGAAGAGCTCCTGCCGATGATTGCTGATGTGACTGAGATGCTGCATACCGCCCGTGAAAAAGGCGACAACATCCTCTTTGAAGGCGCTCAAGGTTCATTGCTGGATATCGATCACGGCACCTACCCCTTTGTGACCTCCTCCAATACCACCGCCGGCGGAACCGCCACCGGTTCGGGTTTTGGTCCTATGTACCTGGACTATGTACTGGGAATTACCAAGGCCTACACCACCCGTGTGGGGTCAGGGCCTTTCCCGACAGAGCTGGAATGTGAGATCGGCGTGTACCTCGGTGAAAAAGGCCATGAGTTCGGTGCGACGACCGGACGCAAACGCCGTTGCGGCTGGTTCGATATCGTTGCCGTTCGCCATGCCAACCGCATCAACAGTGTTACCGGCGTATGCCTGACCAAGCTCGATGTGCTCGACGGGTTAGAGACGGTCAAAATTTGTATTGGTTATCAGGACGCCGCAGGCAATCCGACGGGCATTCCGTTTGACGCTGAAGGTTGGGCAGAGATACAACCGGTATACGAGGAAATGCCTGGCTGGAGCGAATCCACCGTAGGTGCGCGCACCCTTGAAGAGCTACCCCCCAATGCTCGGGCTTACATCGCCCGTCTGGAAGAGTTGATGGCGACGCCAATTGATATCGTCTCCACCGGCCCTGACCGTGTTCAAACCGTTGTACTACGTCATCCCTTTCACTGATTCCCTTCTGTTTTCATTTCCCCAAAAGCCTCCTCAGTGGAGGCTTTTGTTTATCCGCTCAACTGACAGCGCACCAATATAGAATAAAGCTACTAAAAAACTTCTGGTTATCAGGAAAGCTGAAGTACGAACTTCTGTTGCGGAAGTTTGAACGTCCAACCTTATGATTGGCGCCTCATTTTGGGCGCTGCGCTCCTAGATTTCTGCATAAAATCCTTTTTGACAGCGTTGTCAATAAATACGCCAGGTTTGTCTATTGCTTAAGGTTTACTACACTATAAGTGTTGATGCCTTGGCTATGACTCGTGGCTTGGCTAAACAATACCTAATAATTTTAATAAGGGGTTGGCTATGAATAATGATAAAAAGCTACGTACCGTCTATTCAGAAAAGCGTCCGCACTTCAAACGATCGATGTTGGCGATGTGCATCATGGCGTTAGGTGCGCCGGTGATGGCGCAGGACACCTCAGGTGATGCTGGAAACATTGAAGAAATCGTGGTCAGCGGTGTGCGGACTGACTTGCAAAATGCTCAGCAAATCAAACGCAATGCCGATACGTTTGTCGATTCCATTTCTGCTTCCGATATAGGTTCGCTACCTGATCGTAGTGTGCTTGAGGCAATGCAACGTTTGCCGGGTGTTTCAATCGAGCGCTTTGCTGCTGCTAATGACCCAGACCACTTCGGAGTAGAAGGAAGCGGTGCAGTTATTCGTGGTATGAGTGCTACCCGTAGCGAATTCAACGGAAGAGACTCATTCACGGCCAACTCGGGCCGTGGTTTAAGTTTCCAAGACGTGCCGCCTGAGTTGATGGGTGGGGTGGATCTCTATAAAAACCAAACCGCCGATATGATCGAAGGTGGTATCGGTGGCACGGTGAGT
>DATJLH010000007.1:0-3039 GCA_035490615.1 Cellvibrio sp.
AGACAAACCGGCCTCGGTGCGCGGCTTCACCTTGAGCGATGAAGATCATCTACGGCAGTTTGTGATCAATCAGTTGATCTGCCATTTCTATCTCGATTTTGATCAGGTACAGCAACGCTTTGGTGTCAATCCGGCGGTTCACTTCGCCGCTGAATTAGCTGAACTTGTGCCGATGGTGGAAGATGGGCTATTGACCCTGAGCGATAAAGGGATTCAGGTACACAACACGGGACGATTACTGATCCGGCGTGTGTGTATGGTATTTGATGAATACCTGAACAGCGGCAGCGGGATTCGTTACTCAAAAGTGATTTAAAACAGCAGGGATATTTTCGTTTGATTGCCGGAAAGTGTTATGCGGGAATCTCCAATAACCTGATCAGTTCGCCTTGGCGAGCTCCTGGAAGCAAGTCCGCCAGCGTGTACTTATCCAGAGTTTTAAAGAAAGCCTCAAGCGCTTCCGCCAATACAAATTTTAATTGGCATGCCGGTGTAATGATGCAGCCATTATCACTGCCAAAACACTCCACTAATGCAAAGTCCTGTTCAGTGTGTCGAACCAGGGCGCCGATATTAATATCCTCCGGTCGGCCATTCAGACGCAGCCCACCATTTTTGCCGCGCAAGGCAATTAAATAACCTTCGCTATTTAATGCTTGCACGACCTTCATTAAGTGATTTTTGGAGATGTCGTAACTCTCCGCAATTTCACGGATCGTTGAAATCTCTTCGCCTTTTAATGCCACGTACATCAGTACGCGCAGGGAATAATCGGTGTAGCGGGTGATATGCATTTGGTAGCTCTTTAACAGGGGAGGCCGTCCAGGCGGATTAACCCGGACGACCATCCGCACGGGGGCGACTCAAAATCGGCCAGTAAATAAGTACAAATAAACTGAAGGCCAGGCTCCATCCGATAGCGGCAATAGACAAGCCGACACGATAATCCATCACCTGCACGGCGGTCAGCACGCGACTCAGGGCGCTGAGCGTAATGGCCAGATAAACCAATACACCGAAAGGCGGCAATGCGAGCGCGCGCCCGGTATGGCCGAGGGCGACGCGGGTCATGATGCCGAGAATCAATGTGCCCATAGCGCCAACTCCCAGCGCATGTTGCCAGACGCTGGCGGCGACGAGGTTAAAGGCTGCGGCACCTTTGAGCAAGAGCGCAACGACAATCCATGCATAACCCAGATGCAGAATCCACAGCAGCGGCTCGCGGCCCGTTTTCCAGCCGCCCCAGGTCACCAGCCGCGCACCGTGAAGCACACCGGCAATCGCCGCAAGGAAGCCCGTTATCCAGGGAAACCCCATCAGCCAATCGGCGGGCACGAGCAAGGCTGTGGTGATCAGCGCTACACGATCAAGGCGCGCCGAGGGCGCCACCGCCGCAATATCGCCGCCGTTATTACGCAGCCAATTGATGGTGAAGAGTGGAATAATTCGTCCGCCGATGACGACCATCATCAGGGTAATCAAATTGAACGCTGTTAACTGGCCAAGGGTCAGCCAGAATCCACTGCCGGTCATGAATCCTGCATGCATCATTCCGTTAGCAAGGGTGAGCAGTAATAGTATGGCCACCATAATCAGGTTGCGTTTGTTGCCATGGGCCAGCAAAACCCGCGCGACGTAGATCGCCATCCAGGGCAAGAATAGCAAATCCACCACGGCGACCCATCCCGCCGGCCACCAACTCGCCGTCCACATCATCACTCGACCTGCCAGCCACAGGCACGCCAGCCCCAACAGCGCGCTGCCGCGCAAGGGTGGTGCGCCCGTCCAGTTGCACATGGCGGTCAATAAGAAACCGGCGATGGCGACACTGGTTAAACCAAACAGCATCTCATGGGCGTGCCAGTGTACTGAGGACCAGCCGAGCGGAAGTGCCAATCCGCCAAACAAATAACTCATCCACGCACCAACCGTGACCACGCCATAGAGCCCCGTTAACAGGAAGAACAAGCGAAACGGGAAATTGAACAATGCAAAGCGCGAATTATTCATGGAATGCCTCTGGATCACTGTAAGCGCGAAGTTCGGCATACACCGGCATATCCCGGTACAGCAGAATGTTGTCGACCGGCGTGGATTGTTCATGGGTTGGTGTCGGGCGAGTAGCAATAAACGTCGCGATGGTAATTAACACGCCTGATAACAGGACAAGCCCCACCAGCGGTAGCGCCGCCCCGATCAACATCAGCCAACTCAAGAACAACATAACCAACGCCATGCGCTTGGCAGAAGAGGGTATCGCCCCCTCGTTGCGCCACGCGGCCAATGGTGCGCGTAGTCGTGGATGATTCACCAACCAGTTGTGAAGGCGGGACGAACCTTTGGCGGAAGCCCAGGCTGCCAGTATTAAAAAGGGCGTGGTCGGCAGAAGCGGGGTCACGATACCAATCAGCCCCAACAATAAAGCCAACATACCTACAGTGAGGTAACCCGCTTGAATAGATTGCGCTAGCCAATGCTTGAGCATGTTGCTTCTCCTTCTTCGGTTTACGTTTGGCTCGGTTTGCCTGTGGATAAAAAATTTGGCTTTTTAAACATGTATTCATTTTACATCTTTAAAAGATGCATTTACAATGAATCTTAAGAAGTGTGCCGATATTTTTTTCAGCACCTTCAATATTCACATCCGCAACCGGAGATAAGCACATGACCATCCTCGACCAAAGCCTCGGCCAACTTGCCCGGAGTATTCCCGGTGCTACGGCCATTTTTCATAAATACCAGCTGGATTTTTGTTGCGGTGGTAAACACAGCCTGCGAGAAGCGGCAGCGGCGCGTGCACTGGATGCCGAGTCACTCGCAGGGGAACTGCAAGCTCTTGCACCTGCATCAGAAGGGCAGGACTGGAACAATTTGACGGATGTGGAATTGATTGAACATATCCTGACGCGTTATCACGACGTTCATCGTCAGCAGCTTCCGGAACTGATTCGCCTTGCCCAGCGGGTTGAGTTGGTCCATGGCAGTCACACGGAGTGTCCAGTGGGGTTAACGGCACACTTGGAAGCGATGCAGCAGGAG
>DATJLH010000008.1:0-14172 GCA_035490615.1 Cellvibrio sp.
GGATATCGCCACCATCAAGTCCTGGGGAGCCGATGCTGTTATCTCCCTCCTTGAACACTTTGAGTATGAGGAATTGCAGGTAACTAAATTACCTGAGATCTATCAGCGGGAATTTAAGGTCTGGTACGACCTGCCCATCCGGGACAAGTGTGCACCGGATCAACATTGGCTGGATAACTGGCTAGCCGTACGAGGAGGTATCTGCGCCGGACTTAACGATGGACAAAAGATAATGATCCATTGCAAGGGCGGCTTTGGTAGAACCGGCACCGTCGCCGCTATGATATTGATGGACTTCGGCTACTCAGCCGCCGATGCGATTACCACATGCAGAAACGCCAGAGAACTATCTGTTGAGACGCCTGCTCAGGAACAATTCTTGACGGAATACTCCCAACTATTGCAACCAGGATCAGAACTATGATTAGCGCTACTGACCAGGAGCATTAACCAGAAGTACCCGTCCCGCTGACGAGCCAAACCTAACAATTGATAGGAACCCTTTTGGGGAAGTGATGCAAATTGCAGGACTATAGGCAATTAATTAACAGTAAATGGGCTGCCGCTTTTTCAAGGATTTTACCAAGACCATCTGGTAGAATCCTTTAGTGAGTTCATATCCCGCTTTCTAGCCATGCTACAGATGAGGCAGACCATATGGCTTCTGAAATAGAATTAAAACTCGAAGCGCTTTTTGCACGTATTGAGTCACCTAAGTCACTCGAAGCAGTCGATACACTGTTTTCTGGGAAGAACCTGGATTTAAATCGAACCTTTAGACCCGGACCAACGGAAATCCCCCTTTCTGACTTGCCGGCTACCTCGAAGCCCAAATCTGAATAGCGCTAGCTTACATAGTTGCCCTGAGCCACCAAATACCTAACAGCGCAATTGCACTCAGTGGGATATACACTGCTCTATCACATGAGCTGCAACAAGTGCTCGAAATTCTGCTTCTGACATGCCAGTTATCAAGCTTTCTCAGCCTTAAATGAACATGACGAGAACGACAGCAATTCCCTCTTACATTCAGACTCCCTCTTCAGCAACCTCGTCGGCACCTACCCTGCTCGTGTTCCGTGAAAAGCACTAAGACTGTTTGGGTCAAGCCAGAATACGGATGAATGATTAAATACTTTAGTTGGAATGGGTGCGTAGCTTGTGTGTTAATTGAGTTCTTCCTAAAATTTAACGATTTAGTTGGAGATGAAGCTTTAAAAGTTATTAAAATTCAATAACTTAAGGAAGACGTGATTTAATACTTTAGTTGGCTATCTACAAAGAAAAACAATCCATTAGCCGCGCATGTATCATGAACACAGACGCCCAATAAGTCATAAAGCACCGGCAACACAATGTCGCCGTCTCTCGCGCTTGCATTGCTGCGCTCGGTTGGCGGCGGCGTATAACCCCATTCTTCAAAGCCGATTGAATTACACATTTATTTTTCTTTCGGCTATCAATCATATGGAAATATTTTCCGTCATACGGTTTCAATTACACCGCGCGCAACATGTTTAGTTGTAGATATTTGATGCCAAAATTTACTCTGTAAAAAACAAATTTCTTATAAAAATTTTACGTTGTGTGACCCCTGCGCGATTCATGGCATGAACACAGCGACAGATTCAATGAGATTCGTGACGCGATACGCAATCCAGATAATTAAAAAAAATGTGAGACGCCACACCTTAGTTTCAAATTGACAATATCGCGGTGCAGTTGTTTACTCACCGACGACGCCGGCCGTCGGTGGTACGAAAATAGCGCTTGATAATAGATTCAAATAAGCAGCAGGCTTCGCTATTCATTTTTGTTTTTCTGAGTCGAACCTCCGCCGATGTTCAGGCGTTTCAGTGTAAATATCAGCAACACTCCCATGCCAATAATGATTTCAAACAGGAGTTCGAAAATGACCATCCATTTACCAAGAAACCTGCTCTTTGCAGCAGCTGTACTTACCTCAGCCCACGGGGCGCATGCCCTGACCTCCGGCTCTGCCGAAGCTACGCTTAATGTCAATAATAATTGGGGTTCCGGTTATTGCGCTAACGTCACCATTGCCAACAATGGCAGCCAGGCCATTACTTCCTGGACGGTTGGCTTGAACCTTAATGGCACGACCATCAATAACCTTTGGAACGGTAACTTGAGTGGCGTTACGGTTACCCCTGCGGCGTACAACGCAAACGTTGCGCCGGGCGGCAACACCAGTTTTGGTTTTTGTGCCAACGGTAGCGCGACACCAGCACTGGCAACGTTTACCGTTCAGGGTGGTAGTGGCTCAAGCAGCACCCCTACCAGCTCAAGCAGTTCGAGCAGCCCGGTCAGTTCTGTTAGTTCGAGCAGCTCCAGCAGTTCAGTTGCTGGCGGTAACAACAGCATCACTGTGCGCATGAGCGGCGTTACCGGAGACGAAAGTGTCAGCCTGCAAATCGGCGGCCAGACCATCCAGACCTGGACATTGAGCGTCGGCATGCTCGACTACACTGTACAAACCAACGCTACCGGTCAGTTGCGCGTTGCATTTACCAATGATGCTGGTGATCGCGATGTCGAAGTGGATTACATTATCGTCAATGGCGTGACCTATCAGGCTGAAGATCAGGAAGATAATACCGGTGCGTGGGACGGAGAATGTGGTGCGGGTTCTTTCTCACAAATGTTGCATTGCAACGGTTCCATCGGTTTTGGTAACCCGTTCGATGGCAGCAACTCATCATCCAGTTCCAGCAGCACCTCAAGCTCAAGCAGCAGCCAGAACCCCGGCAACCCGAACTTCCCCGATTTCTTTGTGGGTAATATCACCACCAACGGTTCGGTTCGCTCCGACTTCACCCAATACTGGGATCAAATTACACCAGAAAACGAAGGCAAGTGGGGTTCCGTTGAGGGCACTCGCGACCAGTACAACTGGGGTCCGCTGGATGCCATCTACAACTTCGCTCGCGCGAACGGTATTCCTGTCAAAGCGCACACGCTGGTGTGGGGTAGTCAGCGTCCGGGTTGGATTGACGGCTTGAGTGCTTCGGAGCAGCGCGCGGAAATTGAAGAATGGATTCGCGATTACTGCGCACGCTACCCGGATACGGCGATGATTGATGTGGTGAACGAAGCGCTGCCTTCGCACGCGCCGGCAAACTATGCGGCCAATGCGTTTGGCAGCAACTGGATCACCGAATCCTTCCGGTTGGCGCGCCAGCATTGCCCGAATGCTGTTCTGATCTACAACGACTACAACTTCATGACCTGGGATACCGATGCCATCATCGACATGATTCGCCCGGCTGTGAACTCCGGTTATGTCGATGCTCTGGGCCTTCAGGCGCACAGCCTGTATTCTCCACGGGTCTGGACCGCTCAGGAAATTCAGAGCAAGCTGGATCAAATTTCCGCGTTGGGCCTGCCGTTGTATATCTCCGAGTATGACATCGAGGCGACGAATGATCAGACTCAGTTACAGTACATGCAGATGCACTTCCCTATCTTCTACAACCACCCCAATGTGGCCGGTATAACCCTTTGGGGTTATGTTGTCGGTGCTACCTGGCGTGAAGGCACTGGCCTGATTCAAAGCAACGGTCAGCAGCGCCCTGCCATGCAGTGGTTGATGGAGTATCTGAACCGCTAAACACTTGCAGTATCAATAAGCGTTTTATGCAAACGATCAAGGGAAACGGATTTCCCTTGGTTGCTCTTTCCCGATGACTCTCCGCTAATTTCTCTCTCACCCCGGATCTATTTCCGCCGCGTCACAACCAGCCCCACAGCGGCTATACGGTATGCCTCACCATACCCGGGCTGCCCAAGTTCTTCGCTAAAGATATCTGGATCTATCTCTTCATAAGACCAGTGGCAGTTTGCATCAGCGATCAAGTGACGCAATTCGGCCATCAATGGATCTGAGCGGCCTGTCATGGCGACGCCGGTGTATAGGAGCAATCGGCCTCCAGGTGCCAAATGGCTAATCGCGTGTTGGACGATACGGATACTTAAATGGAGTCCGAGCTGAGCGCCACCGTCTTTGTAAGCGCAGCCAGCAGCATCCTTTATGTAAGGCGGGTTCGATATGATGAGGTCAAAGTTGCCGTGAACCGCGGTAAAGACATCGCCGTGCACAAAGCTGGCTTCGACAGTTGCGGCGGCGGCATTTGCCCGTGCGTAAGTTATCGCCAGGGGGTTGATGTCATTCAAGGTAAGATCAACAGGACTTCTCGACGCGCGCACGGCGACCACCCCACCCGCCCCGCTCCCGCTACCGATATCCAGGATTCTCACTGGATCGGCGGAGCTGACCACGCAGTGTTGCAGCGTTTGCCGAATGAAGCGCGCGAAACGATAGGTATCAGGGCCAAAAAATACAGCGTCAGATTGGGCAGTTGGAAATGCAGAGTGTAAAAATAAATCATTTGCCAGTGAAGATATTCGCACTTTGCTTTTAAAAAATTCGCCACAGGGCTGCAGCAGATCCGCTTCTATCATCAAGCTGCGCAGTAACGGCGACAGTGCGTTAATGTGAAATGGCACATTCCAGCCGAAGATGTCCCAGAGCGTGGTGCCGGGCGCCTGATGCTGTGTTAAAAAACGCTGATGGGTGACCGGCGTTACGGTAGTAAATCGATAGCCTTGCATTGCGAGGGTTCGCAATAGCTCTACCAGTAATTTTTGCGATGATGAAGCCGGACTTTCATCTTGGGGAGGGGTAATTTCCAATTCACTCTGCGTTAGCAATTGACGACCTTTTTCCCGCTCGGCCGGTTATTCTCCATATCACTAACATTCAACCCGAATTCACGGCTATACCGATCAAAGCACAGCTTGCCGCACTGCAATCGCATCAACGCGCCTTCAGCAATGAATTGCGCACAATCGGGATTTTCTGCAACCAGCGGTTGGATAATTTCTCTATTCCAGGCTTGCGAGTGACATACATCCAGTACGGCGTGCAAATCAAAATAGGCACGCGCTCGTCTCGAAAAGCCGACGCGCTTCATACCTTGCGCAACACGTGCAGCTCTTAACGGAGCGGTTAATTCGATAACGCCCAGCGCGCCGAGCGAGTGATACGCGTAGCGACGCGAAGTCGCAAGCCCCAACATGGTATTTGCCAGCGCCAGGGATTCCCACACCGTCGAATCAATGGAAGGCTGCAAACCCAGATTCCGGACCATATACTCAAGCAGCGGACCGTGCATTGCGCGCGGTTTGCCACGGCCCATTTCATCCCAATAATTTCTTGCGCATTCGAGTTTTGCCTGCACGGGCAGCTTCACTTGGGTGTACGCCACCAGATCATCAAACCCCGCCTCGCCTGCCGCTTCCTGCGTTAAAAACCATTTCAATTGATCTGCTGTTGCGGTATTGGCTAACCAATCAAACAGCGGATGATGTTGCCCGGGTCCCCACTCCGCCAAGGATTCAAACCAGGCGACAAATTGATTTGCGTCACCTGTTGTTCTCCGTGTAAGTGGTTTTATCGATGCACGCAACGCTTCCAGATATTTTCCTTCAAGAAGACGATACGCGAAGTCATTACGTTCATTTTCTTCCCACAGTGGCGAAGGCGTACCTACTGCCAAGCGACCGTTATTAAACTTAGCGAGACGTGAATGAAAAATAAAAGGGTCTTTGTCGATGCTGGTAAGTGACATAAAATTCCTACCGCGCGTTATATAAAATCTCCAAGGGTTTAAAATTCTCGGAAGCCAGAAAATAAATTCGCGCATCGCAGAATTTTTTTCAGTTCGGTTTGACACACTTAGCGCGCTGTAGCGAGTAAAAATTCCGTGATTAAAAACTCCAACAAACGAAGCCTACATTTTTTTATCCTTTTCGTGCCATTAAATAATGCTGTTGTTATCTCTGCTGCCAGCGATTTCACATTCTCGCGTTGGCATCGCCCCATCTTTTATATATAAAAATAATTCCGTATGTGATTTGCATCCCATTCCTGAACTTTAGTCGCATGATCCAACGCACCTGCCCTCGCGGCTGTTCTGGGGTCGTTACTATATGGTCCCGCAGACTATTTTAGCTGCAGTTCATCCTTTAAATGACGTGCTGCGGGTTCATCTCAAGCGAAGCGTCTGCTTCCGATGTCCTTAAAAATTTAATAACGATAGGAGAACAACCTGATGAAAATCTCACGATTAAAAGCGCTTGGCCTCGCGGCCTTGCTCAGTACGGGGCTGGCGGCCAGTTCGTCAGCTTTGGCTCAGGCCAGCTGTGAATATGTAGTAACTAACAGCTGGGGTAGCGGCGCGACGGCTGCCATCGAAATAACCAACAACAGTGCTACTGCGATCAATGGCTGGAACGTCAGCTGGTCCTACAATAACAATCGTGTTACCAGCAGCTGGAATGCCAATGTCAGCGGCAGCAATCCCTATTCGGCCACCAATTTAAGTTGGAATGGCAGCATTCAGCCGGGGCAAACCGTGTCCTTCGGCATGCAGGTAAATACCAATGGTGCCGCTGAAACGCCAGCAGTGACCGGCAGTATCTGTGGCGACAGTCCAGCTTCTTCGGCGTCCAGTTCAAGTAGCTCATCAACGCCACCGGCGAGCTCCTCATCCAGTGTGCCGGGTTCATCCATTGCAAGTTCTGCCAGCAGCTGCGCCAGTACCGGCTCGCAATGCAATTGGTATGGCACCAACTACCCACTTTGCAATACCACGCAAAGCGGCTGGGGTTGGGAAAATAATCAGAGCTGTATCTCACGCAGTACCTGTACCAGCCAACCTGCCCCCTTCGGCATTGTGGGCGGCGCTGCATGTCCGGGTTCAAGTTCATCGTCCAGCGTACCGCCGGTCAGCTCCAGTTCTTCATCGGCTCCAGGTTCCTCCAGCAGCGCTTCCAGTGTCACCAATCCCGGTGGCATGACCAGTGTTGAATTGACCCAGGTGATGGGTGTGGGTTGGAACCTGGGTAATTCCCTGGATGCGATCGGCGGCGAAACGGCCTGGGGTAATCCGATGGTGACCCAGCAATTAATCAACGCCGTGAAAGCGGCCGGTTTTGATACCTTGCGGGTGCCAGTAGCCTGGAGCAAGTTCTCCGATCCAGCCAACTTTGTTATCCAAACCAGCTGGATGGACCGCGTTGAGGAAGTGGTTAACTACGGCCTGAATGCAGATATGTATGTCATTGTGAACATCCACTGGGACGAGGGTTGGATGCAGCCGACTTATGCGCAGCAAAATTACGTCAACAATCGTTTATCGATTATGTGGGAGCAAATCGCAACGCGCTTCCGCGATTACGATGAACGCTTGTTGTTTGCTGGTACCAACGAAGTCATGGTGGATGGTGATTACGGTACACCGACTGAGGAGTATTACACCGTACAAAACAGCTTTAACCAAACTTTTGTCGATACCGTGCGTGCAACCGGCGGTGGTAATGCCACGCGTCATCTGGTCGTGCAAGGCTTCAACACCAACATCGATCACACGGTAAATTTTGCTGAGATCCCGGTGGATACCGTGGCGAATCGTTTGATGATGGAAGTACATTACTACGATCCTTACAACTTTACGCTGAACGAAAACAGCAGCATCACGCAGTGGGGCGCTATTGCAACTGACCCTAATGCCACCGAAACCTGGGCCAATGAATCCTGGGTTGATGCACAGTTCCAGCGTATGAAGACTAACTTTGTTGATCAGGGCATCGGCGTCATCCTGGGTGAATACGGTGTGATCTCGCGCCCGAATGTGGCCAATCACGAGATTTACCGTACCTACTGGAATGAGTACATCACCGAGTCTGCGGTGAATCACGGCCTGGTTCCGATTTACTGGGATAACGGTTACGCTGGTAATGCCGGCATGGCGATCTTTGACAGGAACAACGGCAATCAGCTGTATCCTGCGATTGTTGATGCGATTGTCAGTGCAGTAGAGTAATGCTCCGCTCCCGCGTTTAGCGGGAGCTTTTAACATACCGGCCGCCGATGCAATGCGTGATACCCATCACGCTGATTGGTGGCCGGTTTTCGTTTGGGAATTTCTTTCCTTACAATGGGTCGGTCTTTATGAAAGTGGCCGCCCTGCTCCATCACAATGTGCCGCTGCAATATCCACACTGCATAGATTTCAACGACGACCTAACATAATTTCAACGGTTGAAAGGAGTTTTCTATGCGCTCGGCTACGTCTTTTCTCACGTCTGTCAGCCTGGGGTTATTCTCCTGGCTGGTTAGCTCTGCCAGCTTCGCCCAGGCAAGCTGCGAATACATCATTGCCAATGAATGGAATGACGGCTATACCGCCTCCATACGCGTAACCAATACGCGAACCTCTGCCATTCAAGGCTGGCAAGTCAGCTGGCAATATCAAAGCAATCGCGTCACCAACAGTTGGAATGCACGGGTGAGCGGCAGCAATCCCTACAGTGCCAGCGATATGGGTTGGAATGGCACCATTCAGCCCGGCCAAAGTGTGGAGTTCGGTTTTCAGGTCAGTAAAAATGGTGGAGCAACAGAACGCCCGACGGTGACGGGCAGCGTTTGCGGTGGCGGTGGTACCACGTCTTCCGCAAGTCCGGCATCCAGCTCGGCGGCATCTTCAAGTCTGGCTTCGAGTACCCCGCCTGTTTCCTCCAGCAGCACGCCGATCAGTAGTCGATCCAGCTCCAGTGCGCCGACGCAAAGCGGTTCGCAATGTAATTGGTACGGCACGCTCTATCCCTTGTGCACCAATCAAACCAGTGGCTGGGGTTGGGAACAGAACCGCAGTTGTATTGGCCGCGACACCTGTAGCAGCCAACCGGCGCCCTACGGCATCGTCGGGGGCGGCTCCAGTAGCCCGGCGTCCAGCTCACCTTCGTCGCAGCCAGCTTCATCATCCAGTGTTGCCAGCAGTGTCAGTTCTGCAAGCTCCAGCATCGGGCCGATTACCGGCGGATGCAGCGGCTATGCGACACGCTTCTGGGATTGCTGTAAACCTCATTGCGGCTGGTCAGGCAATGTGCCCAGTGGAATGGAGCCAATGAAAAGTTGTGGCCCAAATAACCAGGTACTGTCTGACCTTGATGCGACCAGCAGTTGCGAAGGAGGTAACGCACATACCTGTTATGGCCTCGCGCCTTTTGCTGTAAATAACACGCTGTCTTACGGTTATGCGGCCACGTCCAGCGGTGATGTGTGCGGGCGTTGTTATCAACTGGAATTTACCGGCCAGTCTTACAATGCGCCCGGTGATCCAGGCTCGGCGGCCTTAGCGGGCAAAACCATGATCGTGCAGGCAATTAATGTCGGTTACGACGTGGGCGGCGGCCAGTTTGACATCATGGTTCCCGGCGGCGGTGTTGGTGCATTTAATGGCTGCGCGAATCAGTGGGGCGTTTCCAACTCGGAGTTGGGTGCACAATATGGTGGCTTCCTCTCAGCGTGTAAAAGCGAGTTGGGTTACAACGCGACGCGCGAGCAATATAAATCCTGCGTGACCAGTCGTTGTGACAGTGTATTTGGGTCGCGCGGATTAACGGAATTGCAAGCTGGTTGTCGCTGGTATGCGGATTGGTTTGAAGCGGCGGATAACCCTTCCCTGCGCTATCGTGAAGTCTCCTGCCCGGCGGAATTGATGAATGCGTCGGGTATGAATCGCAGTAACCTGGGTGGTATCAGTAACAGTTGTAATTAATCTGTTTTGAAATCCTTCGCTGTGCTCCGGTAATGTTCGGAGCACAGCATCTCATTGTTAAAAACATCTTCGCCGTTATTCGGCTTTACATTCACCGAAGATATATCCACCCATGTGTTGGACGCGTTTTTCGATGACGAAGTAGCCATATTCACAAAACTGCGTTGTCGCCAGAATTTCTTCCAGCCTTTCTGTTAACGCTGCCTCTGCATTCTTCTGCATACGACTCCCCATTTGTTGGGCTTGTTGCCTGCCACCCTCCGGGAATCCCCTATCGCCGCCCTCGCCTCCGGGACCTCCTCTCATACCACCGCGACCGCCACCTGGCGGACCACCACGCCCCATGCGTTTATTATTGACATCCAGCGCGACTTCGTAACGAAACTGTTTCATATCGGCGTCGTTGATACTGGTTAAAAAACTTTCGGAAAATACAGGGTGTGATGTGGAGGCGCATCCACTCATCCCAATGATCAGCGTCAGGGCGGCTAGTCGTTTCATCATCATTCTGTCCAGGGTTATTGCTGCCAAATGCGGCAACGCCGGTTTACGTGAAAGCCATGTGGCCGTGGATTAAGTCGGACAGTGTAAGCCAGCGAAGCGAGGGGAAATGTGGAGAAAATATGGAAGTTATCCTAACGTAAGCACCCCTACAGAATGCGTCGAAAGTATTAAAAGTCGCAAGAGCAGCAGGCGATTTAACATCCTCCGCACTACTGCGATCTTTGTCTTGCCACAGGCTCAATAACACCGCGATTTGCTTCATTGGAAATCCAAGCAAACGTGCACGCTTGATGAACCGCAGCATATGAACGTCTTCTTCAGTATAAATTCGGTAGTTCGTGAACGTTCGACCTGGAGGGGGAATCAACCCGATCAGTTCGTAGTGGCCAATCATCTTTGCACTTACGCCGGAAGCTTGCGCCGCCTCGCCAATATTGAAAAATCCGCGTTCACGCGCTTCGGCCAACTCTTTTAATAAGACATACTTTAAATCTTCCCATTATGGGAAGGTCAAGAAATCTCTGCGAAGGTCAGCATAAATGAAGCTGCGTTTTGAAAGTAGCTTGACCTTCCTACTGTGGGAAGGGAGAAACTGCGAAAGTCCGAACATTGGACCGAACCAATTATTTTTTATTTTACGAGGTCTGTCATGCTAGAGCTAACCGTACCAGAGATGACCTGTGCCCGTTGCAGGAGTGCCATTTCGCAAGCCATTGACGAAATCGACAGTGGCGCAAACCTACACTTCGACATGCAAAAAAAAACGGTGAGTCTGACTACCAGTGCATCTGCCGATGATATTCGCTCCGCCATAGAGGGAGCTGGATATGCTGTTAGTTATGTTCTACAGGAATCAGATAGCACTTCTTGCTGCGGGTCGTGTAGCGCTTGAGTTGGGGCTGTCAACACTGCTGCGGCGGCCTTAGTGCCGTCGCAGTCAGCTAAAATGCGCTCCGATAACGACCATCAACCTACGCCGGAGGCTACCAGGAACGGCCTCTTTCGCTGAGTATTAGCCGATATTGGTTGGCGATTGTGATTTCAAGAGTAAGTCAGGAAAACGTGCCCGAAAATAAAAACTGCCTGACTTTCACCATGTCGGTTGCTCAACTGACGTTCAAGGATACGTGTTTTAAAGGATCTGGGACTTACCTCACGAGATGCGTCGAAAGTATCAAAACTCGCAAGATAAGTATCACTTCTGACAACACCGCTCCTCCATCCTTTAAGAGATTTTCAGTAGCAGGCAGGAAGTCAGGATCGCTACGCAAAACAAAACTAAAAACAAACTGAATCGAGGTGATTCTCATGATGAAAAAGGCAATGGTTTGGGTGGGAGTATGTTGTGGCATTTTGTTGTCGCTGCCGAGTCTGGCAGCCGTAAATTGCACCAACTTACCGACCTGGCAAAGTGGTACCGCGTATAACGGCAACACCACAGTGAAACACAATGGCAAGTCCTACACCTCGCAGTGGTGGACGCAAGGTGCCAATCCGGAAACCCATTCCGGCCAGTGGCAGGAATGGAAATACAATGATGTTTGCAGTGGTGCTACAACAACCAGTTCCAGCAGCTCATCGTCATCATCTGCACCGATTTCCTCTTCCTCCAGCAGTGCGGCGAATACAGGCGGCTCATGCCCGACATGGAGTGCCGGCACTTTCTATTCAGCGGGGACTGTGGTGAGTTACAACGGCGCCTTCTACGTGGCGGAACACGATAATCCCGGTTACAGCCCGACCATCAGTACCTGGTATTGGGACCCTGTAGCATCTTGCCCGGGCGGAAACAGCTCATCGTCCAGCAGTTCTACGCCGACGAACGATTGCGGTACCGATTGGTATGAAGCACGGTTGACGAATTATGAGTCTTATCCTGACCCCGGCAGCGATGAATGTATTTATTACAACGGTTGCCAATGGGCAGGGTATTTCTACGGCGTGAATGGTCAACAGCCGGAGTCCTGGGTAGAGGCTAACAACATCATCGCCGTGCACATGAAAGACTGGAATTGGCTGGGCCTGAAAACCCTGAACTTGCGTCAGGGAAATCGTCGCATTACCGGTAAAGTCTATGACGCGTGTGCTGATTCAGATTGCAACGGTTGCTGCACCGCTAACCTTGCCGGTGATGGTTTCCTGATTGATATTGAGAAATACACCATGCAACGCTTCGGCTCCGGCGATGGCATTGTGGAGTTCCAGGTTTGTTACTGATGTAAAAACTTTTTTGTAGTGCCCCTCTATATCCCCGCTTCGGCGGGGATTTTTTATTCCCGTTCAACCCGTAAATCATCCGCTTCGTCGTAATTGGCTCACAGGTTTAACTCGCGCACAGAATCCGTCTATCCACTTCGTTTAGTATCCAACCCCCACAAGGTGCGCGTAACACCGGCGCATAATATAAAGTCCTTTTCAAGGGGCTATCTGGAGAGCACCGGCGCAGCCGGACAATTACCTGGCATCGCTATCGGACGGTTAATGCCGGCCCGATGTAACGTATTTTTAAGGGTAATGTCTTATGTCTTTGCTCGCTTCTCTTGCCGTTGGCAAACGCTATCGCTTTATCATGGTATGGATATTTGTCGGCGCGGTATTAAGTGGTTGCGGCGGATCGTCATCCGGTGGTGGTTCTGCAACCTCCAGTGTATCTTCGGCGGCATCCTCTTCGTCTGTTACTGCATCGTCACTTGCGTCGTCATCAATATCCGTTATAGCAAGTTCGAGCGCGCCTGCATCATCCTCGGTATCTTCGAATGATTCGTCCGCTGCCGTTTCCAGCAGTGTTTCTTCATCATCCGCATCGAGTGACGCTTCGTCTTTATCGTCTTCGTCAGCGGCCAATCTTATAAGCCAAAAGCGCGGGCTGGCCTACGGGTATCACTCACTGGCGGATTTGTCGGTGATGCAAGGCAAGGTAAGCTGGTGGTACAACTGGGCAGTGACACCCGAGTTGTCGGTGAGAGATCACTATGAAGACTACGACATCGATTTTGTACCTATGGCCTGGAACGGTGCGTTTAATGAAACCGCGCTACGGGAATTTCTTGATGAGCATCCCAACGTAAAATATTTGCTCGGTTTTAATGAACCCAATTTTGCCGAACAGGCCAACCTGACGCCCCAGCAAGCAGCGGATTTGTGGCCGCGACTGGAAGCCATTGCTGATGACTACAATTTAAAATTAGTGGCGCCTGCGGTGAATTACAGCCCCGGCAATGTAGATATTCCCGGCACGGAGGATGACTGGAGTCCCTGGGAATATCTGGATGCATTTTTTGAAGCGTGTGAAGGTTGCCGTGTGGATTACATCGCCGTGCATTGCTATATGAAATACGCCGGCGCGTTTGAATGGTTTATCGGTGAGTTCGAACGCTACGACCGTCCCATTTGGGTAACGGAATGGGCTTCCTGGGATGAGGGCGGCCCGGCCAATGTGGGCGAGCAGATGGATTATCTTGCAAGCACCGTACGTTGGATGGAAAACAACCCCAACGTGTATCGGTACTCCTGGTTTATTGGCCGCACCGACGGCGGTCCCTCGGCATTCCCCTATCTTGATATCTTAGCGGGTGATGGACAACTGAGTCCCTTGGGCGGTTTGTACACGGCCATTCCGGCGGAAAATTATCGTCACACCCTGCCCGGCCGCATTGAAGCCGAAGGCGCGCACAGCCAAACCAATTTCTCGCACCGTGCCACGGCGGATACGTCCGGCTATGTCGATCTTGTGGCTGGCGCCAATGCCTCAGCGGAATTCAAGGTGCACGTAACGCAAGCAGGAAATTATCAATTGAACCTACGTGTGGCGAGTGCAGAAACTGATCGTGAATTGCGCGTACTCTTGAATGATACACAGCTGATGACCCGCGATGATATTCAAACCGGCGGGGAACAAGTGTGGCAAACACTGAGCGTAAATATCACCTTAACCGCTGGTGATCACAGCCTTCTTTTGGAAGTACCTACGGCCAACCTGGCTATAAATTGGTTGGAGGTTTCACCGCTGTAAAGGACTGGCGGG
>DATJLH010000009.1:0-12563 GCA_035490615.1 Cellvibrio sp.
TCTCGCTTTCAAAGAGAAAGTTGATGAAAACTTGATATTGGCACAATACGAGTTTGGCGTTAGGGCCTATGTTTCGAAACCCTCAAGTCATGGATGACTTGAGGGAGCTACAGGGATGTATTCATGCGTTTTCGAAACATAGGCCCTAATGACAAACGCACTACAAGGTGCATTCATTCATACCCGTAATATCTCTCCTCAGTTCTTGGCACAAAAGTTGAAGCACAACACACTAATCCTGCCCAAATAAGGGCAGGGATGGTGATGTTGTTTATTTCCTATATTTTCTGCGCCCCGATTTGGGGCTCTTCGATTAAGTGGAACAGTTGGGTTGCACGGTAAATGTGCAGTCGAGGACGAGTGATGGGACGTTTGCTTGGGCACTGGGTAAGTGCAGTCAATAGTCAATTATTGTGCGGCGTGATGCTTGCGTTTATCGCCATCCCCGCATTGGCGTTACTAGCCGGTTACCACCAGCTCTGGTTGATTATCCCGCTCATCGCTACCGCTACACTACTGATTGGGCTGGTCAGCAGTTACCACAACAGTGTTGAGCAAGTGCGTGCCTGCTTATCGTCAATTCGCCAATCGCAACCGATAGATTCCCCTGTCTACCTGCCTAAAGCGTTTGCGCTGTTGTTGGATGACACCCGCGAAACCTTCAAACATTTCCAACGACGCAATGCCGAGTTTCGCGATGCCGTGAAAGAGATGGGCTATTCATCGTCAGAACTGGCGGACAATGCCAATGAAGTATCGAGCAGTGCGGCGTTTCAATCCAAAGCCACCACCTCCAGCGCAGCGGCTATTACGGAAATCAGCCACAGTATTGATGATGTCAGTCAACGAATTGTGTCAGCGCGCGCGGCAGCGACGGCGGCGTGTGAGTTGAGTGAGAGTGGTGCGCAAGCGTTGGTGACGGCGAGTGATGAAGTCAAACAGGTCGCCGGACTTGCGCAGGAAACGCAAACGCGTATTGCGGCGTTGGAAGAACTGATGGTTAAGGTCACGGCCATGTCGCGCATCATTGGTGAGATTTCCGAGCAGACGAATCTGCTCGCGCTGAATGCGGCCATTGAGGCAGCGCGTGCTGGTGAGCACGGTCGCGGGTTTGCGGTGGTGGCGGATGAGGTGCGCGCCCTGGCGCAACGCAGCCAGGGCTCGGCGGCGGACATCGCCACTAACATCCTGCAGGTACAAACCACCATGCAACAGGTGCGCGGCAGCATGGGTTCAGTGGTGGAAAAAACCGGTAAGAGTATGGTGGAGGTGGAGCGTGCTGAAGCGGCATTGGCTTCTATCAATCAGCGCACGCGCGATGTGTTCAGTTTGATTGACGATATTGCCGTTGCCGCGCAACAACAAAGCCAGGCAGCGCACGAAATTTCACAGCATATCGAAACCGTTGCTAGCCTGGCCAACGAAAATAGCGGGCGCGCTATACAGGCTGCTGAAATCGCTGAGCATTTACATCGACTGACACGGTTAACGGAGTAAGGTATGGCTGATGTATTTTCGCTGTTATTTATTCTCCTGCCGCTGATTTTTATTACCTTTATTTTTTATTGTCTGCATCGCCGGCGGGTCATTGTGGGGCGTCTCGTGGACCAAGGGCTGAATTACGTGCGGGTCATGCGTATTTTATTGACGCACGTCCAACAACATCGCGGGCTGACGACGGGTTTTCTCAATGGTAATCAGGATGCCAAAGCAGAGATTCAGGCGTTGCAGCATAAAATCCGCAAGGAAATCGTGGAAGTGAATAATCTGGGTGTGTGGGTGCAGGCTAATGAAAAGTGGCGGAGCATCCTCGATCACTGGTCGCGCCTGAGTAGCCATTATGCGTCCGGTGAAGCCATGAATAACCTCAAGCAACACAATCAGTTGATTGCCAATATCCTGTATTTCATCGAAGACATTGCCGACGCGCACCATCTGGATAGCAAGGCGCCAGCGGCGTTTGCACATCAATGGCGGTCGTTGTTATTTATTGCCGAGTCGATTGGCCAGGCGCGTGCTTTGGGCACCGGTGTGGTGGCAAAAGGGGAGTGCAGCAGCGTCTTGCGAATTCAGTTGAATCATTTGCGCAATAAAATTGCGTCACATACAGGCGAGTATCTTTCGCCGCAGGCCTGTGCCGAGATTGAACAGCTGCTGCACTGCATAGAAACGGATGTGGTAATCGATCAACCTACCATCAGCCCTAAAGCGTATTTTCAGTTGGCTACCCGCTCACTGGAGCGGGTGATGGAGCAGTTTGACCAGTATATCGACGGCTTGCGTTATCAGGGCCGTTGAATGTGCTGTGGAACTCAGCTTTTATACAAGGGCGCCAGACTATCCTGTTGTTTTTGTCGGTGATGTTTCTGGCGGCGGCAGTTGTTGATCTCCTGGATTAATTCACTGCTATCCCAATCATTTCCGGCAGCGCCGCGATACAGAATCTCATCCAGCTTTTTCAGTTGCACACGCAAGGCGTCATTGTTCGAACGCTCGGCAACGAGCTGCAGGTTTTGCAGTTGCGGATCTTGCCAATGGGCTTGAGCCCAGTGAATCAACGCCGTGCGCAGGGCGGGATAATCCTTGTTGGCCGCCGCACGTTTGAGGTCATTCCAGGCTGCTGTTTCAGTCACATGATCCTGGGTTTTTTCTGCGATATAGAAGGAATGAATGGCTCGCAATTCGCGGCGCGCCTGCCAGTAGAGCCATGCGAACACCAGGGTAGTTAAACCCAGAATCAGCGCCACGGTGATGAGCCAAACGGGGGCAATGTTTACCACGCGAACATCCGTTGTTGCGCTGGGCATATCGGTAGTAATCGGTGTGGTTTCTGCGGGCGTGTCCACGCTGGGCGCGGGCACTGGGTCGGGCGTGATGTTCCCTAAGGCGTCTTCTACCTGAACCGTTTTGGCTGGCAGGGTGGCAGTTTTCATTTCTTGTGAGTCGGTATCCCACCAGTCGACGCTGATAGCCGGCAGCGTAAATTTACCGCTGCGATTGGGAATAATGGCGAGAGTTTCTATCCGTGAGCCCGTTACGCCCTTGTTACTGGTTTTGTCATCATTCTGTGGTTGATCCGGGTAAAAGGTCAGCCCATCAACCGCGGGCATCGATAACGGGGTCAATTGGCCAGCAGTTAAACCCTCGGCGGACAGGGTAATGGTGCGGGTAACCGGTTCGCCGACTTTCAACCGTTCGGTGCTCCAGTGTTCGGTCAATTGCAGGTCTTTGGCCGGCAGCCAATCCTGCCCGGTGAATTGTGCGGGAGCCGTATTCACTTTGACGCGCTGCTCTTCAGTACGCAAGCGCAACAGATTGCTGCGGCGGTTGCCGAAGGGATCGGCCCAGGGATCGCGCTGGCCGCTGCGCACTGACACATTGTACGTCAAGCTCGGAATAATCAGCTCACCGCTGTGCTGCGGAAAAATACTGTATACCCGTTCCACCACAATGTGCTGGCGACCGTTGATATTGGTTTGGTATTGATTTTCTCCCAGATCAACGACAAGCGCATCCGGCAATTCCAGCGGCGTCATCTCTGCACCGTTTAAATTGACCGAGGTATACAACCGAATCGTGAACAGGATTTGTTCCTGCACATAGGCATTATCCTTACTGACTTTCACATCAACAAAGACTTCGCTGCTGGCGTTTTGTGGTGCGCGACTTTGGGATTCCACCGTGATGGGAATTGCATCGCTGCTCGCCCCTTCAATTGTGAACGACGGAATCTCCAGTGTGCCGACCCGCTTGGGGGCAAGGGCAATGCGCCAATCGGTAAAGGATTCCATATCGCCGTTGATCACGCGCATCTGGTTGCTTTGTTGGGTGTTGAGGATATCGAAATCTTTCTGCAGTAATGTCAAATCCGGCGAATCGCTGGTTTGTGCATAAAAGCGCAGGGTGAGTGTCAGGGTTTCCTGCAAACTGATGGTGTCGCGATCCACACTGGCCGATAAGGTATCGGCGCGAGTGCTGGCGCTGAACGCCAACAGAATAAACAATCCGCATAAAAAACTGCGCATCATCAGTGAGGAAAAAAATAATCGGTTCATACCTTGACTCTCATTTATCGATGTAACGCTCTGCGTATGTCTATTCAGGCAATTGCCTGCTACCAGCGATCATTCTCTTGCTCGGTGGGTGTCTGCCACATATTGCGGTGCCGTTCATCACGTTTCTGCTGGTATTGATAACGGAATTTATTGCGCAACAAACCACCTGGATCATCAGGAACGCGTCGCAGCCACTGTTCCATCGCTTGCTTTTCTTCATCGCTCAAGCCTTCTTCCAAGGCTGTACGCATCTCTTGCAGTTCTTCTTCACTGGGTGTTGAACTTTGCTGCGCGGCTTGCTGTTCCTGTTGCTCGGCTTGCTCGCTCGACTGCTCGCTCGATTGCTCGTCACTGTCGCCCGCTGCCGAACGTTGCGCAGCGCTGCTTTGTTGACCGTTCTGCTGTTCGCTATCCTGTTGATCCTGCTGGTGCTGATCCTGCTCTTGTTCGGACTCGCCTTGCTGTTGCTTATCGCTTTGATTCTGTTGTTGGTCCTGCTGGTTTTGTTGCTCGTTGTTTTGCTCGGACGAATTTTGTTGTTGATCCTGCTTTTGTTCGCTGTCCTGATTTTCCTGATTCTCGCCGTCCTGGTTTTGTTGATCTTGTTGCTGTTGTTGTTCCTGCTGTTGCTTCAGCGCTTCAACCAAGGCGCGGTTGCTTGCGGCATCCGCCAGATCGGGATCGCGTTTTAAGGCTTCATCATAGGCTTTCAAGGCTTCATCCAATTCGCCGGATTTTGCCAGGGCATTGCCGCGATTGTAATGTGCCTGGGCGGTGTCACTTTGCGCAAAATTTTTGGCGGCGGCTTCGTAATTGCCCGCACGATATTGCGCACTGCCTTTCCACTCGGGCGATTCAAATTCCTCTGCCGCGCTGGCGGCGTCGCCTTGTTCAAGGGCACGCTGACCCTGTTGATCCTGGGTAAGCCAAAGATCACGCCACTCAAACGCCTGGCTGTTCGGCGTATACAGTGACAGCGCAGGGACCAATAACAACACTGGCAATACACCGCGACGGAAACAGAAAAACACCACCGGCAATAATAAAAAGACTAACCAATGGCCATTGTCATGCCAGGTATCAAACTCACGATCTACAGCGCGACTTTCGTCGACTAACGGTGAGGGCAGGGCGAGCAAGGTTTCGATGTCGCGTTTGTCGTTGGTCAGATCGCTGTAACGCCCGCCGGTTTGCTGCGCGAGTGAACGCAATTCACTGCTATTTAATTGGGTGGTGACAATGGCACGGCTGCTGTCGCGTACAAAGCCGCCGTTGTTGCCGGGAATCGGCGCGGGAGAATCGCTACCGACACCGAGGATGGATAAGCGCACATTATTGTCGAGTTGTTGTTTGATCGCGGTCTGGGCCTCGCTCACTACGCCATCGGTGATCAACAACACATCGCCGCGCTGCAAGCCTGCATCCTGTAACAGGCGCAAGGCTAAGGTGACAGCAGATTCAGTATTGCTGCCGGGCAGGGGCATGATGTTGGGATGGAGCGATGTCAATAAACTATTGATGGTGGCCGTGTCGTCAGTTAGCGGGGTCACTACATGGGATTCGCCGGCGTAAACAATCAACGCGGTCAGGCCATCTTTACGCTCGCGCAGGATATCGGCGATCTTGAGGCGCGCGCGGATCAGGCGCGAAGGTTTGATATCTTCAGTCAACATCGATGGCGAAAGGTCGAGGATCAGTACCAGTGCATTCTGATTTTTTTGCACGGGCATAGGACGTTTTTCCCACGCCGGACCAGCCATGGCCAGGGCGGCAATAATCCAGGCTGCGATCATCGCCCAGATATGCCAGCGATGCGCGCGCGTTGTGTCGCCATCAATTAAAAACGGCAAGAGCTCCGGTGCAATAACCTGTTGCCATTGATGCGCGCCACGCTTTTGTCGCCACAAGGCAATGCCCAACAAAATTGCGGGAATCAACGCTAACAGCCAGAGCGGGCGCAGCCAGTGAAATTGCGTGAGGATCATCTCCCAGGTGCTCATCGGGATACCTCCCCGCGCGTTGTTGATGCATTTTTCGATACATTGTTCGATACATTGTTCGGTGCATTGTCCGGCGCGTAAAAAGGTGTAGCGCGTTGTTGCCACCAGTTCGCCAAGGCCCACAATAAGCTCAACACAAAAGCCACACCTAAAGGCCAATAAAATAATGCCTGCACCGGACGGAAGGTTTCTTCATCGAATTCGATAGGCTCCAGCAAATCCAGTTGATGATGGATATTGCTCAATTCTTCAAGGTTGCGCGCCCGGAAATATTGCCCGCCGGTTTGCTCGGCAATTTCGCGCATGGTGTCTTCATCGAGATCTTGCGACGGATTGACGCGGCGCGCGCCGAATAGACCGGGCACAATCATTTCGTCAGCACCGAAACCGATGGTGTAAATCTTGATGTTTTCTTTCAGCGCCAGAGCGGCCGCGCGCTGCGGTGTCAATTCTCCGGAATTGCTCGCACCATCAGTCAATAACACCAACACACGACTGGCATCAGGGCGGGCGCGCAGGCGTTTTACTGCCAGGCCAATGGCATCACCGATGGCGGTTTTCTCGCCGGCAAAACCAATCTGGGTTTCCTGCAACAGTTGATTGACGGTGTTGCGGTCGTAGGTGAGCGGTGCCTGCAAATAGGCCTGGCTACCGAACAGGATCAAACCCAACCGATCGCTTTTACGCCGCTCCACAAAATCGCCCACGACAATTTTGATGGCTTGCAGGCGATTGATGTTTTTACCCAGGTAGGTCATGTCTTCAATTTGCATACTGCCGGAAATATCCACTGCCATCAGCAGGTCGCGCCCGCTGCCGGGCAAGCTCACCGGCTCGCCCACCCATTGCGGATTACTGGCGGCCAATAAGCTGCACAACCAGATGAACCACAACAACAGAATCTTCAGTGGGCCCTTGCGCGTATGCAGGCTGGTGGCGTCTTGCAAGGCGGCGGCACTGCGATAAAAAGGTACGCGCAAAGCCGCTTCCTGGCGCTGCTGCGCCGGCAACAGACGGGCAAATAACGGCAGCGGAAGCAGCAGTAATAACCAGGGCCATTGCAACTCAAGCATTGCGGGTCTCCTTGTTATTCGCGGATTGTTTATCAGCAGGTGGGTTATCAGCGGGCGCTTCCGGTTGCGCGCGCGTCGGCAATAACGTTTCTTTCGTTTTTCTGATCGGCGTTTTCTGCCATTGATTGCGATGTTTTTGCAGCCACAGGCTCACCAGCGGTTGCAAGGCGTCGATATCGGCTTGCGGCTTGGCCTCATAAGGACCGGTTAAGAGCGCGCGTCCGGCTCCCTTGCTGAAACCGTCACGGGTCTCCGGGCATTGATCATCCAGCCAGCGCAGCCAGGCCTCACCCTTAAGGTTGGCCTGATAGCTATCGCCGCAACCGCTTAACGCGGCGCGACGCAAAATAATGCTGATTTGCTGTAAATAAGTAGCGACCTGTTGGTCCTGTTTTACCGCGAGCGTGCCGCGTTGCAATTCCGCGAGTGCGGCGGCGCGGTAGCGATTGCGTTGCCGGTGACGGCGATGTAACCAAAAGGCAACCAGCGCGACCAGCACCAGCAAGATTAATAACACCCACCAACCCCAGGCCAGCGGCCAGATGCCGACGGCTTCGGGCAAGTGAATGTCTTTCAGTTGAGCAAGTGGGTCCATGTTTTCCATCGTGTCTGAAACCTAGCGGCGGCGCGGGCTGTTTTTGCCGAAGCGCTCGCGCAGCAAATGTTGGATGTCGTCATTGGTGGCGTAAGACAACAGGGACAGATTCAGGCGCTGACAGCTGCGGGTTAAGTCCTGCAAATGTTTTTGATAATTGTCGTGGTAGGCCTGCTGGAAGCGCCGCTCGTTAGCCGGAATACGACAGCGGGACTGACCATCACTGATCGTCAGGATGGAATTGCTGGCCAGTTGCCGTTCGAGCGGATCAAACACGTGCACCAGCGTGACGTCGGTGTGCCGCGCCAGTTCAAACAATTGTTGCTCGCACGCTGCATCAAAATCGTGGAAGTCACTGACGATAAATAAAGCGCAGCCTGGTTTGGCGATACGGCGGGTATCCGCGAGGATATCCACCAGCTTCACACCATCTGCTGGTGGAATCGGGGATTGCAGGCGGTGGTTGTAATCCTGCAATTGATGCAACAACTCCAGCATCGCGTGCTTGCTGCGGCGCGGGCGGATATCCCGTTGCGTGTGGTCACCAAACACCAGGCCACCGACGCGGTCACTGTTGCCTAACGCAGCCCATCCGAGCAATGCACAGATATGCGCGCACAACACGGATTTAAAGCAGCGCTGGCTGCCGAAGAACATGGTGGCGCGCTGGTCGGCCACCATAAACACCGGGCGCTCACGCTCTTCGCGAAAGATCTTGGTATGCGGTACCTGGGTGCGCGCGGTGACGCGCCAGTCGATGGTACGTATGTCATCGCCGGGCTGATACAGGCGCACTTCTTCAAAGTCGATACCGCGCCCGCGAAAGCGGGTGCGTTCGCCGCCGGTTAACAAACTGCGCACCGGCCGCTTGGCAAAGAGCTTCAGATCCTGCGCGGCGAACCGCAGGCGCAGCAGTTGCGCGAGATCGCTATAGGCTCCGGCGGGATTGAGGTTATCCAATAACGCGTCGCTCATGGATTAAGCCAGGGGGACAACGGCAATTAATTTATCAATCGCCTGGTCGCTGTTAACGCCAGTGGCTTCGGCTTCAAAGGTGAGAATCAAGCGATGGCGGAGACAATCGTGGATAACGGCCTGAACATCATCGGGGCTGACAAAATCCTTGCCTTGCAGCCAGGCATAGGCGCGGGCGCAACGGTCAAGTGCAATGGTGGCACGGGGACTGGCGCCATATTCGATCAGGTTGGCCAGATCTTCGTTGTATTGTGCAGGACGACGGGTGGCGTTAATCAGTTGGACGATGTATTCCTCAACCGTCGGCGCCATGTGCATGGCAAGGATTTCCTTGCGCGCCATCTCCAGCGTTGCCTGGCTGACCGTAGCCGGTACTTCCGGCGCAATAGCGGCCGCCTCATTGCGCGCCAGTTGCAGGATGCGGCGCTCCGCGTCCACGCTGGGGTAATCCACCATCACATGCAGCAGGAAACGGTCGAGCTGGGCTTCCGGCAATGGGTAGGTGCCTTCCTGTTCAATCGGGTTCTGGGTGGCCATTACCATAAACAGGGGCGGCAGCGGATACGTCCGGCTGCCCACGCTCACCTGCCGTTCGGCCATGGCTTCCAGCAGCGCAGACTGTACCTTGGCCGGGGCGCGGTTGATCTCATCGGCCAGGACCAGGTTGTGAAAAATCGGGCCAGACTGGAATTCAAAGGTGCCGTGCTCCGGGCGGTAGATATCCGTGCCGGTCACGTCAGAGGGTAATAAGTCGGGGGTAAACTGAATGCGGTGAAAATCACCTTCAATCGCCTGGGCCAGGGTTTTAATGGCTTTGGTCTTGGCCAGACCGGGAGCACCTTCCACCAGCAGGTGGCCGTCGGCCAATAGTGCAATCAACAGTCGTTGGTTCAGGTGTTCCTGGCCGATGATTTGATTGTTGAGCCAGGTGTTGAGCGTTTGGATCTGCTGGTATGCCTGCATGGGTCGGAATCACCTTTCTGTTGTTCGATCATTTATTTTTCGTTGAACCGCCGCTGCATCTTTAGCCGCATCGGTCGATTCTTGCGACGCTGGGTAGACCAGCCATAGTGGTGGCAGTTCCCCAATTTTTCAACGGCTTCGCTGGCCTTCATCAGCTATTCTTAAACACAAGGTCAGCTATTCTTAAACACAAGGCCCACGCGCGATAGCACAACGGCTTTCACGCAAAATTTAATGGATTTTTTGCGGTCCCATAACCCGTGGTTGTTTTTTGATCTCACCGGGAGGTGTCTGTGGACAGACGATTAACCAACACGCAAGATTTCACCAGCTTTTTTCAGGAATTGCGCGAATACGCCGCACAACAATTATCACCAGCGGAAGAGCAAGCGTTCTTTGACTTCGCGGAACAATTTTTTGATCGCTATCCGTTGGAAGAACTCGCTGATCGCCACCTCAGCGATGTCTTCGGCGCAGTTTTCCAGTACTGGCGATTTTTACAGCAGTATGATCGAAGGGCGCCGAAGATTCGCGCATTTAATCCCGATCTTGAAGAAGATGGTTGGGTGTGTCCTTACACCGTATTAGTGGTGTTGCAACGCGACATGCCGTTTCTGGTCGACTCTATCCGCATTGAACTCAATCGACGCAATATCGCCATTCACGGCATTAAAAGCACCGTGGTTGCCGTTGCGCGCGATGCACATCATCAGCTACAGAGGCTCGTGCACCGCTCGCCGGCCGAAGACAATCAGCTGGAAAAAGAAGCCCTGATCGTGCTGGAAATCAGCTTGCGCACAGAAGAACAAACCCTGCACGATCTGGTGACCGGTATTGATTCTGTGTTGGCGGAAGTGGATGTCGTGGTGGCGGACTATCAGCCATTGGTTGAGCGCGCGCTGGACGCGGAAGAAAACCTTAATCTGGTACGCGATGCGGTTTCAGCCGCACAGGTGGAGGAAAGCCAGGCATTCTTGCGCTGGATCGTGGATAACCATTTCACGTTTCTCGGTTACGCCGAATATGAATTGAGCGAAGAAGATGGCGTGAAAGTCTTGCGTGAGCGCGTGGATAAACGCCTGGGTATCTTTGGGCTTAAAGGCGGCGGCCCCCATGTGAGCGACGTAGATCATTTCAACAGCGGCATGGCGCGTTTTCATCTGGCGCCCCAGGTGCTGACCTTTTCCAAATCCTCCGTCCGTTCCCGCGTGCATCGCCAGGCTTACTCGGATTACACCGTGGTGAAACGCTTTAACGCGATGGGCGAAATGTGTGGCGAAGCACGTTTTCTCGGGCTGTACACCTCGGCAGTTTACACCATGAGTCCACGACGGATTCCGCTGATTGGCACCAAGGTGGCGAAGGTATTTGAACGCAGTGAACTTGATCCCGACAGTCACGACGGTAAAGCCTTGCAACAAATCCTCGATACGTTTCCGCGCGACGAATTATTCCTTTGCACCAGCGCCGAACTCTACGAATTGGTCACCGGTGTAGCACGTATTAATGAGCGTTATATGGTGCGCCTGTTTATGCGCAGGGATTTATTCGGCAAGTTTGTTACCTGCCTGGTGTATGTGCCGCGCGATGTCTTTACCACGCGCCTGCGTTTAAAGATCCAGGCTTTGATTGGCGAGGCGTTAGGTTCCCAGGAATGTGAATTTACTACCTGGTTTTCTGAATCCATCCTGGCGCGGGTGCACCTGGTGTTTAAAGTCGATCCGAATCGGGCTTTGGATTATGACCAGCAGGCGTTGCAGGCGCGCATTGTAGCGATTACCCGATCCTGGGATGACGACCTGCAGGATGCTTTGCTTGATGCGCAGGGCGAAGAAAAGGCCATGGCGTTACTGCAACAATACCGTGAGGCTTTTCCTTCAGCCTATCAAGAAACCTACGATTCCCGCACAGCGGTACACGATATTGATTCCATCGCAGAGCTGCATGATGCCAAGGATATCGCGATGAGTTTTTATCAGCCTGCGGGTGCCGAGGATAATGTCTTGCGTTTCAAGATATTTCATCGGGATACGACGCTCGAATTATCCGATGTGATACCCATCCTTGAGCATATGGGCTTACGCGTCATCACGGAAAATCCCTACGATATTTGCCGGCGCGATGGCTCCGTGGTTTGGCTTCACGATTTCATGCTGTCGTACAGTTTGACTGAAAGCGTTGATGTTCACGCCGTTAAAAAAAGTTTCCAGGAAGCCTTTGCCGCCATCTGGCACAAACAGACTGACAATGATGTATTCAATCGCCTGATCCTGAGTGCGCGACTCAATTGGCGTGAAGTCATGCTGTTTCGCGCCTACGCCAGTTACATGCGTCAGACGCTATTCAATTTTACCGAGAGTTATATCGCCAATACGCTGGTTAACCAGGTGAGCGTTACGCGTAACCTGATAGCCTTGTTTAAAGCCAAATTTGATCCGCGCCTCAACGAAGGCCGTGACTCCAGCGAGCGCATTGACCGTTTGCGCAACAAAATTCTGGAAGAGCTGGACAGTGTGGCCAACCTCAACGAGGACCGTATCCTGCGTCGTTACCTGGCGATGATGGACGCGAGTTTGCGCACTAATTATTTCCAGCGCGACGCGCAAGGCAGGGAAAAAGATTATCTCTCACTGAAGTTTAGTCCACGGCAGGTGCCGGATATTCCTGCACCGCGACCCCTTTATGAAATCTATGTGTTTTCACCGCGCATGGAGGGGGTACATCTGCGCGGCGGTAAGGTTGCCCGGGGCGGTTTACGTTGGTCGGATCGCATGCCGGACTATCGCACAGAAATCCTGGGGCTGGTGAAAGCCCAGCAGGTTAAAAATGCGGTGATCGTTCCCAATGGGGCCAAAGGTGGGTTTGTCTGCAAACAAATGCCGGCTGGCGCCAGCCGCGATGT
>DATJLH010000010.1:0-2742 GCA_035490615.1 Cellvibrio sp.
GGGCGGAAGTGTGGAAATTATTGTTTCCCAAGCAGCCGGTGCCGCCCTCCCAGGAGAAGATCCAGCAGGAAGTCGGCAGCGCCCTGAACAGCAAAAAGCTGCAGTTAGTGCCCGTAACGCCCCAGCCTGACGCAACGGCGGGTACCGAATTTCGCGGGCATCGCAGCGCGAAAGGCGGGGGCAAGAGCAGTGCTTCTGATTCACTGCCGCCCCCCAAAGAAGACGTCAAAGCCCATGCGGTAACGGCGGAGTCCAGCGAGACCTGCTCGGACCACAATGCCGTGACCAGCGTCCAGCCCGGCAAGGTATCCAACACCGCTAACGAAGGCGCTGCCGCGGTTGCCAACACCTGCACCAATGGCTGCCCTATCAGCATGATCTCCGGAGAGGAGCTGCTAAGCCTCACTGACTTTACATTGCCTGGCCCGCTGCCCTTCACCTGGAAACGTACTTATCGTACCGGCCACAGCCGCGATATCGGCCTGGGTCATGGCTGGACGCACAGTGGTTGCGAGCGGTTATACGAAGGCCACCATACGGTCGAGCTGAGTGATGACGAAGGCCGCATCCTTACATTTAAACGCCCACGCCCGTACCAGCGCAGCAAATTACTGAATGAGCAGATGGACCTGGACGCCATCTCCTACGATGCCTACGTGCTGCGCAAACAAGGCCAGCCGCACAAAGTCTTCACGCGCCTCGGTCAAACCGGTGCCTTCCGCCTGACCCAGATACAACATCCCGCGTATCAAGCCCGCCAGGCATCCGGCGAGGCCGAGCAGGGTTTTGTGCTTAACCTGCACTACGACGCCTACAACGCGTTAATCCGCGTGGCGGGAAGTTGGGGCAAGGCGCTGCAATTCACCCGCGATGCCCATGGCCGCGTAAGTCGCATCACCCTGCAAGACAGTGCCTCGCAACAAAGTCGTGTGGTAGCCGAATACGACTACAGCGACGAAGGTGACCTGATCGCGCATCGCGATGCAGCCGGGCGCGGCGAAAGCTATGCCTATAACCATCATTTATTCAGCCGCCGCACCCTGGCCACCGGATTCAGTTATTACTACGAATGGGATGGCGAAGACACGCAAGCGCGTTGTTTACGCGCCTGGGGCGACAAGGGCATCTACGATTACCGCTTTCAATGGGATCCGGACAATAATCGCAGTCAGGCCACCGACAGTCGTGGCTACACGTCTTATTACACCTACAACGAATTCGGGTTGATCACCGAAGAAATTGATAATGAAGGCAACACCCATCGTTACTCTTACGACAATGGCCTGCTTGCCAGCTACACCGATCCTGAAGGCAATACCACCCGTTATGCCTACGACGGTGCATGCAATTTAATCGGTGTCATTGACGCGCTCGATCAGCGTCAGACGCGTTATTTTTTTCACGGCAAGCTGCTCACGTCCACCGATAAAGACGGTGCGCTCTGGCGCCGCAGTTACAACGCGCGTGGCTTGCTTGATACCCTCACCGCACCGGACGGCCAGATCACGCGTTATCGCTACAATGCGCAGGGTTTGCTCAGCCAACAACTGGATGCGCGCGAACGCATTACCCGTTACGAATGGAATGCTGCCGGCGAATTGACGGCGGTGATTAACCCGGCGGGCCACAAGCAAAGTTTTAAATACAACGCCTTGGGCCAGATCGTGCAGATGGATGTGTGGCTCGCCAGCCGCCACCACGGCGGCACGACGCGCTATTTTTATAACGACAGCGGCGATCTGGAGCGGGTGACGTATCCCGGCGGCGAAAAAGTTGATATCCAATACAACGCCAATGGCCAGGTCGAACGCATCAGCGACCGGCGCGGGCGCGTCACAAAATATGAATACGATGGCTTGAGCCAGGTAGTTCGCCGCACCGACCCGGAAGGCAACAGCCTCCGCTATGAATACGACAACGAACGCAACCTGACGCGGCTGATTAACGAAAATGGTGATGACTACCAATTCGTTTACGATGGCAATGAACGCCTGGTTAAAGAAGTGGGCTTTGATGGGCGCGTCCAGCACTACAAATACAACAAAGCCGGCCACTTGATTAAACATCTGGATGCCGGCGAGATCGTCACCGAATTTGAACGCGACCCGCTCGGGCGCATGCTGTCCAAAACCAGTCGCGCGCTAAAAAATCCGAATGCGACAGCGGAATACAGCCGCTATATGTACGACCCGGTCGGCCGCCTGACCGAAACCTACAACAGCCACCAATACCTCGCATTTCAATATGATCGCCTGGGGTTTTTAATCAAAGAGCACCACAGCGACCTTAACGAAAAGCGCCAGCGCATCAGCGACCGCATGGTGGATATTCACTACCAGCGCACGGCCAACGGGCAACTGAAAAAACTCCAACTACCGGGACGCGAAGCTATTGATTACACCTACGATCATTTTGATCGTTTGCAGCAGGTGCTGTTCAATGGCGCTGCGATTACGCAGATCCAGCGCGACGACTTTGGACGCGAGTTGAATCGCATCCAGGGCAACATCATTACCCACAGCGACTACGACCCCATGGGGCGCCTGGCGAAACAACACGCTATCCATCGTCAGCAAAAAAATGATCTGATCAACCGCGAATACCAATACGATCCTTTTGGTAACTTGAGCAGCTTTAAAGACGGTAGCTGGGAAGTGCGTTACGTCTACGACATGGTGGACAAACTCAAACGCACCGAAGGCGATTTAAACGAACACTTCGTCTTCGACCCTGCCGGCAACT
>DATJLH010000011.1:0-4332 GCA_035490615.1 Cellvibrio sp.
GTAAGCGCTCAGCAAAGCACCCGGTTGACAACCCCAAAGCCTTGTTTCATTTGATCGCTGGTCACGTTCCACGGCAGCAGCTTCTCCACATCCTCGAGCGATTGAGCACCGGGCAGATGCTTGAACACATACGCCAGATAATAAAAAGGATCGAGCCCATGGCTTTTCGCGGTCATGATCAAACTGTATAAATTCGCACTCGCCGAAGCGCCCTTAGGCGTGTCGTAGAACAAAAAATTCTTCCGCGCGATCGCGAACGGCCGGATCGCGTTTTCCGCTACCTGATTGCTAATCGGCAGATTCCCTGTGTCGCAGTAAAAACGCAACTTGTCCCTCAGCTTGTAGGCGTAGTGCAGCGCTTTGCCAAACTTGGATTCTGGAGTGGTTTGATGGATGTGCTTTTCCATCCATTCGATAAACTGGTTCCAGACTGGGACAGCTTCCGCCTGTCGAATGCGTTGCCGATCGTCTACGGATTTTTCCTTGATCTTCCGCTCCACCGCGTACAGCTTTTGATAATAATTCAACGCCATGGCCGCTTTGCTCATCTTGCCGCTTTTGCTTTTGGGCTCCGACTTCAGAACTTCATCGAATTTGCGCCGCGCATGGTCATTGCATGCAATATGCGTCAGCTGGCGCTTCTCGCACACGCGAGCGTATACCGACCAGTCATCCGAGATGACAGTGCCACGAAAGCCTTCCAACAACGCATCCGCCACCGCACTGCCGCGGGAGGGATCGTAGTGAAAAAGGTAGATCAACCGGTTCGGCGGACCGCTGGCCGTTACCCAAAAGTATTTATGCCCCTCTGGCGGTTTATCCGGTTCTTTCAGTACCTGCACCGGGGTTTCATCGATGTGCATCACCTCCGATGACCATTGGTGTTCCCGCAGCAAGTTGATCAAAGGCTGAGCAAGCTTGCCCGCTTCGATGCTCCAGCGGGCCAGGGTCGCTCGCGGCAGGTCGATATCCATGCGCTTCCAGATTTGTTCCTGGCGGTAAAACGGCAGTCCGTCCAGAAACTTGGATACGGTCACTTCTGCCATCAGCTCCGGGCTGGCATTGCTTTTGGGGAAGGGTTGAGCAGGCAAAGGCGCAGTGACCGGCCCATGCGCCACACACTGAGCGCAGCGGTACTTTTTACGGCAGTGCTGAATCACATAGAGCTCAGCGGGAATGATACCCAGCTGCTCACTGATCACTTCATCGAAGGCTTCCAATTCGCAGCCGCAGGAGCACTGACGATCGGCCTGGGGCAGTTCGTGAACGACCTTGAAGCGAGGTAGATGCTCGGGCAGCTTGCGGCGGCCGGGACGGGCCTTGGTTTCATGGTTGGCTGCTTTGTCTTCGGTCAGTGACGCGGAGGGGATTTCTACTGCAGGCTCACCTTCGACAGGTTCCTGTTGGTCCAGCTGCTCGGCCTCGTTGAAGAGGGATTCCTGCAGATCGGAAGTAAACCGCTCACTGCTGCTGCCAAACCGCTTGAATTTGAGGAAGCGGACGTATTCTTCCAGGATGGCGATCTTTTTATCGCGCTCCGCCAATGCAGAATTGCGCACTAAAATTAATTCCTTTAGCGCGTCGATATCATCGGGTAATTGTGCAATAGAAGATTCCGCCATGGCGGAATTATAAAAACGGAAGGGATTAAACGGAAGCGAATTTTAGCGTTTGGTGGGGCGGCGATTGCCAAATATTGAAGCCATCCAATAACCATTGCAGCTCCTGCGTGCTAATGATAATTGTTTCGGAATTTTGCTGTCGCGGCCAGGCGAATTTCTCTTTCTCCAGTCGTTTCAACCAAAGGCAAAAGCCATTTTTTTGCCAGTACAAAATCTTGATGCGGTTGCGGCCCTGGTTGATAAAAACAAACAGGGCCTCGGCAAACGGGTCGAGCTGGAGACTATCCTGCACGATGAGGCTCAATCCGTTAATCTGCTTACGGAAGTCCACTGGCCTTCTGTGGAGAAAGACCTTTGGATGAGCAGCCAGCTGCATCATAGGGAGGCTAGCCATCGCAGCGTGTGCTCGTTCAGCGCGGTCAGTTCTAACTCGACCCCGTTAGCCAGCCGCACACGGGCCTCAACCGGCAAGCGCGGAGCGGGATCCGAGGGAACCTGATCCGCTCTCAATTCCACAAAAGCCGAGGTCACCGTTTCGAGTAGCCCTTTGCGCCGCAGCGTCGTCGACCAGGAATACAGCGCCTGAACGCTCAGGTCATGCTCTTTGGCATATTTGGCGTAACTCAGATTGCTGCGCTGTGCAGCGAGCACGTGCTCCCGCCAGAATTGCTGTTTGTTTGTTAGCGGTTGTTCCATTGCAGATACCTTCGTCAGAAAATCTGAAGGTATCTTTAATGAGCGCGCCGTCCATGGCTAGGGTGTGTTTTATCAACCGCTTACGCTAAATGCGCCTCTTCTATGAATTCCACTGATTGCGAAACGGCACAAAAAGCAGCCGATGGCGCAAGAGAAACGGCAGAGTCTTTAAAGTCGGCGGTAACCAAGTTAGCTGGAAAAGTAAAAAGTGGAACTCTTTCCGAATCTGATCGAAAGGAGCTCAACGAGCTGACGAAAATCAATAAGGCGCTAGGAAGTGCTGCAGGTCTAACCAAGTTGGCAAATGGATTAAACAAGATTGTGCGTCAGATAGGCGAACGAGGGCAAGGGGTGACACTAAAACCAGGCAACGATCGGCCAGATAAAAATGGCAAAGAAGTTGCCGCGTATGTGACAACATTGCCGCCAGTGTGGGCTTCGAATAGCATAAACCTTAACGCAGGATTTTTCGATTCACGAAGAACTGACAGCTGGAGAGAAGCTATCATACTTCACGAGGGTGGTCACACTGCCAGATTCTTTGGCGATCACTACGGGATCCAAGCAACCAGCACTCTTCCGAGAAAGAGGCTTGGGGAAACGCAGATACATACGCTTGCTCTGCCTATCCGAACGAATGTTAACGAGGTTCGAATGAAGCTGATATTCATAATCGCGGCGCTTTGGATGCTTTCTACACACGCGCATTCAGACGCCCAACAATTCTTGCTTTTCTTGAATTACAACGGCGAGCACAAACACAAGATCGACGTCAAGTATCAAAATCTATCGGATGTCCCTCAGTGCTTAAGAAGCGACGACTTCAAATTTAAAGCGATAGGGGATTTCTTAATGATCAAAGATGAAAATGACCGGTCGCTCAAGTTTATTGGCGACCAAGATGACTTAAAAAATCTGATGTGGCCCGACTCATTTATTATCGTCTTACCGGGCGAGGAACGCAGATCAGCATTTTATGTAAGTGACAGCTATAAAATTAAAGGCAAGAAGATATCAGCACAATACGCGCTACCCGTCATTCCATGCAGTGTGGTGTTGAACAAGCACGTGCGGCTGCCCCCTGTATCCCGATTAAAAGGTCAGGATTATGAGGCCAGCTCCTTCAAAGAAGCGTATCCCGATTGGACCGCTGATGGCTTCCTGGCAATTTCGAACACTGTCATCATGGCTAAATAAATGCGCAACTAATAGGCCGCGCATCGGCGGAGGCTCTACCTCTCGGTCTAATATTCGATTGCAACAAGCTCGGAGAACACCAATCTCATCCGAAATTGCTTGATACGCAGGAAGCAGACCACGTTTTTATTTATTCTGCCCACTGAGATGCGCCCGGATTTTCGCCCCAATAAAAATCTGCGGCTCCGAGCGCTCGTCGTCAGGAAAATCCTTTTCCTCCCACTCCTTTATCAAGACCTGCGCCCGCTCGAACGCTTGGATAAAATCCGGCGTCTGCGCTAGTGCCTCCTTGAAATAGGCCCGCGCGAAATAAGTCATCTCATTCTTGTCGTCGCAACCGAAAGACTGCCGATCCGCACGGGAGGCGGTGATAACGAGGGTATTGTCGTTTTGTAATCCCGGCATAAAACCACCGGAATAACAGGCGGAGACTATTACGATCTTCCATTGAACTGGCGCCTGATTGAGAATTTCCGCCAGCTCGGTATTGGCGATGGGAGGCAATTCCAGCCCTGGAATTGCTGTGTAAATCTTGTGATCCTCAGAGCCGTGACTGGTGAGGTATACCACCAGCACATCCTGCGCGGGATCCATTTTTTGCGCTACGGCCGCCACGCCCCGCTGCAGGCTGATGCGGGTCGCCAGCGGATGCTGATCGGCCGCCCGCAGATTGTTGACCAGCAGGAGGGAACGCTCACCCAATTGAAATTTGTCAGTTAGCACCTGCTGCACGAACTTTAGCTCGCGATAAAAAATTTCTTGTGTGCCGTCGCCGCCTATACCAAGAAAATAGAAATCCGGGGCACCGGGTGTCTGG
>DATJLH010000012.1:0-62495 GCA_035490615.1 Cellvibrio sp.
TCGCCGGCATGGATGCCGGTGATGAGCCTACAGGGATGTATTCACGGCGAGTCTCGCATGCTCACCGCTATTCCTGCCCCATGGCGCAAACAATGTATCGTTTGGAAAAAATGAAAGAATAATGAATAAAACAACAAAATCCATTGTGGTTGTTGGTGGTGGAACGGCGGGGTGGATCACCGCTGGCCGTATTGCTGCCATGCACAAAGCCAATCAGCCGGATGGTGTTCAAGTTATGTTAATCGAATCACCCAACATACCAATTATTGGAGTTGGTGAGGGTACCTGGCCGACTATGCGCAATACCTTAATCAAATTGGGTATTTCCGAAACCGATTTCATTCGCGAGTGCGATGCGTCTTTCAAGCAAGGCGCAAAGTTTGCGCGCTGGGTTGATGGGTCAGATACGGATTTTTATTACCACCCTTTAATGCTTCCTCAAGGTTTTGGCAAGGTTAACCTCGCGCCTTACTGGCAACAGCATCGCCACAACGGGCTGGAAGGACAATCATTTTCCGCCGCGGTTTGTTTTCAGGAAGCAATCTGTGAGCAGGGTTTGGCACCCAAGACGATCACCACGCCGGAATTTAGCGCGATGGCGAACTACGCCTACCATTTAAATGCCGGAAAATTTTCATCGTTTTTGCAAAAGCATTGTTGCGAAAAATTGGGTGTAAAACATATTCTTGCCGATGTGACGGCTGTTCACTCAGCAGAAAATGGTGATATCGCTGCCGTTGAAACACAGCAGGCTGGTCGTATAGAGGGCGATCTTTTTATTGATTGCACCGGTTTTTCTTCGTTGCTCTTGGGTAAACATTTCGATGTGCCCTGGGTAGATTGCAGCGATGTGTTGTTTATTGATCGCGCCCTGGCGGTACAGGTACCTTACACGGACGAAGATGCGCCCATTGCATCGCATACCATCTCCACCGCGCAGGAGGCAGGGTGGATTTGGGATATTGGCTTGCAGCATCGTCGCGGTATTGGCCATGTGTATGCCAGCAACTACACGACAGAAGCGCAAGCGTTGCAACGCCTGGCGGATTATGTCGGGCCATTGTTTGATGAGTCGGCGGTGCGGCGTATTCCGATCAAGTCAGGCCACCGGCAATTATTCTGGAAAAATAATTGCGTTGCCGTGGGTTTGTCGGCGGGATTTCTGGAGCCACTGGAAGCCTCGGCGCTGGTGCTGGTGGAACTATCGGCAACCATGATCGCGGAGCAATTACCGGCGTGCCGCGCTATTATGGATATCACCGCCAAGCGATTTAATGATACCTTTCGCTATCGCTGGCAACGGATAATTGATTTTCTGAAACTGCATTACATCCTCAGCAAGCGCACGGATAATGCCTTCTGGATTGATAATCGCGATCCGCAGACGATCCCGGAAACCTTGCAGGAACTCATGCAGTTGTGGCGTTATCAGTCACCCTGGGATCACGACTTCACCAGTAACAACGAAGTCTTTCCGGCGGCGAGTTATCAGTACGTGCTCTACGGTATGGGTTTTGAAACCGATACGGCGTTTCAGCAACACCATTGGGATGAAGCGCAAGCACGCGAGCAATTACAAAAAAACCGTAAGCATATCGAGCAGGCCTTGCGCCAGTTGCCTGGCAATCGCGAATTATTAAAGCGGATTCATCAATACGGTTTGCAAACTCTTTAACTGAATTGGAATGACCAGATGGCCAAGTTTGTTTCATTACACAATAATCTTCATCGTCATATTCGCGTAGATCAAAGCCGGATTGAAGCGCAGGGAGCCAAGGAGCGCATGGTGCCGGTGGTGATGAGCGAATTCCTCAAGTTGGCGGTGCAATACCCGATTGCGTTTACCAAGTACAGTGACACGGGGCGCTTCGTGTGTGTGGCCCTGTTGGGATTTGAAGAACACGAAAATCTTTTTTGGGATGGCGATCGCTGGCAAGGTATTTACACACCGCTGAATATTGTGCGCCAGCCATTTTTTGTTGGACAAGAAGATGACAAAACCGTGATTTGTATCGATGCGGACAGTGAATGCCTGACGCGTGAACAAGGCGAAGCCATCTTTAATGAGCAGGGCGAGGAAACAGCATTTTTGCGCAAGGTAAAAGCCATGCTGGCGCAACTGATTGAGGGTGAGCAACACACGCAGCTATTTATTGAAGCCCTGTTGCAACACAAACTGTTAATGCCAATGTCTTTTAACATTACCTTTGTTAATCAACAGGAGCAGCGCGTGCAAGGCCTGTACACCATTGATGAAGAAAAACTTGCCGCGCTGGATGACGCTGCCGTGTTGCAGCTGCATCAGCAGGGATATCTGAAGCCCATCTATACCCTGATCACTTCCCTGGGGCATCTCTATTCGTTGGTTGAAAAGAAAAATGCGCGGCTTGCCTCAGCCTCCTGAGGCGGCCGGCGTGGACTACGATGTTCACGCCCTCGGCCACGAGGCTCAACCCCTGGTGGTGGTCGATAATGTCATTGATGACCCGGAAGCCTTGATTGCCCTTGCCGAGGCCGATCCACCGTTTGTAGCGCAACCGACAGATTATTACCCCGGTATTCGCAAACCCATCAGTAATACGTATCCGGATCGGTTATTGCAAAAAATCGAACCGATACTGCGCGAAGTATTCGGTTTACCGGATCAACTTGAACCACAGGTGCGCCTGTCGGCGTTTTCCCTCACGACTACACCACCGCAGCAACTGCGCCCCATCCAATGTGTACCGCATATTGATAATCATGCCGCGCATCAATTTGCAGTGGTGCATTACCTGTGTGACGAAAAGTTCGGTGGCACCTCCTTCTATCGTCATCGCAGCACGGGCTACGAAACGGTTACCAGCGACAGGCTGGCGCATTACTTTAAGATATTGAAACAGGAAGTCATGGCTGATGACACCGCCGGCCGCGATTACATCAATGGCAATACCCGTTTGTTCGAGCGCATTGCCCGCATCCAGGTGCGCTTTAATCGCGCGTTAATTTATCGCAGCTGCTCACTGCATTCCGGCGATATATCCACCGCCGCCGGGCTATCGCCGGATCCGCGCCAAGGGCGGCTCACGCTGAACAGTTTTATTGAAAGCTCATCATCTGGATAGTCCTCGCCCAAGCTGCTAGCATCCCCCCAACCAAACCTGTTCGTGCCGCCATGACACCCTGGCGGCTTCCATTATTTTGTTTCACAAGGACATTCAGTATGGCTGGTGGTAGTTTATTAACGCTGTTGGATGATATTGCAACAGTACTCGATGACATCGCGGTGATGACCAAAGTCGCCACCAAAAAAACCGCCGGCGTGCTGGGTGATGACCTCGCGCTCAACGCGCAACAGGTGACCGGCGTCAGGGCTGAGCGGGAGTTGCCGGTGGTATGGGCCGTTGCCAAAGGTTCAATGCGCAACAAAATTATCCTGGTACCGGCAGCCTTGCTGATCAGTGCGCTTATGCCCTGGGCGGTCACGCCGCTGCTGATGTTGGGCGGCGCCTTTTTATGTTTTGAAGGCTGTGAAAAACTCGCGCATAAATTTTTACATCGCGCAGAAGAAGAACACCATCATGCCGAACTCACCCAGGCGTTGGTTAATCCCGATATCGACATGCTTGCGCTGGAAAAAGAAAAAGTGAAAGGCGCTATCCGCACAGATTTTGTCTTATCGGCCGAGATTATCGTGATAACGCTGGGCGCCGCCGAGGCGATGAATTTTGTGGGGCGCCTGGGCGTGCTGGTGGTGATCTCCATCATCATGACTGTCGGCGTTTACGGCCTGGTGGCAGCCATTGTGAAACTTGATGACGCAGGCTTGTACCTGCAAAAAAAATCCGGCGAGAGTTTTACGGCACGATTTCAACGCGGCTTCGGCGCTGGCATTTTACGCACCGCGCCCTGGTTGATGAAAACACTATCGGTCGTCGGTACCGCAGCTATGTTTATGGTGGGTGGCGGCATCCTGGTTCACGGCTTACCGTTTTTGCATCACTGGCTTGAAGCGATTCCTGTTGCACATGAGGGCTTTACCGGCGCGCTGGTGGCAACGGTATTTAATGCTGTGGCGGGTATTTTGGTTGGTGCGGTGATATTGCTGATCGTGAGCTTGATTCAACGTTTGTTTAAGCGAACTTAATCAATAAGCCCAGGACGTAAATATTGACAGGCTTGCCGCTTCACGATGGGGGAGTTTGGCGTTAGGGGAGGCGTTTCGAAACCCTCAAGTCAAGGATGACTTGAGGGAGCTACAGGGATGTATTTATGCGTTTTCGAAACGCCTCCCCTAATGACAAACGGATTACGAAGCCCAATCCTTGAATTCTTTGCACAGCAAATATCAATTAATCGATTGCACCAACCAATCGATAACTTCGCCGTAATGACTCGGCAAATGCGAACGCAGCGCCTCCAGCGACCCACGAATAGCCACATTATCAGTATGAGTGATATTGATATGCCCCACCTTCCGGCCAGGCAACACCTCCTTGCCATACCACACCAGCTCAGTCCCCGGCACCGCCAGCCATTGATTATTCCGCTCAGTCCCCACCAGATTCACCATCACACTCTGGCCTTTAATGGTCGGCAGACCCAGCGGCAAATCGGTGATGGCGCGCAGGTGTAACTCAAATTGATTGGTGCTAGCGCCAGCCTGGGTCCAGTGGCCGCTGTTGTGCACGCGTGGCGCCAGTTCGTTGATCATCAGGCGGTCCCCGACACGGAAACATTCCATGGCCATCACGCCCACGTAATTCAGATGCTGCAACAGTGTCTCCAGCATCTTTTCGGCTTGCGCTTGCAAATGGGCCAGGCGTGGCAGAGGCGATACGGAGCCGAGCAGGATGCCGTTAACGTGCAGGTTTAGGGTGAGCGGGTAAAACACACAATGGCCCGCCGCGTTGCGCGCGCCGACCAGAGAAACTTCTTCGTCGAAGGCAATGGCCTGTTCTGCAATGGCCTGCTCGTGCCAATTGTCAGGAATTTCGTCCTGGCGGGATTGATGCAACCAGTGCTGGCCCTTGCCGTCATAGCCGCCGGTGCGGCGCTTCAGCAGAACCCGTTCGCCAAACTTATGGTGCAGATCAACTGCCTGGGTTGATTCATCGACATGGGCCCAGGGCGCGGTGGCCAGACCCAGTTCGTCGATCAGCGTTTTTTGAGTTTTGCGATCCGCCAGGCGGCCGAACACCGTGCTATTGATGAAGCGAGGATGTTGCGCCAGGGCGTGGGTGGCTACCGATTCGGGCCACTGTTCGCGCTCGGCGGTAACGATATCCCGTGCATCCAGTGCCGGTGCTTCACTGGCATCGATCGCTACCGGGCGGACATCCAGATTGAGCGGGCGACCCGCCGTTTGCAGCATGGCGCCCAGCTGGCCGGCGCCCAAGACCCATACTCGTTGACTCATTACTCAATACTCGGATCAGGATTATCCAGAACAGCCTGGGTTTGTTCGGTACGGAATTGCTCGATACGGGCGGCAAGTGCCGGATCGTTCAGCGCGAGGATCTGGCACGCCAGCAGGCCGGCATTGAAGGCCCCCGCAGTGCCGATGGCGAGGGTGCCAACAGCGATACCCTTGGGCATCTGCACGATAGAAAGCAGGCTATCCATCCCGTTCAGGGCTTTGCTTTGCACCGGAACGCCCAGTACGGGCAGGCGGGTATGAGCGGCAACCATGCCGGGTAAGTGCGCCGCACCGCCAGCGCCGGCGATAATCACGCCATAGCCGCTATCGGCGGCCTGTTCGGCAAAACGGGTAAGTTTCTGGGGGGTGCGGTGGGCAGAGACGACTTCGGTGTGATAATCCACACCCAATTGCTGCAGTATCTCCACAGCGGCCTGCATGGTGGCCCAGTCACTGCGTGAACCCATAATAACGGCGACTTTGTTGCTCATAATGCGCGGTCCAGATTGGAAAAAAGCGCGCATATTAGCACAACATGGGGATTATCCACAGATAGAAGCAGGCGGGGGAGGTACGGCTCGCCGCTCATCCTTGAGCTGTCTTCACTCCTTGGCAGTGAGGTGATCCGATGATCAATAATCTTCCGTGCTGCCATCGACATCATTTTTTTCTTCGATGCCTTTCTCATATTCTGCTTCGGTCAGCATGTCATCACCGTTGGTGTCCCACACGGTAAATTTCTTTTCGCTCAAGCCGTGATACAGCGCTTCGCTTTCGCTGATAGAACCATCTTTGTTGACATCCAGCACATTAAAGCTGGGTGCTTGCGGCCCTTGCACCGCCCCCGCAGGGTCGTTTGCTAAAACCAGGGTAGATGAGGCCAGTAGAGCACTGGCAAACAAGACAGGGAGTTTTTTCATTCTTACATCCTCGATCACATTATTTGGCGAAGATGTTATTGCAGTCTGTGTGCCAAGACTATTTTAAGTCTTCTAAGTTATTGGTAACAAAGATTTTTTTCTGAAATGACTTTTTAAAGGCTTACTGAGTTGGGTGCGTAATAGAGTGATTTTTTACAGAAAATTGTAATTTTTATAGGTTCTGCAGAATAACAACAAGCGCAGATGTCGCCATCTGCGCTTGTTGTTATTGCCGAGCGGCTTTATCGGTTAGTCTCACCATGTCATTCATCACGCCGTCTAGTCCGCCATAAACATTCAAGGTGTTAATGCGCGCGGTGATCTTCTCCAGGACTTCCAGTTCTTTTAACCGTAGCAAGACCGGGTTTCCTTCCATGACCTTGGCTGTGTTATGCAAGGAACGTGTAGCCTGTGTCTCTTCCTGACGTTTAATAAGGTTTGCCTCAGCCAGTTTCTGCGCTTCGACGACCTGTGTCAGTATGGTTTTCATTTCACCTGGTAAGACAATGTCTCTCGCACCCACTGCTTTCAAGAGCAAACCATAAGCGGACACTTTTGCGGACACCAGTTCCAGCAGCTGTTGGTTCAGCGAATTTTTATCGGCCAGAAGCTCGTCCAAGGTTTGCGTGCCGACGATAGCGCGTAATGCCAGTTGCAACTCTCGATACAGATAGTCCTTCGCATCAGCCAACGCTGTTTTGGCAATTTCCGGCTCCACGATTTGCCACATGGCTGATAAATTGATCCGTAAGCTGACACGATCTTTGGTTAAAATTTCCTGGCCATTCACTTCCATGTTTTGTAAACGCAAATCCAGTTGCTTCACCTCAATGACACGATTGAATTTCCACCACATATGCAGGCCTGGCTCAATCTTGCTGACTGTTTTTCCGTTCACTTCCAGGAAGCCAATATGGCCTTCAGCAACATTGACCACCGCAACGGATGCTGTGGCAGAGCGGCTTAGCAAGGTATCCCGCGCCGCTGACAAGACCCGCATCAGCTTCTCACTAATCGCGAAGTTGTCACTGATGTCGAGCTTCACAAGTTCAATGTCGTGCTGGGTTTTCCAGTAGGCGCCGCGCTGTCCCGGTGCTTTAATCTCCCGCAATACACCTTGCTGATATACCAGCCCCACTTCATGTTCGCCAGTTTCCCAGCATTGTACGTGGGCGGCAAAGGCATCAGGATGTAGCTCCGCTAACAGCAGCACATCTTTATGAATACCATCCTGCAGAGTGCTTTGAATGTTGTGACTGTGTACTTGATATTGATTGCGCCAATCCCAAAGTTTATAGACACCTGGCATCAGCACTTTGTCAAACTGCTGGTCTTTGAAGAGCAAACCCTTTTGTGCTTCGGTAATGATGATTTTCTTTAAATATTTCATGTCGAGTCCTTGTGGTTAAAGAGGCAGAGTCTCCGCAACCTGTCGGCTTCAATTGTTGTGACACCTGGGCATTGCGCGTCGAAAACCGCACGACGTGCTTGCGCAGCTGCCAGACCCCAACCAAAGGCGGCGCAGTTGCTTGCATGCGATGAATCACTCCTTTTTTAATCCGTCACTGAGTATTCTTCCCTGAAAATCCTTTTGTTTTCACCGTTTGCATGGAGATCTGCCGATGCCCTTGCGGGCGGTTACGTATTGCTACCAGGAAATGGTAGTGCTAGCCGGAGTCGAACCGGCGACCGTCCCATTAACAGTGAGATGCTCTACCCTCTGAGCTATAGCAATGTTCTGTCGACTGGATTCGAACCAGTGGCACACTGTAAAAACAGTTGCTCTACCAAACTGAGCTACGACAGTTATTTGGTCCTGATTAGTCGCGATACACACGTCGACCAGAGGCGGGTGTGTCAGGCAGATAATATGACTCTGCTCCGCTGCGCCTAAACAGTGGCGTGATAAGGTTAGTCATCACGCCGCACCAAATTCCTTTAAACGGAAATTAGCGATGGATAAATTCCGTTATTAAATACATTTCATAACATGCTGCGCGTTAGCCTTTCACGCACAGCACTTGCTTTAATGTGTGCACAATTTCCACCAGGTCGGCTTGCGCATCCATGACTTTTTCAATGGGTTTGTAGGCCGAAGGCGTTTCATCGATAACATCTTCATCCTTACGACATTCCACGCCAGCTGTCGCTGATAAATGTTCATCCATCGATACGCGCCGTTTTGCCTCGGTGCGTGACATCACGCGTCCTGCACCGTGACTGCAGCTGCAAAAACTGTCTTCGTTACCCAGTCCGCGCACAATAAAAGAACGTGCGCCCATGCTTCCTGGAATGATGCCCATTTCGCCCTTGCGTGCACTCACCGCACCTTTGCGTGTGATCCACACATCTTCACCATAGTGATGCTCGCGGCTGATGTAGTTGTGATGGCAATTCACGGCTTCCACATGCGAGTCAAACGGTATACCGATAATCTCGCGCATGGCTTGCAGTGTGCGCGCCATCATGACTTCGCGATTCACACGCGCAAAATCCTGAGCCCATGCCACAGCTCTGACGTAATGCTGGAAATGTTCGCTACCTTCCGGCAAATACGCCAAATCCTTATCTGGTAATTGAATGAACCAGCGTTCCATATCTTTCTTGGCCTGCTCAATAAAGTGCGTACCGATTCGATTACCTACGCCACGCGATCCGCTATGCAACATCACCCACACCGCGTCCGCCTCGTCGAGGCAAATTTCAATAAAGTGGTTACCTGTTCCCAGTGTGCCCAGATGATTGATGTTGTTAGTGTTCTTCAAAAACGGATGTTTCTCACATAGCTGGTTGAATCCATCGTGCAGCGGTTGCCAGGCATTGGCCACATCGTCGGGGACGTTTGCCCAACTGCCAGGGTCGCGCGTGCTACGCAATTGTTTAGCGCGACCGTGGGGTACACGCTTTTCAATCAGGCTGCGCAATGCAGCGAGTGAGTCGGGCAATTGGGCGGCAGTCAGGCTGGTCTTGGCGGCCATCATCCCGCAGCCCAGGTCCACGCCCACGGCGGCAGGAATCACCGCACCAATGGTCGGAATGACGCTACCGATTGTTGCCCCTTTACCCAAATGCACGTCGGGCATCACGGCAATCCATTTATGGATGAATGGCATTTGGGCCATGTTGCTCAGTTGCACCTTGGAGTTTTCATCGAAGGGCACGCCACGGGTCCAGGATTTAATTGGTGCCTGACCTGGGGTGTGTAAAACATCGTAAGAAGGATTCATCGTATTTTCCCTGTAGCACTTGGTCGTTGCTTTGTGAGAGGGATATAGCAAAGACGCTGCCAACTTGGCTTGCCGGTCCGTTAAAAAATACAACCTATTGATTAATAAGGATAAATAAAAATTCTTGCGCTATGGTGCTGGGCGCTCTAGGATGCGCTGTTCTAAAAAAATTATCTAATTAGATAAGAGATTATCGAAATGAATAATGTGGTTGTGGGGATTTTGGGTTCGCGCCTGGATCATGGTGGGCTGGGAAGAGGGCGTTGGGAGCGTTGGCGGCCCAGCCTTGCGGTGCTTATGCACCCTGAATTACCGATTGATGAATACATCCTTATCTACCTGACGGAAGACGAGGTGCTGGCAAAGCTAACAGTACATGACATGGCCGAAGTCTCACCGGGCACCAAGGTCACGCTCTACCCCTGGACCTGCTCGGACCCTTGGGATTTTGAGCAGGTCTACAGTCAACTACATGATTTCGCGCGCAGCCAACATTTTGATGTCGAGCAGAATAATTATTACGTGCATATCACCACGGGTACCCACGTTGCGCAGATTTGTTTGTATCTATTAACCGAGGCGCACTACCTTCCCGGTAAATTATTGCAGGCATCACCTGATCGGGCGGCGGGCACCAAGGGCACCTACCACATTATTGATCTGGACTTATCTCGCTACGATCAGATTGCGTCCCGTTTTGCCAAAGAAACCGAGGATGCTGTTACCTATTTAAAAAGTGGTATCCACACCCGCAATCGCGCGTTCAATGAGTTGATCTTGCAGTTGGAGCGCATATCGATCAAATCTGCTGCTCCTATTTTGTTGATTGGTGCAACCGGTGTTGGTAAATCGCAATTGGCGAAACGTATCTACGAATTAAAGCACCAGCGTGGGCAATTGACGGGCAATTTGGTTGAAGTGAATTGCGCAACCCTGCGTGGCGATAACGCGATGTCAGCTCTCTTTGGGCACGTCAAAGGCGCGTTTACGGGGGCGCAATCTGCGCGCACGGGTTTGCTGCGTGAAGCGCATCAAGGGCTTCTATTTTTGGATGAAATCGGTGAGCTTGGCTTGGATGAGCAGGCGATGCTATTGCGCGCGATTGAAGATAAAACCTTTATGCCGTTCGGTGGTGATCAGGTTGTCAGCAGTAATTTCCAATTAATTGCCGGTACGCATCGCAACTTATTTGAATTGGTGCGGCAGGGATTATTTCGTGAAGACTTACTGGCTCGCATTAATTTATGGACCTATGAGTTGCCTTCGTTAAAGGAACGAATTGAAGATCTTGAGCCTAATATTGAGCATGAATTGCAGAACTTTACGCGCAAAGCTGGTTACATGGTGAATTTTAATAAAGGCGCGCGGAGTCTGTATCTGACCTTTGCTTATTCAGCTGATGCGCTGTGGCGGGCCAATTTTCGCGATCTCAACTCAAGTATTACGCGCATGGCGACTTTGGCGGTAGGCGGACGGATCACTGAGGATATTGTGGCGGCAGAAATCCAGCGGTTGCGTCAGGCCTGGAGAGGGTTCGGCGAAGCAAGTGAAGAAAGAGAGCGTCATTTGGAGGCGCTGGTATCTGCTGCAACTTTGGAGGAGATGGATTTATTTGATCGCTTGCATTTAGCGGAAGTCGTACGTATTTGTAAACAAAGTCGTTCTATGGCGGATGCTGGTCGCAAGTTGTTTAATGTGAGTCGCAACAAGAAAGCCAGCAGTAATGATTCGCACCGGCTGAAGCAGTATCTGCAGAAGTTTGCGTTAACCTTCCAGCAGATCATTCAGTCCGATTGATGGTGCTGGGCGATGTTGTTTGTCAGCAGAGTGTACAGTTGTTTACAGGTTTGTCGATCAAGCAAGGCATCGGTTTGTCTGGCCGTTTTTAAAATAAACTTGCCAATTTTTTTATCATTCGCACTGCCGTCAAGCAAGGCATGCACCAGCATATTACTGGTTTTGACGGCCTCCTCCAGTTCATCAATCATTGCGAGCGCTTGCTGCAGTGAAATGCTTATCGGGGGGTTCATCTGATCACTTGGTGTGACAGTGACCATGGAGTGATTGTCATGATCTGGCATGGACATTACATCATCTTTCATACTGAACACTATGGTGCGACGTGTGTCGCGATGTGTGGAAAAGCAGGGTGGTTTGTTCGTGGGCGCGAGTATGGGGCAGGTTTGTTGCAGCTTGATGAAAATCAATGGAAGGAAAATGCGGCGGTATGGATCGCACGAATATAGGCGATCCATCTCCATTACGCGTCCTGATAGGAATCATCTTCTCCGCCAAACGCTTTTAACAGCGCAGCGATAAAGGTCTTTAATTCCAGTGTCATGATGGCAAAGTCGGCGTCGAACTGCTCTGCCTTGCTTTCCGGGTTGCGGTCGTTGGCCTGTTCCTGAATTTTGTCCTCGAACTTCAGGCGCTTGATGGCCAGCTGGTCATCAATGACGCAATGAATGGCTTCCTTCCAGGTGATCGCCACTTTATTTACAAACATGCCGCTGTCCAGGTGGCTGCGTATTTCATCAGCATATAAATCCTGATTCTTGCAGCGAATAACCCGGCCGTCTTTGCCCGCTTGTAATTCGCATTCTTCGCGCAGTTCAAACTCCGGTGGCAGTTGCGCGTCACGCAGCCAGTGGGTCATCACCTGGGTGGGAACATTTTTGGCGGTGACAGGAATTGCACGCAAGCTGCCCAGCGCTTCGCGCAGTGCGCTTAACAAGTCTTCAGCGCGCTTGGCGGAAGACGCATTAACCACAATCAAACCCTCTTGCGTAGCGATATAGGCAAAATCCAGTGACGATTTTGTGAAGGCTTTGGGTAACAGGGAAAAAATAATTTCATCTTTTAATGTCTGCCTCTCCTTGCGTCCGACATTGCGTGATTCCGCTTCGCTGATGGCGATGGCTTTTTCTTCCAGTTGCTCATTGACTACGGCAGCGGGCAGGATTTTTTCCTGTTTCTTTGCACAGATCATGATGTAGCCGCCAGCGGCGTGCACATATTCACTGCCGTGTCGCCCCAGTGGCGGTACCCAGCCGTAACGCATCATGTCGAGGTTGCCACAGGGGTTAAAACTGAACTCAGCCAATCGTTCATTGAGTTCTTCGGGGGTGAGTGTCCATTGTTCGGTAAGACGGTAAAGGCGGAGGTTTTTAAACCACATAATCAATCCGGGAAATAACGCTGAAATCTGAAATTAAGAAGACATTCCGCGCGCACCGTCCCTCGTTAAAAGCGGCGATGCTGTGCGCAGAATCTGTTGGAATGGTATTAACCAAGAATGTCCAGAAGCTCCACATCAAAGATCAGTGCAGAGTAAGGCGCGATGCTGGCGCCGGCACCACGTTCGCCGTAGGCCAACTGATAGGGAATGTACAAACGCCACTTTGATCCGACAGGCATTAATTGCAAGGCTTCGGTCCAGCCGGCAATCACACCGTTCACCGCGAAGTCGATAGGCTGGCCGCGGTTGTAGGAAGAATCGAATACCGTGCCGTCAATCAAGGTGCCGTGGTAATGGGTTTTTACACGAGAGCTGGCGGTAGGTTTTGCGCCGTCGCCCTGGGTGACGATTTCATATTGCAGACCCGACGCGGTCACGGTAACGCCGGCTTTTTTTGCGTTTTCAGCGAGAAATGCTTCGCCTTCGGCGGCCTTGGCTTTGGCTTGCTCAGCCTGTTTGGCTTGCATACGTTGACTGATTTCCTTGAATGCCGCTTCGAGATCAGCGTGGGCCACCGCGCTGGCATTGCCTTGCAATGCATCGATAACGCCCGCTGCGACGGCAGCCGCGTCGACACCTTCAAACGGATTGGCTGCCAATTGTTCACCCATCTGGCGGCCAACGCCGTAACTCACCCGTTGTTCAACGGTGGTGTATTGTTCTGACATAAGTCATTTCTCATGTAAGGGAGTAAAAAGGGCGGGCAGTCTATCATGATTGCTGCCGCCCTTGCCGTCGGTCAGGGCTGAGTGAGATCGGCCTCTTTGGCAGACTCGTCCTGGGTGTTGACTTCACGGATAAAGATCCCCCAGAACGCCATAAACAACGCCGCTACCAGCGGGCCGACCACAAAGCCGTTGATGCCGAACAGGGCCAATCCGCCCAAGGTGGAAAGCAACACGATATAGTCCGGCATCTTGGTGTCGCGCCCGACCAGGATGGGGCGCAGGACGTTATCAACCAGGCCGATGATGCCAGCGCCAAAGCCGACCAGAATCAAGGCATCCACCGTTTCGCCGGTGGCAAAGAGATAAAGTGCGACCGGCAGCCAGATGAGTGCAGGACCGACGGCGGGGATCAGTGAGGCAATGGCCATAAAGATGGCCCAGAGCAGAGCCCCGGGAATGCCGAGTATCCAGAAGATCAAGCCGCCCAGTGCGCCTTGCACGATAGCAACCACCAGATTGCCCTTGATGGTCGCGCGGGTCACCTCGGCAAACATGGAAAATAACAGCCGTTCGCGCGCATCGCCCAAGGGTAAGGCGCGCACCAGTAATTCTATTAACTTGTTGCCGTCGCGCAGCATAAAGAAGGTGAGATAAAGCATCAGGCAGAGGTTCAGCATAAAACTGAACGCATTTTGTCCGATGTTCAGGGTCTGTCGCGCCAGGATTTTGCCGCTACTCATGGCCGCATCGGTGGCTGTTTCCTTGAGCTTGTTCAGGTCAACGCCGACACGTTCCAGCGATTGCTCGGCAGTGGGAAAGGCATTGCGGAAGCGCTCGATATATTGCGCCGGTTTAATTTCGCCATCCTCAATTTTTTGATAAATGGCCGCGCCTTCGTTCACCGCCGAACTGATGACAAAGATCATCGGCAAGACCACGATGACGACACATAGCAATAACGTCAGCAACGCGGTCAGGTTGCGACGGTTGTTGAACCGTTGCAGCAGTTTTTGTTGCACCGGATAGAAAATCACTGCGATGGCACAGGCCCAAAAAATAGGACCGAAGAAGGGGCGCAGCAACCACAGGAAACCGACCGACACCAACAGCAGAAACAGAATGAAGGTGCGCATCTCCAGTTTTTCTTGTTTGATTTTTTCCTGCATGGTTGTCCCTCGGGTAAATAGATTGGCCTATACGGTAGGGGAGTGATCTGGGCATTTCAAGGAGATTTTTGAGCAAACGGAACGCGGTAGGCTAGAGTTGTTAGGTAGCTGACAAATTATGTGCTTAGGGGCACCGGGATGTGGCTATCGTGATTAACCTGCAACGAATCATCTTGGGTATCGCTTTGCTCAGCAGCTTTTCGGTTGCGGCTGAGCAAAAGGTTATATCGATCAATATTCAGGCTGTGGCCATGGAGCAGCCCAGTGATTACTTTGTCACGCTGTTAAGGATGGCTCTGGAAGCCAGCAAGGCGCCAGATGAGCAGATTGAGCTGCGGTTTGCGCCTTATGAATTGTCCCAGGCGCGCTGGATTTATCTGTTGCATCATGAAGCCAGTGACACTGTGATCTGGACCATGACCACCAAAGAGCGCGAGGCGCTGCTGCGCCCGATCCGTATTCCACTGTTTAAAGGGTTGTTCGGAAAGCGGGTGTTTATCATCCGCAAACAGGATCAACCACGCTTTGATAAGGTTATGACTCGCGCGCAGTTAGGTGAGTTGTTGGCCGGCCAAGGTGCGCATTGGCCGGATACACGCATCCTGCAATTGAATGATTTGCCGGTGACGACGGCGTCCTCCACCGATTCGCTGTTCAAGATGCTGATGGCCGGGCGCTTCGATTACTTCCCCCGCGGTATTTCCGAGGCCTGGTTTGAGCTGACACAGCGACCGGATAATGAGAATATGGTGGTGGAAAAGAATTTGATGATCGTCTATCCAACGGCGATTTATTATTTTGTGCCCAAATCCAGGGAGGCGCTGGCCGTTCGTATTGAGCGAGGCCTTGAGCGCTTAATCGACTCGGGTGAATTTGATAAGTTTTTCTACTCCCACGCGCGCACCAGGGCCGGGCTGGAGCAACTGAAACAATTTCCGCGGCGCATCATTACCTTGGAAAACCCCGACTTGCCCGAGGCCACGCCACTGGACAACCCGCGTTATTGGTTGACCTTACCGGAATCCTGACGGCGCATATTATCGGTAGGCGCTGGCGGCGTCTGGCACGCGGTTGTGCTGGCGCATCCGCTGCACCCGCTGTCGCAGCCGGCGGATTTTTTCTTACCCATCGGCAGCCAGCGGCGTACCAGGAACACCAGAGCGCCGATCACGCAGAGTCCAACAATTATTTCCTGCCACATACGCTACCTCCGTCAGTGACATCAATACCAGAGCATGGCGATGTTGTATGTCGCCCAGGCGGCAAAATAAGCCAGCGCGAATAAATACACCGTGAAAAAAGTGGTTGCAGCACGCGAGTTGGTTTCGCGACGTACGACCGCGATGGTGGCGATACATTGCGGCGCATAGACAAACCAGGCCAGATAGGCAAGCGCGACCGGTAAGCCCCAGCTGTTGCCGATGGCATAGCCCAGAGCCGCGTCCACCGAGTCTCCGCCCACGGCATAGACGGTTGCCAGGGCGCTCACCGCTACTTCGCGCGCTGCCATGGCGGGAATCAGTGCAATACACATCTCCCAGGTGAATCCCAGTGGGGCAAACAGCGGTTGCATCCAGATGCCCAGGCGGCCGGCAAAGCTATATTCAATCGCCGCGTGGGTGGCACCTTCCGGTGCGGCTGGGTAACTGGCCAGGAACCACAGGAGGATCGATAGGGCAAGGATGATGGTGCCCACACGGCGCAGGAAGATCCAGGTGCGTTCGCGCAACCCTATAAGCACATGGTAAGCCATGGGCCAACGGTAGCTGGGCAACTCCAGCAGCAGTGGATACTCTTCGCGGGTCTGGCGACGACGCATTATCCAGGCCACCAGCGATGCGCTGACGATGCCAGCCATGTACAAAGCAAAGAGCGTGAGGCCCTGCAGATTGAAAATTCCCCACACGGTTTGCTCCGGGATAAACGCAGCAATGATGAGCGCATAGACCGGCAAACGGGCGGAACAAGTCATCAGTGGCGCCACCATAATAGCGATCATCCGCTCCAGCGGGTCCTGGATGGTCCTGGTAGCCATGATGCCCGGTACGGCACAGGCAAAACTGGAGAGCAGCGGAATAAATGACCGGCCCGATAAACCGATGCCGCGCATAGGGCGATCCAGTAAAAACGCCGCACGGGTCAGGTAACCCGAATCTTCAAGAATCAGGATAAAGAAGAACAGGATCACGATCTGCGGCAGGAAGATGATGACCCCGCCCATCCCGGCGATCAGTCCGTTCACAACAAAATCCTGTAGAACCCCCTCGGGTAAAGTTGCTGCAGCGCCCTCAGCAAGAAAGGTGGTGCCCGCATCAATCAGGTCCATCACCGGACCCGCCCAGGCAAAAACTGCCTGGAAGATGACCAGCAGGATGCTGAACAGGATGATCAATCCCACAACCGGGTGCATAACCACGGCATCGAGCCGGTCCTGCCAGCTCGGGCCGGCGTCTGGCTGTACCACAAACTGTGACATCAGCGACTCAATGTGGTGGTAGGACGCTTCGACTGACCGGTGTTCGCCCGGTGTGCGCACTACATCGGCCTGGGCCTGCTCGACAGCAAAATCTGCCAGCGCCTTGCGTAGGGCATCGGCGCCGTGATGGTGAACAGCGACGGTTTCCACAATGGGAATGCCCAACGCATGGGACAGGCCGGCCACATCGATAGTGATACCGCGTTTTCTTGCTGCATCCACCTGGTTCAATGCCAGGATCAGCGGGCGGTTCAGCTCTTTCAGTTCCAGCACCAGGCGCAGTCCCAGGCGCAAATTGGTGGCGTCTACCACGGCAATCAGCGCATCTGGCAGTGACTCGCCCTTCATGTTCCCCAGGATCACATCGCGTGCGACCTGCTCATCCGGGGAGGTGACAATGAGGCTGTAGGTACCGGGCAAGTCGAGCAATTCGGCAGGGCGTTCCAGCCCGGCCAATTGTCCGACACGCCGCTCGACCGTCACGCCAGGATAGTTGGCCACTTTGGCCCGGGCGCCGGTCAGGCGATTGAAAAGGGAGGTTTTCCCGCAGTTGGGATTGCCCACGAGGGCGAAACGAAGACTTGTCGACATTAACGGGATTCCGCGCTATTGATCAATTCCACGCTGACTTTAGCGGCTTCAGCGCGGCGAAGGGCAAATTTGGTGCCGTTGACTTGAACGGCTAAGGGATCGCTTCCTAACAGCCCAAATCCGATGACCTTGAGCTTTGCGCCCGGCAAAAAACCCAACTCCTTGAGGCGTAGCGATACACCATCGTCTTGCTGCCCAAATAGCGGCTGGGCCAAGAGTTCCACCACGCGCACTTCAGCGCCCTTATTACACTGATCCAGGCGTAAAACGGACGACTCGGTGAGTGATGCGGCAGGGCTGAGGGCGGTGTTCATAGGAGTGGGAATCTTTATGCAAATGAGAGTAATTACTAAAAAGAATACTCGATTTGACCGGGGGTAGCAATTTGATGCCTCGGCTTGTGGCAGAGATATCTGTAAAGTTTGGTATGCAGGGCAGCAAATGACGTTGGCAACCACTGAACCCGCAAGGTAGCGCAGAGTCCTAGCTGAAAGCGTTATCTCGTGATAACAGCATTTTGAAATAGTGGCGACAAGTACAAGTTTTTTTGCCCCGCGCTAGACTCGGACTGAATTCTTCCATAATCTCGGCAAAGGGCATCTCATTTAATCGCGCAAGGATTTTCTGTATGGCTAATGAGCAAAACAAATCAATCACCACCACGGTTGTTATGGTGCTGGTTGCTGTGGTTGTGGTTGCGGCAATCGTGTTCTTTTATTGGCGCCCCGCAAAAGAAGAAGAGAAAAATGTCTCGCTCCCCCCTCCCTCTGTTCAGCCCGAACCGGAACAAGCTCCCGAGCCAGAGCCAGCCCGGCCCGTCTATGAAGCACCAGAACCAGAGCCGCAGGAAGAGCCGCTTCCGGAGCTGAGTAACAGTGATCAAAGTGTGCTGGATGCCTTTGGCAAACTGGCAGCCGACGCGCCGGCCCTGATTGTGCCGGAGGAAGTCATCCGTAAATTCGTCCGGGCCGTCAATGCGGTTGAAGAGGGTAAGGTTGTCCATGAATATCGACCGCTGGTATCGCCGGCTCCGCCCTTCCAGGTAGAGCGCGATGGCACAGTGGAAGAGCAACAGGCGCAGCAGTACACCTTGTCGCCAGAAAATTACCAGCGTTACGACAAATATGTAGCGACTTTTGCGGCCATCGACACAGATGCCTTGGCCTCCTTGTACAAACGGTTTTATCCGCTGTTAGAAGAAGCTTATCGGGAGATGGGTCTTAAGAAGGGCAACTTCCATACAGTCATGCTGGGCGCCATCGACAATTTGTTGGCTGCCCCCGTAGTCGATGGAGACGTCCTGTTGGTGCGCCCCAAAGTGTTTTATCAATATGCTGACCCCGCGCTCGAAAAACTGCCGGCATCCCACAAGCTTTTGCTGAGAATGGGACCGGAGAACACCCGCCAAGTCCAGGAAAGCCTGAGACGCTTGCGGGCTGAACTGGCTGAGTAAATCGGGCATTGCAAGGTACCGCGCTGCCGGTACCTTGCTGATACAGCGCTGTCATTCCTATAAAAACTTTTCATATATTTTCTTTTCTTTATCCCATCTTTAACAAAATTTACCCTTATCTCTCTGATTTTAAAGACAAATGTCGTCTTTAGTAGCCAAAAAGCTCCCTTTACGGCTCTATTGACAACGTTGTCCCTCGGGTTTAATGTCAAACGACAACGTTGTCCATTGGTTGTTCCCAATTAATGGCGGGTTGTCAAGACTAATGGCATTATCAAAAAAAATCAGAGGGGATAATCATGGCTATCAAACTAAGAGATGCGATAAAAGCGGTAAATAGATCCGCTGCGGTTTACGGTACCGCTGCTACTTTGGCGTTGACCGGTGTTGCTGTCAGCGCGCAAGAGGTGGTTGATGAAGTAATCGTGACTGGCATTCGTGGGGCGCTGAAGGAGGCTATTGACACCAAGCGCACATCCAATTCCGTCGTGGATGCTATTTCTGCCGATGATATTGGTAAGTTTCCTGATAAAAACGTCGCTGATTCGCTGGCTCGTATTACCGGTGTATCGGTTACCCGTGGTTTTGGTGAAGGTGAAAAGATTTCTGTTCGCGGCACATCTCCCGAACAAAACCGAACCTTGTTAAATGGATCATCTGTGGCATCTGCGGACTGGTTCGTGCTGGATAACCCCTCCCGTGCATTCAACTATACGTTGCTGCCTTCCAACGTGGTTTCTTCTCTGGAAGTTTACAAATCACCCTCCGCGGACATTCAGGAAGGTTCTCTGGGCGGTACCGTTTACCTGCGCACCCGCAGGCCGCTGGAACTCGATGCGCACACAGGCGCTCTGCAAGTGCAGGGGCAATACAGTGACAAATCCGAAGAGTGGGATCCTTTATTATCAGGTATGTATTCCTGGAAAAATGATGAAGGTACCTTCGGCGTTTTGGTGTCACTAACCAAACAAGATCGTACCTTACAGCGTGACGGCTTAGAAACTCTGGGTCACCACCGTCAGACCGTAGATGGTGCAGATTACTGGGCGCCCTCCTGGATCGGTTCGGCATTTTTCCAACAAGAGCGGGAACGTGAAACAGGATTGCTGAGTGTTCAGTGGGCTCCAACTGACGAACTTGAGCTGACATTCACTGCGCTTGATAGCCAGATGGACGCCGATAATATTAACTCTAACCTGTATGTTCGTACCGGTGGTCGCAACGGTCTCGACGGTGAGTTGATCGATCCGGTTATCGTGGGTAATGAAATCGTTGGCGGTAGTCTGGTTGCTGATGGTGCTGCTGCGCCGGTATCCGAACTCTATACCATTGATCGCGTATCCTCCACTGAGACACAAGCCTTCGACCTGGAAGCGGTGTACACAACAGACGAGTTTATCCTGAGCGGTAAAATCGGGACGACTGAAGCCACTGGTGGTACTTCCAACGAGCTGCAATATGGGTTTAACCAAACTTTTGATCGCATTGACTGGAGTGCGCAAGGCGGCACTTTACAAACCTCAATGTTAAAAGATTTTGAAGATGGCATGGGATTGCGTAACGAAACCAATGCTGATGTACTCAATCGTGAGTTTGGCTGGATGGGCGGTGGCGGCCGCGAAATGAATGATGAAGAGGATTACGCACAAATTGATCTTGAGTTGCCGTTTGAGGAGAACGTCTTCACATCGGTAAAAACCGGTATTTATTACAGCGACCATGATAAATCACAAACGCAATTTCTGAGTCCCTATCAAGTGGTGAAAGATTCTGATCACATTGGCGGTGCAGAAGATGGCGTATGGGGTGTATGGAATCCCGGTGTCACTCAACCGATCGGTGCAAATTGGGGGCGGACATACGATGAGATCAGCACCGGTGAATTAACCCCCTCGAATTATCTTGACGGGGTAGCTGGTCCGAACACCGTAACCTCCTATCCCATTCCTGATCGTGAGTTGGCTCGTAGCGTATTACTGGAAGGAACGGCAGCAGGTTACCCGGTCATTCTTCCGGTAATCAATAACATCTACAACGTCAATGAAGAAATTCTTGCTGCTTATGTTAAAGCAGAGTACGAAGTTGACGGCGTGCGTGGTGATATCGGTCTGCGTGTTGTAAAAACGGATGTGGCATCCACTGGCTATTCGTGGACCGGTGATGCACTTGGTGCCGCGTGCGAGATGGCCGACTGTACCATTTGGGCTGATGCAGCAGCTGTTCCGGGAAGCAACGCTGAACTCAACACGCAAAATCATGATTACACCGAGTTCCTGCCTAACATCAATGCCATTTTTGATGTGACTGACACGACTATTTTGCGCTTAAGTGCTGCGCGTGTGATGGCTCGTCCTGACTACATCACTATCGCTAATCAGGAAGGCGCAAATATTCCCACGCAATCAGGTTCGCGCGGTAACCCATACCTTGATCCGGTAACGGCTGATCAGTTTGATATTTCTTATGAATGGTATTTTACTGACGAAGCGTTGTTGGCAGCTACCTTCTTCTACAAGGACATCAAAGGATCAGTGTTATTTGATACCGTGACTGAATCGCGTTACGACCCACAAAATGATGTATTTGTTGACGTGGTATTCCGTCAGCCAACCAATGGCAAGGGTGATGAAGTTTCCGGTATTGAACTGGGCTATCAACAATCCTTCGGTAATTTTGGCGTGGTGGCAAACTATACTTATACTGATGCTGAAAGTGCCCAGGAACGCGACCCTGTTGCAAATCCTGGTTCTGGTCTGGTGGTTGGCAATTCGCAAAATATGTACAACCTAACCGGTTACTACGAAAACGATTTGTTAAGTGCACGCGTCAGTTATAATTATCGCTCCGAATGGTTTAATGGTGTAAACGAGTTCGGTTCGGAAGCCTTCAATGATGAATATGGCCAATGGGATGCCAGCGTGACTTTCCGTGTAACAGACTTTATGGACATTGTTGTGGAAGGTGTGAACCTGACCGATGAAGAAATTTATCAATATCACATTGATAAAGCGAGTGCTTCAGCGGTTTACACGAACGGCCGTCGTTTTGTTGCTGGAGTTAACTTCACGTTCTGATGGGTAAACGCGTCGAAAAAGGAAAGTGGCGAAAGCCACTTTCCTTTTTTTGTTTCAGACGGCTATATTTTTTCACGACAGTGGTGGGCTTGTGTGGAGGGGATCGTTATGGTGGTGAACAATGTTTTAGTCGTGGGTGGTGGAACCGCTGGTTGGATAGTCGCGTCCATGCTCGCTAAACACCTTAAAGCAGGTTCGCCGGACGGCATCAAGGTTCGTCTGATTGAATCCCCTGAGATCAATATTATTGGTGTTGGTGAAGGGACTTTTCCGACCATGCGCGATACATTGAAATCGCTTGGTGTTGCGGAAGGTGACTTCATGCGTGAGTGCAATGCGACCTTCAAGCAGGCAATAAAATTTGTGGATTGGGAACGTGCACCTTCAGGGCACAATCATTCTTACTATTATCATTTATTCACGCCACCCAAGCGTGCCTCTGGTATTGATTTAACCTCATGCTGGCTCGCAGCGAATAAAGCGCATGGTACATCCTATGCAAGCCTGGTTTCGCTTCAGGGGCATGTGTGTGATGCGGGGTTGGGCCCCAAGAAAATAACAACCGCGTCCTATGATGGTCTATTGAATTACGCTTATCATTTGGATGCCGTTAAATTTACCGAATTCCTGCGTAATTTTTCGACTCGGCATTTGGGCGTGGAAAATTTACGTGGCACGGTGCGGCAAGTCATCTTGCGCGATGATGGGGCGATTGATGCGTTACTTACCGATGAATATGGTGAGCTTCGCGCAGATTTATACATCGACTGTACTGGCTTTGGGGCGCGTTTGCTCGGCGACGCGCTTAAAGTGAAATTTATTGACTGTCGCGATACATTATTTGTTGATCATGCCCTTGTTGCTCAAGTCCCTTATGAGCAAGAAAATAGCAACATTCCTTGTTACACGATCAGTACCGCGCATGAAGCAGGGTGGACCTGGGATATTGGCCTTAGCCATCGTCGTGGTGTTGGTTATGTGTATTCCAGTCGACACACGACGCACGAACGCGCTGAGCAAGTTCTGAGGCATTATTTGGGTGATGTAACAGGTCAGCAGGCGGTTCGTCGAATCCCGATGAGGGTGGGCTACCGGGAAAAATTCTGGGAAAAAAATTGTGTAGCGATTGGATTGTCTTCCGGCTTTCTGGAACCCCTGGAGTCGACCGCTCTGGTGATGGTTGAAGCTGCGGCGCAGATGTTAGTAGATCTGTTTCCTCGAAGCGAAGCGGCAATGCCTTTGGTTGCCAAAAAGTTTAACGGGGCGTTTCGCTATCGATGGGAAAGAATTATTGATTTTGTAAAGTTGCATTACTGTATATCGCACAGGGATGATAACTTGTTCTGGTCAGATAATCGGGTTCAGGCGAGCATTCCCGATTCATTGCAGGAAAAGCTGGCATTATGGAAAATGCAAACACCTACCAATCACGATTTTCCCAGTGTGTATGAGACGTTTAATCTGGGAAGCTACCAATATGTCTTATATGGTATGCATTATGATACCCAGCTCGCCCACCAAGGCGAGGCTCATCAGTTGTTGGCTCAGCAGGAATTTTTAAATGCAGCCAATAAAATTCATCAGCTGAAAAACACGCTTCCCAATCACAGGTCGTTGATCGAAAAGGTTTATGCTCACGGGTTCCCACCGGTATAGCCGCAGGTCGGTGCTATATAACAATAAAATTGTAAGCGGATTGTATCTATATCAATCGGTGGCGGACATTGCGGGAATGGATGGTGCGACAGACAAAATTATTGACAACGTTGTCTTTGCGGCGTAATGTATCTTTGAGCGTGTATCTCCAGTTGTGAATGCTCTGCTTATGTTCGTTGTTGTTGGTGTCTTTCAGGGTTTCGCAGATCCGTCATGCGGGCTCTGAAGCGGTCCAACGATGTAGTTGATATCTATCATGGCTCTTTTGTGGTTGGCGCGTGTCATACCGCCAACCCTTTTTACCAGCCTGTGAAGATAGATTAAAAAGGATGGCGGAATAACTCTAAATACAGGATTTGATTGACGTTGGTGTTTGAGATATTGCGAATCCCTGCGATCAGCAAATTAAAGCGAGAGTACCGCACAGGCATTGCTAATAAATATGAGGTTGATTATGGGGATACACCCAATCAATGACAGTGCGTTAGAAGAACCCTTATACCTGGGCATAGATGGTGGCGGTACCAAGTGCCGTGCGCGCATCGTCTCTGCCAAAGATGAAGTCCTGGGTACCGGTGTCGGTGGCCCGGCGAATCCACTCCATGGTGTTCAGCAAACCCTGAATTCAATCCAGACCGCTACCGAGCTGGCATTGGCGGATGCCGGCTTGCCGGTCACGGCGATCAGCCGTTTGACGGCAGGGCTTGGCCTGGCGGGCGTTAACCTGCCCAGCTTGTACGATGTCATCAATAATTGGCAGCACCCTTTTAAAACCATGTATCTCACCACCGACCTGCATATCGCTTGCCTGGGCGCGCACAATCGTGATGAAGGTGCGGTGATGGTGGCTGGCACCGGTTCCTGTGGCTATTCCTATGTAAAAGGTAAGGCCACCATTCTGGGGGCGCACGGCTTCCCGTTCGGGGATATCGGCAGCGGGGCCTGGATGGGGCTTGAAGCGATCAAGGCGGTGTTGCTTGCTTCTGACAATCTTGGTCCGCAAACCATTCTCAGCGACTTGATCGGCGATCACCTGCAAGCCAAGGGTGTCATGATCGTGGACAAGATGGCGGCGGCAAAATCCAGCGATTATGCCAAGTTAGCCATCTTTGTTTTGGATGCGGCGGATCAAGGTGATGCGGTTGCATTGGGCATTGTCAAACAAGGCGCAGACTACATGAGCGCTGTGGCGGAAAAATTGTGGGAAACCGAGCCACCGCGTATGTCATTCCTCGGTGGTCTGGCACCGCGTTTGATTCCGTGGATGAAGCCCTCGGTGGCGGAAAGCCTGTCACCACCCCTTAGCCAACCCGAATTTGGTGCTATCTATTACGCCAAGCGAATGAGCCGTTTGACGGCTACCGCCTAGGTATAGGCGGGCCAGGAATTTGAGCGGGCTGGATGTGCAAGCTGAAAGGTTGTCCCGCTCAAACTGAGCCGCGTTGATGTGACTGGCGGCTTATAAAAATCCATAGCCCACGGGCATATGGACAAGAGTTACTTCGGTCAATACCACGCGTTCGCGCGTTATAAAAAACAGGTTCCTCTGGATGGGTTATTTATGTGGTGAACCCATCCAGAGCGTTCCTCTTCGCCACAGTGTTCAATAATAAAAGCGTTTGCACCGCATGCGGAGTCAACGCGTTAATCATTTCACTCCCGATTGTTTGGGAGCAATTCACGAGAAGCAGGTTTATGGAAATGACAGTTGATACCGCACCGGCACAAAAAAGCAGCGTCATCCCAATGGCCATTGTTGCCGGATTGTTTTTTATTTTAGGTTTCGCCACCTGGTTAAATGGCTCCTTGATGCCCTACCTGGAGTTGGTGTTAACACTCACACCGGTGCAGGCTTCTTTCATCCTGTTTACGTTCTATATTGCCGTGGTGGTTTTTTCGATTCCATCGGCCTGGGTTATTCGCCGTGTCGGTTATAAAAATGGTATGGCCTTGGGTATGCTCGGCATGGCAGCGGCTGCGTTTATGTTTATTCCCGCTGCAAAAACCCATATGTTCGGTTTGTTTTTGGTCGCGCAATTTATGATGGGTGCGAGCCAGACGTTGCTGCAAACGGCGGTTAACCCCTACGTGGTAAAAATCGGCCCGGAAGAATCAGCGGCTGCGCGTATCAGTATTATGGGGATTTTGAATAAATCGGCGGGTGTCGTGGCCCCCATGGTATTTGCCGCGATGATTTTAGGCGGGATGAAAGATTATTCTACCCAAGCCCCGACATCGGAAGAAATTGAAATCCTCGCCAGTAATCTGGTGTTTCCCTATATCTGCATGGGATTGTTTATTGCATTTCTGGCACTGTGCGTAAAGTTCTCGCCGCTGCCGGAATTGAATCTGGAAAAAGAAGATGCGCAAGTGGCGGACAAAGGTTCAGTGTTTCGCTTTCCCCATTTGGTATTAGGTGTTATCGCGCTGTTCCTGTATGTGGGTGTTGAGGTAATTGCCGGCGATACCATTGGATCTTTTGGCCGAAGCATTGGCTACAGCGGTTTTGCCACCCTGACCTCATTCACCATGGCGTTTATGGTGCTGGGTTACGCGTTGGGTGTCCTGTTAATCCCGCGTGTTATCTCGCAACAAAAAGCGTTGATGGCGTCGGCTATTCTCGGCGTGATATTAAGTTTGTCGATTGTCTTCGGTGACAGTGCATCCTCCAGTTTTGCCAATATCCTGTTTGTTCCTTTCGGCTTGCCTGCATTGCCCAACACCATTTTATTCCTGGCGCTGCTGGGGTTGGCGAATGCTATTGTCTGGCCGGCAATCTGGCCGATGGCCTTAAGCGGTCTGGGCAGTTACACCAGTACCGGCTCGGCGTTATTGATCATGGCCATCTCGGGCGGTGCGGTCTTACCCTTTGTGTTGGCCGGTGTGGCTTCCATCGGGGATATCGGTCGTCAAACGGCTTACATTGTGATGACGCCGGCCTATCTGTTTATCCTTTTCTATGCGGTGAAAGGGCATAAGTTAAGAAGCTGGAAGTAATCATTTTATAAACCCCGGTATTTACCAACATGGCTGTTAATGCATTGCATTTTCAGCCATTTTTTTTGCGGCTTATTGGAGAACTGACGCAGGATTCTCATGAGCCGTTTGGCCGTCAAAAGGTGTAATCATGACAACTAAACAACGTTTCCAGGCGCTGGATGTAATGCGGGGCCTGACCTTGGCTTTAATGATACTGGTCAACACGCCCGGCTCATGGAGTTATGTGTATTCGCCATTGCTGCACGCAGATTGGCACGGTGCTACACCCACAGATTATATTTTTCCCTTCTTTTTATTTATGGTCGGCGCGGCCATGGTGTTCTCCCGGAGATCGTTAAACGCTCTACCATTTTCTGAACAAGCGACAAAAATTTTTCGCCGCACGCTGGTTATTTTTTTGATTGGCTTGCTGCTGAATTACTTTCCCTTTACCCAGGACCCCAGCAATCTGCGCTTTCTCGGTGTGTTACAGCGTATCGCCCTGGCATACTGTTTTGCCGCGTGGATAGTGTTGTACGCCAACACGCTCTGGCGTTGGGTTATTGCCGCAGGCTTGTTGCTGGGATATTGGGCGCTGTTACAGCTCAGTGCTGACCCTTACAGTCTTGAACACTCGGTGGTGCGTCAATTCGATCTGTATGTATTGGGCGAGCAACATCTATGGCGTGGTAAAGGCATCGCTTTTGATCCGGAAGGTTTGTTGAGTACATTGCCTGCCATCGTCAATGTATTGATTGGCTATGAAGTTACGCGGCATTTGATTAACGCGAGTGACAAGGTTAAAGCGCAATGGCAATTGTTTGCAGCTGGGGTGGTAATGACGGTATCAGGTCTGGTGTGGCATCCGGTATTTCCCATCAACAAAAGCCTGTGGACCAGTTCATTTGTGCTCTTGACCAGCGGCGTGGGTGTACTGGTGTTGCTGTTACTGGTGAGATTGGAAGCATTCGCCTGGATGCAAGGTATCTATAAGGCGTTCACTATGCTGGGGCAAAATCCGCTGTTTATTTATGCCCTGTCCATCCTGTGGGCTAAAACGCTTCTGATTGTGCCGGTCGGTGAGGTCTCTGCGTATCAATGGCTATACGATCAATTATGCAGGGTGGCTGATCCTTATAACGCTTCTTTGATGTTCGCTTTGATTCCGGTGGCGGTATTGTGGGTCGTTGCCTGGTACTTGCATCGCAAGAAAATAATCATCTCGATATAAAGGAATAAAAAAACCCATCAACCACGAAGGTTGATGGGTAAGCGCTTTGTTTTTCGAGGAAGAAAAACGATTTATGGAGAACAACAACAAACATCAACGGACAAAAAACGTTACAACAAAACTGCGATAAAACGACAACACAACCATGAACAACAATCAGTGACGCAATGGCTTACCATCAATCCAGCTGTTAATCAGATTCAGGTTTTCATCCACCAGAATCATGCTGGCTTTATAGCCGGGTTTCAGTAAACCCAATTCTTTTTCCAGACCGACCATCGCCGCAGGATACAGGCTCGCCATACGCACGGCTTCGCCTAATTCCAGTCCTAACATAGACACGCTGTTGCGCACCGCGCTGAGCATATCCAGGTCAGAACCCGCGAGTGTTCCGGTGGCGGTAGCGCAACGACCGTTCTCGCTACGGATAACTTCACCGTTTAATACAAATTCTTTATTGACCGCGCCCACAGTGGGCATGGCATCGGTAACCAATACCATCTTGCCGCGCGCTTTGGCTGCCAGGGCAACTTTTAACGCAGCGGGATGAACGTGATAACCATCCACAATAATGCCGCAGTAACTGTCAGCATGTTCCAGCGCGGCACCGATCATGCCCGGCTCGCGACTGGTGAGTGGGGTCATGGCATTGAACAAGTGAGTGAAGCTGCTCAAGCCCGCTGCCAAAGCGGTTTTGGTTTGCTCATAATCTGCCGCGCTGTGACCCGCCGCCACCGTGATACCTGCATTGACAAGCCGGTGAATCATCTCCGGTGTTGTTAATTCCGGGGCCAAGGTCACCAGCGTTTTTCCACGTTTGAGTGAGGTCAATAATGCAAATGCGGCTTCATCAATAGTGCGAAACTTTTCTGCGTTGTGAACACCTTTGCGCGCTGGATTTAAAAATGGTCCTTCAAGATGAACGCCGACAATACCGGGTACATGCTCATCAATCGCCTGGGCTACTGCCGCGATGGCTCTTTCCACCACGCTGAGATCATCGCTGATCAGGGTTGGCAGCAATGCTGTCGTGCCGAACAGGCGATGGGCTTCACCGATCTGGCGTAAGGTGTCTACAGTGGGCGCATCGTTAAACAACACTCCACCACCGCCATTGACTTGCGTATCAAACAAGCCGGGCAATAAGGTCATGCCGTTAAGGTTTGTTTGCTCAATACCTTCAGGCAATTCAGCCACCGGCAACACACCACGAATGTGTTCGCCGTCGATGACAACGGCATAACCATCAAGCCATTCGTTGCCAGTAAAAATTCGACCATTAACCAGTGCGCTGGTCATTACATTGTCTCCGTGACCTTGCGCAAGTGCGGCGGCTCATCCGGGTTGTAACCTCGCGCGATGGACAGCGCATTGGCCATACGATAAAAACTTTGTACCGCCAGCATGGGGGCGATGGCCGGGTGTGCACCCGCTACAACGGGCAGCGATCCGCTGATGCTTTCGCTGGCCACAAATACCTTGGCGATGCGCGCGCGGAAATCTTCAACCAGTGAGTCCATGCCGGCTAACGTTTTATCCTGTTGTGCGAACAACAACACCGGAAAACCTTCGCCGACGATCGCCATAGGGCCGTGTTTAACTTCTGCAGCGCTGAACGCTTCCGCATGCAAGCCACAGGTTTCTTTTAATTTCAACGCGGCTTCCTGGGCAGCACCGAAACCGATGCCGCGCCCGATAACAAATAAATTGCGCGCGTCTTTCAGGCCATCAACCACCGATTGCCAATCCTTTTCCCAGGCTTGGGCGAGAGATTGCGGCAGGGTTTTTAATGCGGCTTTCAACTCCTCGTCATTGCCCCACTCGGAGACCAGATGCATGATCGCACCCAGGGTGGCGAGATAAGACTTGGTGGCCGCGACACTTTTTTCAGAACCAGCGCGCAGGGGAATCACGATATCGGCCATCTGGGCCAACGGGGAATCTTCCACATTCACCAGTGCCAGGGTCAGTGCGCCGCCGGCTTTAGCCTGCTCAACGCTGGCTAACAGGTCGGGGCTTTTGCCCGACTGGGAGATGGCGATGTAGAGTGTGCCTTCCAGTTGTTGCTTGGCGAAATAAATTGAGGTGATGGACGGTGCCGCCGATGAGGTCACCAGTCCGAGCCGGGTTTCAAACAAATATTTGGCATAGGTTGCCGCGTGGTCAGAACTCCCGCGCGCGCAGGTCACAATAGAGCGTGGAGCAAAGGCTTTCAGTCGCTCAACCGCAGCGGCCACCAGGGGGGCGTTAGCCTCGAACTGCTGGGCAATAACACTTGAGGCCGAAGCGGCTTCCTGAAACATCAGGGTTTCTTCGGGCTGCAAGCGAGGGGTTAAGACACTGGCTGACGACATAAAAACCTAACTCCAAAAATGAAACGGGCTGCGAGACAACGTTGTCATTGTGGACTGATTTTTAACCCTTGTAAAGTCATTGGCGCAACAATGCGTAATTTTTTTAACCAGTCGGCATTCACGGCGGCCGAGTTAACGGCAGTGACAGGATTTGGAGGCGGCCCCGACCCAAAGGTTCGGGGCGGTAGGGATCAGGCTTTGCGGCCCAGAGCGGGGCAGGTGGAGTCGCGCACAATCAATTGCGGGTAAAAACCTTCGCTCTCGACTTTATGGTCAGCGTTATTGCTATTGCGAATACATTCGATCAGCAGCGCTGTGGCACGCTGGGCAATGATGCGGTTGGGCTGCTGGGCGGTCGTCAGGTTTGGCCAGGCCTGCCGGGAGAAAGGGCTGTCCTCAAACCCGACGATAGACAACTGGTGCGGCACATCCACGCCCTGAATCCGCGCGGCAAACAAGGTACCTGCCGCGATCTCGTCGTTACAGGCAAACACGGCGCTGGGTTTGCTGCTGGATGACAGCAACTGCCGGGTGCGCTTGACCCCCGATTCAAACGAATACTCGCCCCCGACAATCAGCTTTTTGTCGACGGGAAGTTTGTTGTCTTTCAGGGCGGCTTTGTAGCCTTCCAGGCGTTCGATACTGGATTTATGGGCTTCATCCCCGCCCAGGAAGGCGATGGATTTATGGCCCAGGTCGATCAAGTATTGGGTAATGCGGTAAGCGGCCGTACGGTCGTCGATAAAGATGCAAGGCGCTTTGTCATCCGGTGGATGGGAGCCGGACAGGATCCGCACGAACTTGATCTTGCGCTTGCTCAGGGCAGCCAGGACCTCCGGCATTTCAGACATCGGCGGGGTCAACACCAGGCCGCCCACGCGGCTGCGGTCAATCATACCCAACACTTCATCAATGATGTTTTCAGACTTGGCATCACAGGGGTGAATGATCAACTCGTACCCCTGGCGATGACACTCGCCGAGGATACCGTGCTGCATATCAATGACGTAGTTGCTGTTGGGATTGTCGTAGATGAATCCTATGGACGAGGCAGCGCCGCGTAACAAGCGGGCGGACAGGTTGGGTTGGTAGTTCAGCTCTTTAACGGCTTTCCATACCCGGTCCTGCAAATCCTGGCCGACAGTGACCTCTTTATTGATAACGCGGGAGACGGTTTTGAAGGACACGCCGGCGAGTTTAGCAACGTCTTTGATAGTGGCTTTCATAGTTGTCTGATGATTATGTTGTTCTCGTGGCCGCTAGAGTAGTGTTTAGCGGCGGCCAGTGCAATCAACCGAGCGGAAAAGCTGCGCATCGCCGCCAGGCTCCCCGGCTTCGCTGCCCTTGTTCATTTGCGGCGCTCCATCGACCTTGGCAAAACGGTAAGACAGTGTAAAACGCTTTGGTCGATCAGGGGCAGACGTGCCAAACTTACCGGGTAGTATCAGGTATGTCCTGAAATCCAATTCCTGACCAGTAACCTCCTGAAGTGAGCGCATCGGCCGCGCGGAGGTTCCTCAATATCTATAAAAAATGAGGATATAAACCATGAATCTCGCCCTGTGTTCCCGTTTTATTTTCCCCGCTGTCAGCGCGGTCGCTGTCATCCTGCAACTCGCCTTGCCGGTTCATGCTGCCGAAGGGCGGCAACTGGAGAAGCTATGGCTGACTGCGGGTTTGCGCGTTCCTGAGTCCGCTCTGGTCTATCAGGATGGCAAGGAAAAATACTTATTTGTGACCGAAATTGATGGCAAAGATGATGACGGTGAAGGCGGTGTAGCCCGCTTGTCATTGGACGGCAAGATCCTCGAACAGGATTGGGTGCGCGGCCTCAATGGCCCCAAGGGGATGGGCGCACACAACGGCAAGCTCTATGTGGCCGACGTCAAGGAAGTGGTGGTGATTGATATCGACTCCGGTGATATTGATGCACGTATTCCCGTAGCCGATGCAGTATTTCTGAATGACATTGCCGTTGATATCAATGGTGTGGTTTATGTCTCGGACACGCGCACGAATAAAGTCCATCGCATCGTCAACAACAACGTGGAACTGTACCTCGACAATATTGCCTCCCCCAACGGGTTGCAAACCATCGGCAGTACCTTGATTGTGGGGGCGGCGACCCGGCTGTTGCTGATTGATAAAGACAAAAACCTGCTCACCCTGGCCAAGGGTTTTGAAAGCAATATTGATGGGGTGGAGATGACGCAACCGGGTGAATTTATTGTGTCCTGTTGGGCCGGGCTGGTGTATTACGTTCACGCGAATGGTCGCATTGAAAAATTACTGGACAGCCGCGATACCCAGATCAATACCGCCGACATAGGTTTTGATGAAGATACGCGAATTGTCTACATACCCAACTTCCACAAAAACTCCCTGACCGCCTATCAACTCAAATGACGTAAAGTGGGTCGGATTACGCCATCCTAATCCGACCTTATTTGGCCGGTGTCTGATACCGATCTTTCCATTCTGTATAAGGCATGCCATACACCCGCTCACGGGCGTTTTCATAATCAATCTCTATCCCCAGTTCGGTCGCCGCCGCGACATACCATTTGCTCAGGCAATTGCGACAAAAGCCGGCCAGGTTCATCAGGTCAATGTTCTGCACATCCTTACGGCTGTCCAGATGTTCCAGTAAGCGACGAAAGGCTGCTGCTTCCAGGGCTTGTTGGGTGTGTGGGTCCAGTTGGTCAATCTTCATCATGGGAGAATCCGTTGTGGTGAGCTTGGAGGAGAAGGCGCTAGTGTAGGAGTTCGGAGGGGGCCTGACAAACCGGGCGGGCCAATGTGCGTCAGGTGTCATCTCCGTAAAAATTCATGAAATCCCCTCAATTAGAATCTATAGTTGTCGATAAGGTTGATGGTCATATCAAAAGCGCATACGCATACCTGTGCGGGGTTGCGGGGCACGAATTTGAAAAGCATAGAAAGTTCCACGGGGTTTTGAGGGGAAAGTTGCGTGAATACAATTATCGGTGCGGTGGTCGTCATCGGCTGTATCCTGTTGGGTTACACCATGCATGGCGGCCAGGTGATGGCGCTTTGGCAGCCGAGTGAGGTGATCATTATCTGCGGCGCGGCCTTTGGGGCCATGATTATCTCTAACCCACTGTCAGTCACCTTTGGCGTGGTGAAATCCGCTGGTGCTTTGCTGACACCCTCCAAATACAACAAGGCTATGTACCTGGACCTGTTGACCATGATGTATGACATCTTCAACAAAACCCGCCGCGAGGGTTTGATGGCGATTGAAGGTGATATTGAAGAGCCGGAAAACAGCCCGATTTTCAGCAATTACCCCGAGATCCTTAAAAATCATCACGCGATTGATTTTATCTGCGATTACCTGCGCATCATGGTGGTGGGCAGTATGGCGCCTCACGAGTTGGAATCCTTGATCGATCAGGAGCTGGAAGGCCACCATCAGGAAGCTGCTCTGGTGCCCGGTGCTATCGCCAAGGCGGCGGATGGCCTGCCGGGTTTCGGTATCGTGGCAGCGGTTCTGGGGATCGTCATCACCATGGGTAAACTGGGTGGGCCACCGCAGGAATTGGGGGTGTCAGTCGCTGCCGCGCTGGTGGGAACGCTGTTGGGTATCCTGTTTGCCTACGGATTCATCGGCCCCTTCTCCGCTTATCTTGAACACAAGAATCGCGATGAAGCCCATTTTTATGAGTGTATTAAAGCCTGCCTCATGGCCTCCATGAACGGGCTGCCGCCGCAGATCGCCGTGGAGTGTGGGCGTAAAGTGCTGTACCACAGTGTGCGTCCGAGCTTTACCGAGCTTGAAGAACAATATCGAGCCAAGAAGTAAAGGCGGTTGGTGATGGAAAAGGGCGCTCAGTCAGTCATTATCGTTCGCAAGAAAAAAGGCCATGGCCACGGGCATCACGGTGGTTCGTGGAAGGTCGCCTTTGCGGATTTTATGACGGCGATGATGGCGTTTTTCCTGCTGATGTGGGTGCTGGAAACCACCACCAAAGAGCAGCAACTGGCCATTGCCGGCTACTTTCAGGACCCCGGCAATGAATTCATCATTGGGCCGGGCGGCGCGGACTCCGGGGTGATTGATCTGACCCCGCAGCCGAAAGAGGCCGAGTCTTCTCCGTCTGAGCCGGACATCCCCGACCTCACCGAAGATGAGCTGCGCCGGCAACTGGAACAGGCTGAACTGGAGCAACTGGAGGAATTAAAAGATCAGTTGGAAACCGAGATAAGCCTGGATTCAGTGTTTGAATTGCTGAAAGACCAGATCCTGATTGACTTCACCGCGCTGGGGTTGCGTATCCAGATTGTGGATAAAGAACAGCGCCCCATGTTTGACGTGGGCAGCGCACGCCTCAAGTATTACTCCAAAGACGTCCTGCACGCGCTGGCGCCCATCATCGATAAAGTCCCTAACAAGATCAGTATTACCGGCCATACCGACGCCATGCCCTACGGTGCCGGTGCTTCCTACACCAACTGGGAGCTTTCCGCAGACCGCGCCAACAGCGCCCGCCGCGCCTTGCTGGAAGGAACCTACCCGGAGGCCAAGGTGGCTACAGTACAGGGCATGGGTTCTGTTGCCCCCTTACTGATAGATAAACCGACCGATCCTATCAACCGCCGTATTGCCATCATCGTGCTGAAAAAGGCAGTCTCCGATGCGTTGGCCAGTGGTGGCAGTGGCCTGAAGAGCTCTGATTTAATCACCGACCCTATTCCCTCTGCACCACGCCGTGAGCTGGAGCAGGGTGGCGTGCCGCGGGTAATGTCGGAGTCGGAAGTTGACGCAGCCATTGATGCTGAATCGCGCAATACCACTCCCTAATGCTTGAAAAAACCGGGCCCGGCCTGAAATAGCCTTCAGGTATTCACCTATTTCAGGAAAGGCCACCATGAGCAGTCTGCAAATTACCTGTCCCCATTGCCTTGCTGCAAACCGCTTGCCCGGAGAACGTCTGGGTGATGGTCCCAAGTGCGGGAACTGTAAGCAGCGGCTCTTTTCGGGACATCCCATGAACCTGACCAGCGCCAACGTCCAGGCTGTATTGGGTAAAAACGAGATTCCGGTACTGGTAGACTGCTGGGCGCCCTGGTGCGGCCCCTGCCAGAGCTTTGCACCGGTATTCGAAGCCGCTGCCCAGCGCCTTGAGCCCTATGTGCGTTTGGCCAAACTCAACACCGAAGCCGAACCTTTGGTCGGTGAGGGGTGGGCTATCCGCAGTATCCCCACATTGATTCTGTTTAAAGGCGGCCAGGAAATCCAACGGGTTTCCGGTGCCTTGCCGTTGCCACAATTAATGCAATGGGTATATCAGAGCCTTAACCCCTGATGCCGGATAAACGCTTCATCCGGTTGGTCGAGGAGGTGCAGTCATGCCAGTTGTGCGCGGCGCACCTGCCTCACGGCGCCAACCCTGTTATCCAGATGGATCCGCAAGCACGCATCCTGATCGCCAGCCAGGCGCCGGGCCGAAAGGTTCACGACACCGGCATTCCCTTTAATGACGCCAGCGGAGAGCGGTTGCGTGCCTGGATGGGGGTGACGCGGGAGACCTTTTACGATGCGCATCGCATAGCCATATTGCCGATGGGATTTTGCTACCCCGGCACCGGTCGTTCAGGTGATCTGGCGCCGAGGCCCGAATGCGCGGCGCACTGGCGCCAGTCCTTGTTGGATCACTTGCCGAGGATCGAACTGACGCTGGTGATCGGTCAATACGCCCTGGCATACCACCTGCCGGATCGACCGGCGAGCCTGACGGAGACGGTAAAAGCCTGGCGCAATTACTTTCCCACCGTCCTGCCCTTGCCGCATCCTAGCCCGCGTAACAACATCTGGTTGCGGCGTAATAGCTGGTTTGAAGAAGAGGTGGTTCCGGCCTTGCGCCAGCAGGTGCAGCAGGTGTTGGAGAAATAATCAGGATGCAGCAGAAGGGATGGATTCATCCGCCAGGATAACCCGGTTGCGACCTTCTTCCTTGGCCTGATACATCGCCCGGTCTGCCCGTTCAAACCATTGGATGGCTGTCTCCCCGCTGCGCAATTCGGCACAGCCGAGGGAGGTGGTGATGGCACCGGCGGGGCTTTTGATGTGTGCGGCAATCTGGGTGCGAAAATCCTCTGCGACGACTTTGGCGGATTCCTGGTGCGTATTGCGGGCAAGGATGACAAACTCCTCGCCACCAAAACGGAATAGCCGGTCGGTCTTGCGCGCGCGTTGGCGCAACAGGTTGGCAATGTCCACCAGCAATTCATCACCGCACTGATGACCAAAGTTATCGTTCACCTCCTTGAAGTGGTCCAGATCCAGGACAATCACCGTGGCGGGTATCCCGCTGCGCTTGAAGTCGTCGATACACCGGGTCATCTCCAGGTCCATGGAGCGGCGATTGCCCAGTTGGGTCAGCGCATCCTGGGTGGCGTAAGTTTGCAGTAGTTGATGATGTTTGTTGGCTTCGCGGGAAAACACAAAGGTCATGCTGCCGGCAAATAACAGTGAGGCCAACATACCAAACGCTGCCACCTGATCATCAACCTGCATGGCAATGGGAATCATGGCGAGCATGATCAATACATTGACGGTGATAGCAAAGGGCGCGCGTAACAGGAAAAAATTCGCGCTGAAGGCGGGAAACATCCAAAAGAAATATAAAGGTCCATTCAGGTAAATCACCGCAACAGTGGCAATGCTGTATTGCGTTGCCGCAAGAATGGAGGGATAAAACACGGACTGGGTGCGATAGGCATACCAGGCGTTTGCCCCGGCAATCACCACAATAATCAGGTCCAATATCGCTTTGAGGTATTCGCCATTGAGATAGCGCATGACCACAAAAGGCGCGACGCCGAAGGTGGCGAGCACGGCGAATAAATAAATCAAACCCAGTTGAAATCTTTTTTTGGAATCTTCAAGCATTCGATCTTGTGTCTCCACATGGCTTTCCGTTGCACAGCGGCTATTGGGTACTCTAAAAGCATAGCTGCAAATCAGGTAGGCGTGATAAATGGATGAGTGCGACGTGTTAACTCCATTGTAATTGGCAGAGCTGTCGCCATTGTCTGCTATGCTGACGAGCAAAGATTCTCCCTATTGGCTTACCGGAGCGATTGTTATGTTGTATGAACTTACCGTTATTCAATTTTCCAAGATGCTGACCAATCTGGATCAGGTCCTGGATAAAGCATCGGCCTATGCCGATACCAAAAAGTTCAATCTGGATGTCTTGCTGAACGCACGTTTGGCACCGGATCAATTTCACCTGATTCGTCAGGTGCAGATTGCCTGCGATACGGCGAAGCTGGCGGTGGCGCGCCTGACAGGAAAAACAGCACCGGTGCACGAAGATACGGAAACCACCCTGGCGGAATTAAAAGCGCGCATTAACAACGTAGTGCATTATCTGGCCAGTATGACACCGCAGGATTTTGACGGTGCGAAAGAGCGTCATGTCAGCCAGCCGCGCTGGGAGGGGAAATACCTGACGGGCTTTGATTACGCGATTCAGCACGCGATCCCCAACCTCTACTTTCATGTCACCACGGCCTACGCCATCCTGCGTCACAATGGTGTTGACCTGGGTAAAAAAGATTATCTCGGTGCTATGCCTTTCAAGACTGAATAAGCCTGACCATTCAATCTGAGAGTATCCGGAGCCATCCAATCAGGCTCCGGATTTTCCCGTCATTACATCGCTTTTGCTAGCTTCGCTTTGCGTACCAGTTGAATAAATTCGGTGCGGTAGCCGTAGTCATCAGTGCCTTTGGTTTTTTGGGCCAAGGCAATAACATCATCGTAACTGTAGTCGCCGGTAAAATGGCTGCCGCGCAGCAATTGGGCAAAGCCCGCGACGGCGGTGGCGAAACCGGCTTCCTGTTGCAGCGAACCAGGCGCTACCTTGTCCAGTGTGATTGACTGGCTGGCGCTGATCGGTTTTTCGATCAATTGCGATTGTTTTTCGCCCGGCAATTTATAGCGAATCCTTAAAAAAGCGTATTCATCGCCAAGCTTATCCGCGGGCCTGGTTTTTTCCGTTGCGTAGCGGCTGGGTTCCAGCAGGGGCTTGCCTTCACCGACCGTCGTAATTTCATAGATGGCGGTCACGCTGTGGCCCGCACCAATATCACCGGCATCGACTTTATCGTTGTTGAAATCCTCGCGTTGCAGGGCACGGGTTTCGTAACCGATCAAACGATATTCCGCCACGGTAGCCGGATTAAATTCCACCTGGATTTTGACATCGTTGGCAATGGGAAACAGGGTCGAGGTTGCTTCGTGGACCAACACTTTTTGTGCTTCACTCAAGGTATCGATATAGGCTGCGACACCATTGCCGTGCTGAGCCAGGGTTTGCATCATGGCGTCTTGATAATTGCCCTGGCCAAAACCCAATACCGACAGATAAATGCCCTGGTCGCGTTTACGTTCCACCAGCGTTTGCAAATCGCTGTCGCCCGTGGGGCCGACATTAAAATCGCCATCGGTGGCGAGGATAATGCGGTTAACCGCTTTGGAATCAAAATTGGCTTCCGCTAATTCATAGGCGCGCTGAATACCTTCCGCACCGGCAGTTGATCCGCCCGCTTGCAATTGCTGCACCGCCCGGAGGATTTTTTGTTTGTCTTTTACCGGGGTGGGTTCCAGCACGGTTCCGGCCGCACCGGCGTACACCACAATGGCCACCGTATCCTCGGGTTGTAGATTGTTCAGCAACAATTCCATGGATTGTTGCACCAGAGGCAGTTTATCCGGACTGTGCATGGAACCCGACACATCCAGCAGGAACACCAGGTTACTGCGCGGTATGGCGCTCGCGGGCAGTTGATAACCTTTGATGCCGATATGGATCAGTTTATTACCGGTTTTCCAGGGCGAATCCATCACCGAGACACTGGGCAAGAACGGCGTTGCCTTATCGCTCGGCACGGGATACTGATAATCAAAATAGTTAATCAATTCCTCAACCCGCACGGCGTCCTTGGGTGGCAGATAGCCATTGTTCAGGTTGCGCCGCACGAAACTGTAGGCTGCGGTATCCACATCAATTGAAAAAGTCGACACCGGTTCTTCGCTGACAGCTTTCACAGAATTTTCCTGGAATTCCGCAAAGCGGTCCCGAAATTCAGAGGGCGGCGGTACGACTGCCAGGTCGCTCGCTGGTGCGGCAGATGGCATCGGGCTGGCCGGCATAGCCAGGCGGGCGGTTTCCTGGGCACGTTTGGCGGACATGGCCTGTTGTTCTGCAATGACCATGGGCTCGGCCGGCGAATACTGGGCAGCAATCTCCAATTCGCGCGCGCCGGTCACGATGATTTCTTCAACCGCCTGATCCGCTCCGGCGGCTGCCTCGGGACGTCTTACTTCCTTCGACATAGCCAGATCATCCCTCATGGAACTACTGGTGTGCAGTGGCATCTGCTGAAACAGCAGCACGCCGACGACCGCGAGGCTGCACGTGGCCAGGCCGCTGATCAACAGTTTTTTTTGCGCAAATGTAAAAGCGTTACCGTTCATGGAATCTGTCCTGTTCGGGTTATGGGTACCCATAAGACGAAGCCATGCAAGAAAACCTTGGAGCCCGGATAATTTTTTTTGTGGTGCTGGATCTTTTTGCGCCGCAGGCCCTTCTGCCGGCTGTGTATCAGTGGCTTGCTTTTCCAGTGCCTGGGTTTCCTGTACGGCATCAAATTCCATCAGTGCCAGAGCCAGCGCACGCTTTTTAGCCTCGCTGTCCGGTTTCGGGTGGGTGGCAAACGCCTTGTCGATCAGGTTATCAGTCATAGTCGTGCCTCCTGCAGCGGGGCGGAGGATGTTTGTAAAAGAAGGAGTTGTTTGCGGATTTCATGCAGTCGCCAGGAAACGGTACTTTCCTTGATGGACAAAACTCCGGCGGCTTCGGCGTGGGTCAAGCCTGCGCCGTGAACCAGAAGTGCGGTTTCCTTAAAACCTTCGGCCATATCGTCGAGGATGCCGAGCACCTGCTGTAAATAGATATTGGTTTCCGCAGGGTTATCCTGAGCATCGGATTCTTCAGCCAGCGCGACAACCTCACCCGGCCGGTCATCACCCCAGTGGCGCGACTGGCTGCGTTGCCAGTCTTTGGCACAGTTGATTACCAGACGATACAGCCAGGTGGTAAAGGCTGAATCAAAGCGAAACTGGGTCAGGGTGCGAGCCAGTTTGATACAGGCCTGTTGGGTAACATCTTCCGCATCAGCACGGCTTCCACACCACTTGTAGGCAAAGCGGAAGATCGTGTCGTAATAGGCACTGAGCAGCGCCTCGAACGCTGCTCTATCGCCTTGCTGTGCCAGACGAATGTCGTCAGCTTCAGTCATCTGCAATGCAACCGGTTTAGTTGTTTAAGGATAAGACGCGGCCAATGGGAAAATCCTTGGCCAGTCACAGGCAAGTTCTCTCGAAAAATCCCTTGTGAATGGCTTATACAATTTTTAGCAAAGGCCGGACAAGATTTTTTTACAGCGCTGTTGATTTTTCTAATGCTAGTCACGGCGGTAAACAGACAGGTTTCGCTTGTCGGGTTTTTTTACGTGATCGTATTGAGAGGTGATACGCAGGTGCAGTGATAAAGAACAGCCTTTGTGTAAAAAATGCAATACACAATCTTGCATAACGCGGTTTTATTTTTCACCGCATCGCGCTCTTCGCTTGTTTATGTCGAGAGGGCTCGCCCAGAGTGGGGCTGACATTCGGCATTCTTTACAAAGTGGCAAAATCCCGTTTTACCTTTGTTATTTTTCAAGGTTCACCCTGGAAAAGGGTGTCGCTTAAATTTACATTTATTCGGGTAAATTGGGCTTCAAGTCGGTTCTTTTTACATATTTTGGTTTTAAAACGTGAAATATGTATCAATAAATGGTTGATATGGATGAATTTTTATATGTTGGCCCATTTAATGCATCCAAGAGGCTTGCGCGCCATGGTAGAAGATTGATGGTGTGAGGTATTAACAACATGAACTTTTGCCGGCCGTATATCAGGTCGGATAGCTGTGTCTTAAAGGACGATAACTATGAACATTCAATGGCTTAAAAAACTTGTTGCCGTATCAGCTCTGTTGTTCAGTGCCAGTGGTTATGCTGCTGTTATCACTGATGTTGAAGAAGTTGATACGTTTGTGAACTGGTGGGATTCAACAAGCTGGACCCACGATATCAATGATGATGGCTTTGTAGCGGGTACTGCTGAAAGCGCTACACTTTCTATCGAATTCTGGGATGATCGCGGTTTTATGGATCTGGGTGAATTGGCCACTATTGTTGTCGGCACAATCGATTTTCTGGACGGTGCTTTTATCTATGTACCGACCAGTGATTGGACCGGCGCATTGGGCTTAAACTCGCTGGTTTCACTTAACGCTACTGGCTTACTGTCGGTAAAAGTATGGAGTGATTTTGGCGATTTTTACGTGGGTAACTCTACTCTGGAAGTAGTGACGACCTCCGTTCCGGAACCCGGCTCTCTGGCGTTGCTTGCCCTGGGGCTGATCGGCTTGGGATTGCTGAGAAAGAAGAACGCTGCTTAACACGGTTGTTTGCATGACAAAAACCCGCCATCGGCGGGTTTTTGTTTTTTCGGTCCCCTGAAGCGTTGGTCCGCCTTTAAGGATCCTTCCTTTATACTTGCCCCTCTTTGCCGATGTATTTGGCCAATTGTATGTAGCCGAGTTTATGTGGCCTGCTTTATGTGGAGAGGAGCTTTCATGTCAGTAATCCCCCCGCTGGTAGACAGCCATTGTCATTTCGATTTTGCAGCGTTTGATCCTGACCGCGCGGCGGTCTGGGCGGCCGCCCAGGGGGTGGGGGTCGGTCAGTTAATCATCCCCGGTGTGGCGCCGGACCAATGGCAAGCGGCGGCGCAGGTGAGCGCCAAGTACTCGGGCATCTATTGTGCGGCGGGTGTTCATCCCTGGTGGGTGAAGGATCTGGTCGGAGCCGACTTGTCTACACAGCAGCGAGACAAGATGCGTGATCAACTACGAAAGACCCTGACAGCATCGCCCTGCGTGGCTGTGGGTGAGTGTGGCCTCGACAAACTGGTCGATGGACATTTTGAGCATCAGCAACAGTTGTTTTCCATGCAAGTGGAATTGGCTTGCGAGTTGAACATGCCGTTAATCATCCACTGTCGAAAAGCACACAACGAGGTTATCGCCCTCTTGCGCCGACACCGGCCTCCCGCAGGCGGGGTAATTCATGCTTTCAGCGGCAGCACCCGGATCGCGGAGACTTACATTGACATGGGCTTTTATCTCGGCATTGGCGGCACTATTACCTATGAACGGGCGCACAAGACCCGACAAGCGGTAAGCGACGTCCCGCTGACGGCATTATTGCTGGAGAGCGATGCACCGGACATGCCTCTCTGCGGTCGTCAGGGTGAGCGCAACAGTCCGCAGTATCTGCCGGAGACGCTGCGAATCCTGGCCGGATTACGCGAGCAATCCGTTGCAGAGGTTGCCGCTCAAACCACTAATAACACGCGCCGATTATTCCGGCTGCCGGATGAGGTGGGTTAATGATTCATGATGACCTGAGCGAGGTGTCCCTGGCCCGGCTGCTGGCGGCGGATAACTGGCAAAGTAAATACCGCCTGATTACCGACTGGGGACGGCTGATAACGCCCAAACCGGCGCTGCGCCATCCGGCCAATGCAGTCAAAGGGTGCGAAACGGCAGCCTGGATGGTCCACGACTATCGCGATGGCCGGCACCGTTTCGCCTTCGACAGCGACAGCCGGGTGATCAAAGGCCTGGCCGCTTTACTGTTGGTTCATATCGACAATAAAACGGCGGAAGAATTGGCGCAGTTACATCTGGGTGGGCTGTTACACGATGCCGGGCTGGAAAAACACATGACGCCCTCGCGCAATAACGGCTTTCGGGCGATGCTGCTGCGGGCCTGCGAAATGGCAGGTATCGACGCCGGGCTGGTTTAATCTGACGGCCCAGGGCGGCAATGCTTTTGCAAATAACGTTCAATCGCGCGGTTAGCGGCGAGAAACCCGAAGGTGCCAGTCACCATCACCGACGAACCAAAACCGCCGGCACAATCCAGCTTCACCCCGTCCTGTAAAACCTGTTTGTCCATACACACGGAACCGTCAGGCTTTGGGTACACCATCTGCTCGGTAGAATAAATCGCATCGACGCGAAACTTGCGTTGTTTGTCCCGGGCAAAATGGTAATGGCGATACAGCTGCGTGCGGATCTTGGCGAGCATGGGATCGCTTTCGGTACGGCCGAGATCATCAACCCGCACCAACTGTGGGTCACGTTTCCCGCCGGATGAACCCACGACTATCAAGCGAATCTTTAGCGCGCTGCAATAAGCCACCAGGCGCGCTTTAATATGCGCCGCATCCATTGCATCAATCACCACGTGATGCTGCTGCCCGATCAGCGTTGTCATGTTGTGCTGATCAATAAAATCCTCGTGCGTATGCAGGCGAATTTCAGGATTGATATCGCGCAGGCGTTCGCTGATGACCTGGTTTTTTGAGCGGCCAATTTGTGAGGCGAGGGCGTGGGACTGGCGGTTGGTATTGGTCACACACACATCGTCCAGCTCGATCAGGGTCAGTTCACCCACACCGCTGCGCGCCAGTGCTTCTGCCACCCAGGTGCCGACACCGCCGAGGCCGATCACCGCAAAATGTGCCTGGGCCAGGGCCGCCAAAGCATCCTGGCCGTACAGTCGGGCAATGCCGCCAAAGCGTTGTAAGTATTCGGGGCTTAGGGTGTTATTCATGCTACTGATTCTCCGCCAACAAACGCGGGAGCGTTTTAGCGCAGTTTATCAGTGCGTGCAACCCGCTATGGAGGATAGTGAGGCTAGCTTTCTGCGGGCAACGCCGATCCCTTCATCACCAGGATATTTTTACCGCTGCGCTCAACGCGGGCATGGAGCGCTTGTTCGAGGCTGAAGATAAAGGTATCGAGATCGCCCAGGTGAAAAATCCCGGTAATGCGTTGCTGATTTAATTCGCTATCCACCACGGTAATTTTTTCTGTGATGTAACGGTTATATTCAGCCACGGCATCCGCGAGCGTATCCGAATCGAAATAAATCTTGCGGGTTTGCCACGCCGAGATACGGGCAAGCCGGGCGGTTTCTACTTTGGTGGCTTCATCGCCTTTTTTATAATTGACGGCCTCGCCCTTGCGAATTTCTGTGATGATAGATTGATCGGCGTTCAAGGGATTTCTGGATTTCAATTCCACCACACCATCGGCCACATCCACCGACAAAGTCTGATCACGAATGGCCACATTAAACTCGGTACCCAATGCCCGGACCAGGCTGCCGGCAGCCGACACTTCAAACGGCCGTTGATTGTCCTTGTTCACATCAAAATAGGCTTCGCCATGGTGCAAACGGATACGGCGTTTTTTCCCGGAATAATGCACGCTGATGACCGTGTCGGTATTGAGCATGGCGGTCGAGCCGTCGGGCAATTGCACCAGGCGCTGCTCGCCGATGCGCGTGCTGAATTCTTCTTCGCTGAGGTAATTGATGCTGAAGATAAAACCGATCCCGAATAGCAGCAGTACCGCCGCATACGCCAGCCAACTGCCCGGGTTATTCAAACCGACACTGCGCTGGCGATAACCGGGTTCCAGTTCCTGGCGGGCACTGATCAACTCGCGCTGAATGTCTTCATCCTCGCGCAGGTTATTGGTCATCAGCCACAGTGTGCAGCATTGTTCATAAGCCAGTTCGTGGGCCGGGTTTTCTTTCAGCCAGGCTTCAAAATCCTGCTGCAACTCCGGATCACTGTCCGGCCCGCGCAGCTTGGCAAACCAGAGTGCAGCCTCTGCTTTGATCGCGCGACGGGTTTTCTTTTCAGTAGCAGGCTGGGTCATAGTAAATCTTCAAGTGAATGTTGCAGTGCTTTGATAGCGCTGCTCATGTGGCGTTCCACCGTGCGTGTGCTGATATTGAGCGCATCGGCAATTTGCGGGTAAGTCAGTTCGTCGAATCGGCTGAGCAAAAAAATCTGGCGGGTGATAACGGGCAATTCCAGTAGCGACTGCTTGAGTCGATTCAGCGAATCTTCCCAATTGAGTGCCCGGGTTGGGGTGGATTCATCGCTGGGGAATTCCAGCTCATCAAAGTCGACGTGGGCATCGAACATACGGCTGCTGCGTCGGCGCAGTGAATCGCGCACCAGGTTGGTAGCAATGGCAAAGATATAGGCGCGCGGATTTTCCTGCAGGCGTGTCAGATCTTCCTGGCGCAACAGGCGCACATAGGTTTCGTGGAGGATTTCGGCTGCATCCTGACGGCCGCCGGGCAGGATGCCGGCGAGGTAATTCAACAGGCTGTGGCGGTAACAGTGGTACAGGGCTTCAACGGATAGATTGTCGGTATCGCCGCCCGGCGCAGAGGGCTGGTTGGAGACCAGCGTAAGGTTAGGTTTGCCAGGCGACATGGACGATTTCCGTGTGATAGAGAGGCTCGTGATAGATAGAAAGACCAGCGTGAATAACGGTTGCCGCCTTATCTTATCCTGAGCAGCAATCCCTATAACGTAAACAGCACGCAAAACCCGACACGAATGGCACAAAAAATGGACCTGGGTTCCGCTTCCGGACTCCTACCTGAACTTTGTCTGTTGCTGTGGCGGATGATTTGATATGTTGCCCCGACGCCGTCGGTCCGGCGCTACATACTTTTACTATCGGCAAACACACGCGAATGAAACGGCTGATCTCCCTGGCTATGCTGCGACCATGGGCTCTGGCTGCCGGCCTGGGTTTGCTCCTGCCGTGGCATTTGGCTCTCGGTCATGTGTACACCATCGACGAGCAGCCTCTTGCCGCCGCCCTGACACACTACGCCGAACAATCCGGATTGCAGATCCTGTTTCGTCCGGAAGATATTCCCGCCGTTTCTGTGGCGCCGCTGCAGGGTGAATTCACCGCGCACGAGGCCATTGCGCACTTGCTGCGCCATACGCAACTGCAATACACCCTGCGCAACAACGCCATTGTTATCTTTGTCGCACCGCCGGCACGCCATGCGGAAGCGGTTTCGCAGGATTTTTTTGGTGATGGTGTGCAGGAGGAAATGGCACCGCCGTTGGCCGTTCCGGATGAAATGCTCATCACCGGCATTCGCGGCAGTGTGAAACGTAATCTGGTACAAAAGAAAAACGCGGATTCGGTGGTGGACATGGTCACCGCCGAAGACGTGGGAAAATTTCCCGATAAAAATATCGCGGATACCTTGCAACGGATTCCTGGAGTGTCGGTGGATCGCATTTGGGGCGAAGGGCGGGATATTAATATTCGCGGCACCGACAAAGACATCAATCGCACCTTGATGAATGGCCAGAACGTCGCCTCCGCCTACTGGTGGGCCAACGATAATCCGGGCCGGGGTTTTAACTACACCATCCTTGCCTCGGAGTTAATTGCATCGCTGGCCGTGCACAAAAGCCCGACGGCGGACATCGATGAAGGCAGTATCGGCGGCACGGTAATTATTTACACGCACAAACCCTTTGATATGGACAGCAACACCTTGCGGCTGAACCTGGAAGGCCAATACAGTGAATTACCCGGTGCCTGGGACCCGCAAGCCTCCTTGCTCGGCAGTTGGAAAAATGCCGCCGAGACCTTTGGTGTACTGGCATCCTTTAATTGGCAAAACCGTTCCATGCGCCGTGACGGCCTGGAAGCCTTTCCGGATAACACGCGCTATGACATCGTCGATGAACAAGGGCAGGTTACGGAGGATGTGTATGTCATCTGGGGTGGCGGCTCCGCTATTTTTCAACAGGAGCGCGAACGTCAAACGAGTAATGTCACCTTGCAATGGCGACCCGCTGATGCCTGGGAGTTGGCATTGAATTATGTTGAGTCCAACATGGCCATGAATAACAGCAATCAGAATTTTTTATTCATGCCCGGCGGATTTAAATTGCGCGAAACGCCCCCGGTCACCGTGACTAACCCGCGCTTTGGCGCAACCGGTGATGGCCGACAAACCTTGCTCGGCGGCGTGATGAATAATCCTGACAGCGTGGGCGCCGCCATCGACAGTATTTTTCGTCAGGCCTACGTGCGCAGTACACTCTACGACCTTGATGTGCATTATCACGGCGATGTCTGGCAATGGCATACGCAAGTGGGCATCACCAGCGCCGCCGGCGGCACAGATCATGATCGCCTCTACCGTTTTCTCGGTAATACGCGGCACAGTTTTTCATTGAGTCGTGACAGTATTGAAGTGGATTATCTCGATCTCGATCCGCAAAACGCTGCTAGCCTGGCGCGTTTCTCCAGCGATTCCCGCGATTGGCAGCGCCGTATGGAAGATGAAGAAACCTATGGGCAATTGGATGCAGAACGGGACCTTGAGAGCGCGTTTTTTTCGCGTATTAAGTGGGGCATCAAATGGCGCGACCACAGTATCGAAAATCATCGTCGCCTAGGGCGCATCGATACCGCGCATCCGGGGTGGTCAACACTGGAACATATCGGTCTCGATCAGGTATCCAGCGGATTAACACCGCCGTTGCATCGCAACACCGCCAGCGCCGGCTCGCTCACGCGGTTTGCCTGGGCTGACAAAGGTATGATCGCAGAAGTTATTGATCCATTGTTGGCAAACGGGTTAATGATTTACCACGAAGATCGCGCGGCGTTTTATCGCATCAACGAAGATATTACAGCGACTTATTTCAAAGCGGATTTTGCACGCGGCGCCTGGCATGGCAATGTGGGCGTGCGCGCGGTAGAAACACAACAAACATCCACGGCCTATCGCGAACGGGACACGGTTATCGAACAGCGCCGTTACCGCGATTATCTTCCCAGTGTTAACCTTGCTTACGATATTGATGACACCGCATTGTGGCGCTTCTCTGCCTCCCGTGTGATGGCGCGTCCTACCTTTCAAAACCTGAGCCCCAATATCGTCATCGACGCCACCAGTGGCACAGCATCCGAAGGCAATCCCGATCTGGACGCGTTCCGGGCGCGTCAACTGGATAGCGGCATTGAATGGTACTTCGATGACGCCGCTATTTTGTCGGCGACGTATTTTTATAAAGACATTTCCACATTTATCTACACCGAAACCGTGACAGAAACGGTTGACGGCCAACAACTGAATATCACCCGCCCCTACAACGCCGAAGGCGCACGCATTAATGGTGTGGAAATTCAATGGCAACAGGATGTGGGAAATGGCATAGGCTGGCTGAGCAACTATACCTACACCGATGCTCGCGTACCCTCTCCGGACGGACAACAAAGCTTACGCCTGCCGGGCAACTCTCGCGATCAGGTGAATGCATCCATTTACTATGAAAGCCCGCATTACAGTCTGCGCCTTTCCTACAACTACCGTTCCAAATCCTTCGGCGAATTAATCTCCGGCTCGCAGGACGAAACCGATGGCTACCAGCAATGGGATTTTTCGGCGGCTTATACGCCGGTAGAACATTTGACGATGTATGTTGAGGGCGTGAATTTGACGAATGAAGTCATTTTTTATCGAACGGCGAATGATATTCCCCAAGGACTCTATGAGAACGGTAGACGGTTTTCTGTTGGTGCTAGATTGAGGTTTTAAGATTAATTAGGGTGGGTGAGGAGAATTGGGCATATGTCTGCGGGACACGCCGTGAATCCATCCCTGGAGGCTCATCATCGGCATCCTTGCCGATGATGGTCCCACAGACATATGCCCAATTCTCTGCGAGGCCGTACCAAGAAATTTTAATAAAAATAGCTACGAAGGAATAATCCTGAAGCTGGCACAGCAGGCGTGGCGGAGTAGGGTGTGAGACCATCATCGACATGGATGTCGATGATGAGCCCCCACGGATGGGTTTACGGCGTGTCTCACACCCTACTCCGCCACGACTGCCCCACCTTCTATTCCAAGCATTCAACATTAAACGCACAATCTCCACTAATCCCGACAACTCTTCCAAGTTTTTTCTTGTATTTTTGATCATCAGACGAAGTACCTTTTCATATGACATTTTCATGTCGGGATTCCCCCTCCCTCTGCGTTTACATAAACGGCAGTGGTATTTACATAACAAAGACCGCCCAAAATGCGGTCCACACACAAAGGGGAAAACCAAAAGTGATCAGCTCACGCAAAAAACAACTCGCCTCCACCATCGCACTACTCACACTCAGCACCGCACTACCGCTACACGCCCAACCCGGCAGCGACGACGAACAGATCGAACAACTCTTCGTCACCGGCATTCGCGGCAGTTTAAAACAATCGCTCAACGTAAAACAAAATGCCGACTCCATCGTCGACGCCATCAACGCGGAAGATATCGGGAAATTTCCTGACAAAAACGTAGCCGATTCGCTGCAACGCATTCCCGGTATTTCGGTTGACCGTATCTGGGGTGAAGGGCGCGATATCTTTGTGCGTGGCACCAACAGCACCATGAACCGTACGCTGATGAACGGCCAGAACGTGGCATCCGCTTACTGGTGGGCCAACGACAATCCAAGTCGTGGATTTAATTACTCCATCCTCGCCTCGGAGCTGGTGTCATCGCTGGAAGTGTATAAAAGTCCGGAAGCGGATATCGACGAAGGCAGCATTGGCGGTACGGTGATTGTGCGCACGCGTAAACCACTGGATCTGGATGCCATGACCTTTCATGCCTCCGCTGAAGGTGTGTACAGTGAATTGCCGGATGAAATTGATCCGCAATTTTCCGCATTGGGCAGTTGGAAAAATGCAACAGAAACCTTCGGTATCCTCGCGTCCGTCAGCTCACAAAAACGCACTGTGCGACGCGATGGTCTGGAAGCTTTTCCGACCAACACGCTCTATTCGGTCACCGATCAAAATGGCGATGTAACTGACAATGTCTATGCCGTGTGGGGTGGTGGTTCCGCCATCTTTCAACAGGACAACGAACGCCTGACCACTAATCTGACCATGCAGTTCAGGCCCACGGATGCCTGGGATATGGTGTTGAACTACGTTAAATCCGATATGGATTCTGATAACAACAACCAGAATTATTTATTCATGCCTGGCGGCTACAAACTGGAAAACGGTGACACGGTCACGGACCCGCGTTTTATTCCTACCGGCGATGGCAATCTCGCCCTGGTTGGTGGCACGCTGGAAAATCCTGACAGCGGCGGTGCGGCGATTGAGCCGATCTTTCGCGAAGCCTCAGTCGAAACCGAGGTGCTGGATGTTGATGTGACGTACCACGGTGAAGGGTGGGTGGATCATGGGCAATTCGGTACCACTAGCGCTGAAGGGGGCAGTGACCGCGATATGGGTTATTGGTTCGAGGCCAACACGCGCGAACGGATTAATCTCGGCCCCAATACCATTGAAATTGAATACCTGGATATTGATCCAACGGATCATTCTGCCCTGACATTGATGAGTGCACGCGACTGGATTCGCACCATGGAAGATGAAGAAGATTATGCGCAGGCTGATGTTGAGTTTGATCTGGATTGGGGTCCGATTACCAGCGTCAAACTGGGCGCAAAATTCCGCGACGAAACCATCACCAACAATCGCACGGTAGGTACCACCGACAGCTCGCATCCCGCCTGGCGCGCCATCACCATGGACGAAGTGTCCGGTGGATTAACCCCGCGCTTACACGGCGAGTCGGCGACGGCAGGTTCCTTGACCCAGTATGCATGGATTGATGGTGATCTGGCGAAATCAGTGATTGATCCGATGTTCCGCGAAGGGGCGATGACCTACACCTTTGATCAACAAGCCTATTACGAAATCAACGAGGAAATTACCGCTGTGTATGCCAAAGCCAATTTTGAATCCGGCAAATGGCGCGGTAATCTTGGGGTGCGGGGTGTAGAAACCGATCAGACTTCCCACGCCTATATTGATGGAAACCTGGGCAGCATCTCGCGCAGCTATACAGATTACTTGCCCAGCCTCAATGTGATCTACGATGCGGCCGACGATGTAATTGTACGCATGGCGGCATCGCAAGTGATGGCTCGGCCGACCTTCCAGGATTTGAGTGCAAACCTGACCATCAATGCCACGACGTCGTCGGCCAGTGCGGGCAATCCGGAACTCGATCCTTTCTATGCCGATCAGTACGAAGCCGGCGTGGAATGGTATTTTGCGGAAGCGGCCATTTTGTCAGCGACCTATTTCGTCAAAGATCTGGATACCTTTGTATTTACCCGCACTGCCGAAGAAGTGATTGATGGACAGACCCTGACAGTGACGCGTCCCTACAACGCGCAGAACGGCGCGGATATCAAGGGGCTTGAATTGCAATGGCAACAGGAACTGGGCATGGGCTTTGGTGTGGTCGCCAACTACACCTACACCGATGCGACGGTGCCGGCTGTGGATGGTGGGCAGACATTAAAGTTGCCCGGCAATTCGGAGGATCAATTAAACGCGTCGGTGTATTACGAGGATGATATTTTCAGCGTGCGCCTGTCTTACAACTATCGCTCGGAAGCTTTCGGTGGATTGACCTCGGGTTCTCAGCTGGTGACTGACGAATACGATCAGTGGGATGCGACGGCTAACTGGTTAATCACGGACCAGCTCTCATTGTTTTTCACTGCGGTTAATCTGACCAATGAAATTATTTACCAGCGAACCGATGACGGTATTCCCGTAGGCTTTTATGAAAACGGTGCGCGCTACAGCCTGGGCGCACGCCTGCAATTTTAATGGACAGCGTCTGCTGAAGGCCGTTGTACTCACAAGGAGGTGCAACCCCAAACCTCAGTACTTTGCCCGGCCTGGCCGGGCTTTTTTTGCCATTATTTCACACTATGATCTTGCCGATATTGCGATGGCGTCTGGCCCAGGTGCTTTTTAAAAATGGAATTAAATGTAGATTTGGAGGTGAAGCCTGCCGCTGCAAGAATATCCAGCATAGAGGCGCTCTGCTGATCCGGATCACGCAACAAACGCTTGGCTTCTTCGACGCGATAGCCATTGATAAACTCAAAAAAATTCTTGCCAAAATGTTGATTCAGGATGCGCGACAAGGTGCGCTCCGGTAATGAGAGCCGCTTGGCCAGCAACTCGATATTGATGTCCGGCTCCAGAAACGGTTTTTCCTTTGCCATAAAGTTCTGCAAGCGTTCGACTTGCTCCGGCTTAAAATAAGGTGAAGCCGGCTCTGGCGGTGTATTGCGCTGATCATCAATACCATCGAAAAGGTGCGTGTAACGAATACTGATAAACACCAGTGAATTGACAAAGAAGAAGGTGAAATAATTGGTGCAGATGCCGAGGATATTGGCCAGGTCTTCACCGATCCGGTGACCGATGGCGTGGATCAACAGTGCCCAGCTTGCAATCAACACAAAACCGCTGACAAACCAGGTTAGCCAGCGCCGCTCGCGGGCTTCCAGGTTGGCGTAGTTATCACGCAACAAGCGGCGGTAACGATGCAGTTCATATAAACACCAGCCACCGTAAATGATGATCGATAAATTACGCAAGGTAATCGTGTGGGTCATCAGGCCGCCCCACATAAATTCCAGGTCGGTCATCATTTGCATTTGTGTCGCATCCGGCTGTAAATAGTATTGCCACAGCAGAATGCCACCCAACACCAGGACGGGCAGCAGATGAATCAGGTGCAGGGGTTTAAAACGAAAATCACGATACAGGACCGCCGAAACATAACAGTAAAGTAAGGGTCCCTCTAACCAATAAGCAAAGCCGCCCAATAATAAAATATCGGGATCCCAGGCTAATACAATGTTGCGCAGGGAATCGCTCCATATCAGCAGGACATCAATGGCTTTGAAGGTATTCAACACAAGGATCAGCGCCAGTAAATGGCTACTGATGTCGTTGCGCCGACGGGTACTTTCCAGGAGGATCGCCAGCAACAAATACTGGCTGGCAGCAATCAGCAGGATAAGGTCGTGCGCGTTAAATAAAAGCGAATCGGGAGTCAAGGTATTCAAGGTGCTGGCATCGTTGATTATTTGGCATGAGTATAAACTACAGCGACATCAGCTGCCATTGAACAGGCGGATGCAACAGGTACAGGGTTATGGCAGTGGATAACACGTGGTTGAGGGTTGCCCTGCGCCTTCGCCGGTACTCGGCGACTTATGGTCGGGCAATGCTGCATGCCTGACGCTATGCCGGCATCTTTGACCGCCAGCTACCATGGAGATTGCGAATATGAAAGAAGAAAGTCGCTTTATAACCTTTACCACATGCTTAACCATCTGAACCTGTTTGGCAGTGGTTACCGTGCCTCATGCTTAACACTTATTAACCGGGTATTGGCGTAACCGCTTTATTTTTGTCGCCTACTGGACAGTCCTACGGGCCACTCTATAATAGCGCGACTCCAATCCATCCCTGGTCGTATATGAAGCTGCTCAGTTTCGATGCCCTGCGAACCTTAAAATTTCCGTCGCACACTTACATAAAACCCGAACTTTTTTTTCGCCACAAAGAAGACATTCAAACGGCGGACTGGGTATTGTTTCCGGAATACTGGCAACTCAACCCCCTGGTGTACGGACTGAAGGCGCGTATCTTCCCCAGCCTGCCCAGCTACCTGATCGGACACAATAAAGTAGAGATGACCCGGGTATTTGAAACCCTGGTCCCCAACCATGTTCCGTTTACCTTGATTGAAGGAAACACCGCAGACAAAGCCAATAATATTTGGGACGCGATGCCGCTACCATTTGTGGCCAAGATTCCCAAAGCCAGTATGGGCGAGGGCGTTTTTCTGATAGAAAATCGCGCGGATTGGAATGCCTACTGCAAAAAAACCGATGTGCTTTATGCACAGGAATACCTGCCGATAGATCGCGACCTGCGACTGGTCGTGATTGGTGAGAAGGTGGTCAGCGGTTATTGGCGCATCCAGTCGGATAATGGTTTTCACAATAATATTGCGCGCGGCGGTACCCTGATGCCGGGCTACATCCCGCCGGCAGCCATAGAGCTGGTGGAGTCGATCGCGCGTACATTGGGTGTTGATCACGCCGGCTTCGATGTGGCGATGGTGGGTGAACATCCGTACCTGTTTGAATTCAACCGCATTTTCGGCACGCAAGGCGTTGAACAATTGATCGGTGATTTGACACCGATTATTGTCAGTTATCTTGAGCGAAAACTGGATGAATTTGACCCGACGACGCCGAAGCGGCCGAAAGGTCCTAAGGGACCAAATGCCAAGCTGCGCAGCCGCACGATGCGTGTCAGGAAAGCGGCCTGATGCTGCCGTGCTTCAGATCCAACATAAAATGCTCGCTGGGAGCATCCCCAGTGAATTGCAGTATTATCTGTAGCACTTTCTGTAAGCGATAACGGTACTGCCCGTATTCGTTGGGCTCCTCCCCGGTATCATCAAGGGTATTCGCCAGATGTTGTGCGAGTAACCGGTAATGTTGTAGCCGTGTCGGGCTGATATCCTTCAATGCCAGTTGATCGGCATTAAACAGCCGATAAAAATCAACACTGATATCCCGTCCGTTCCAGCGTCTGAAATCGTCCAATGAAAACCCTTTTTGTGTAGCCAGTTCAGCCGCCTTAATGCGCGCTTGGTTCCATGAGCTGTTCTTTGGTGATAAATCATTGGATAAGTTATGTTTTTGGGCAAGCAATTGTTTTAATTCATCGAGATCTGGCTCGTCGGAAAGTTGAGATAAGACGAGCAAGTCTTCACCACTTAACAGGCCGAGTAGCTCCCGAATATCCTCGGGCCATTCCTGGGGAAGGAATCGCCGGCGTGACAACTCGCGCAAATGCCATTCTGTGAAGGCGTAGTAATTATCAGATTCCAGTATCTCCTTATTCCACAAATGGGGAGATTGCACACTCTCCAGATAATTCCACTCCGCCAGGTAATGCGCGAACAATTCATTAAAGCGCGGGACATCTCTCAGTACAGCGGTTTCCACTTCGATACGTTGGTCAGTGTGGATAGTTAAAATTTTGTAAGCCGGTACATAAGCGGCCAATGACGGCGCCTGTATGTTAAACAAGGTGTTGCCGCTGTCGCTCTTGATAACGCCGGTATCGTTGATGTGCATATGGCCGGCCACATGAATCTTCAATCCTGTGTCGGCCAGTAATGTGCTGGTGGCAGTGTTCGGCTTGCGGGCCAGTTGCAATTTATCTTCCCCCAACAGCTGAGCGATATCAGTGGAGGCTCCATCGTAAAATTCCTGCATGGGAAAATGGGAAAACGCTATGAGTGTTTTGTGTTGTTGTGCAGCGCGCTCAGTAAGGTTGCTTATCCAGGTCAGCAGATGGGATTTATGCGAGATTACTTTATTGTAGCCCGCGTTCCCTGAACCACTGAAGCTGTCGGCATTGGCTTCGTCAGCGTTATTCTTCTGATGCGGTTGGTACACGTTAGCATCAATAGCCAATAGCCAGACTCCCGGCACCGGTTCCACCAGGTAACTGCTGTCCGGTATCCAATGGCAATCACTGTAGTGCGATTGTTTGTATTCACCACCGGTACCCTGATGGCAAATTTCATATTGCCTTATAGAAAACGCCGCCTGGCGGCGTGCGGTTGCATAATCGTAGTCTGCATAAGTGTATTGACTGTAGGGCGTCTCGAAATAAAGGTAGTTGGGCTTGGGATAAAAACCATGTGAACCCAAGGCGTTCATCATTGGCTCATAACCCCATTCCATGACTTCATCGGAACAAATAACAGAGTGTGCGTCAGGTTTTTTTATTTTTGACACGCAGGCTGGATGTTGGTGGCTGAAGATAGGCTGTTCTTTACCTTGTTCACCCAGATAATCCGACTTGCCTGCCGGATGGGTAAAGGGACGGGTAGGGTCGTGATTGCCGGGAGCAGCAAAAAATTCCAAGCCATATTGTTGATGATAATGGTCAAGGATTTTTGTTAATCCGCGTATATGTAACGGTTGTCCGTCATCACTGAAGTCACCGGGTAGCGCAACATATTTAATGTTTCTTTTAACAACATCATCCAGCGCTGCCAGCAAGGCAAAATAATTTTCGTTAAACAAACGCGTGGAATGTAGCTGGGCACTCATCGAGCGTATGGTGGCCAGTTGATTCCCGTCAGGCGTCTTCGTGGGAAGGCCCTTAAACGCCTGATCAGGAAAATCGCCGTAGATATCATGGAAGTGAATATCCGGCATAAATGCAATGGACTGTTCTTCAGTTGAGTTCGTTGATGGTGTTGCAGCGCAGCCGAAGATAATCATGCACGATAAATACAGTAAACCAACTGCAGGCTTCATGAATTGCGCCAACCTTCTTGAAATTAAAAATAAATAGTCGCTATGAAAATGAATGAAAAATGGCCGAAAATAAAAATGGGTGCCCTGCGGCACCCGAAGCTATGCTATCAAAACTAAAACCCGCTAATCGAGGAGTGGCGAGTAAAGCGTTGCGGAAGCGACTGTACCAAAATGACGTTGCAATAGGGGGCGCAAATCAAGTTGGACGTCAGGCGCTGATAGAGTTTATGGCGCCAAGGTGACAAAATTGTTACGGTGAGAATCCGGGCATGCCAACAATACTGCGACGCTTAAGTAATCTTTTTACACTGTCGCCTTTATCCAGCTATGTGAGGCGGCAAACCTAAGCAGAATAGGTTCTTAAAACGCGAAGCAAGTCACTGGATTTTGCTCAGGTAGCGTTCTATTGTTCAGGCGTATATCTTCCATTCAGCCAGGACAACAGGAGGTTATCATGCACACCAGATCAGACTTTATTGCGATATTAAAAAGGCTGTTTTTAGCTGTCCCGCTTGGCTTGCTTGTTTCACTCCCCACTTATGCGGTGGTGATTAACTTTGATGACCTGACGTTAGTTCCCAGTGATCCAGAATTTCCTTGCTTTTGCGATTATCCGTTGACAAATGAATACGAGTCCCAAGGCCTGATTATTGATGGAGGATTTTTGGCGGAATATTGGGAGGGGCACGAAAATGTTGTGTCCGGCTCAAATTATTTATTGGGAAGCAATTACTTACAACTCAATTTTGTGGGAACTTTGCCCACCTTCGTCAGCTTGATTGTCAGTGCTGCGCACGAAGAGGCTATCTTTTTTGATGTCTTCGGTGCGGCTGGTCTGATAGACGAACAACAAACCAGCGGTTATGCGGGACCCTACAACGACACGCCTTACACACCCAATCAGTTAATGACATTTACGTCGGCAGAGGGAATTTCCTCTATCGTTATTGAGGGTTTTTATAATCTGCGAACTTCGGCCATGATTGATGACCTGACCTATGAATACACCAGCGTGCCGGCACCTTCATCCCTGGTGTTACTTGGTTTGGGGCTTCTGGGCCTGGCGTGGTGCCGACGTGGTAACGCAGTCGGTAGTGGGGCGAGAAAGCGCTAATCAACAATATGAACCAGGGGTGCGGCCGCAGCCTGTAAATTAGTCTTCCACAGCGTTGCGCCCACCTTGTTCGCCAAAGCCAGATAAGCTGCTGTTAACGAGCCGGTGGGATCTTTGATAACCGTCGGTGTACCAGCGTCGATATGTTCCCTTACGTTCCGGTGCAGGGGCAAGGAGCCTAACAGGCTTACCTGATAATCTTCGGCCAGTTGTTGCGCGCCGCCTTCACCAAAGATCGATTCGGCATGGCCACAGTTAGAGCAAATGTGCGTCGCCATATTTTCCACAATCCCCAGCACCGGAATATTGACCTTGTTAAACATCTCAAGACCTTTGCGTGCATCGATCAATGCCATTTCTTGTGGTGTGGTGACGACCAGAGCCGCAGATATATTCACCTTTTGTGCGAGTGAAATATGGATGTCGCCGGTGCCTGGCGGCATATCGATAATCAGGTAATCCAGTTCGCCCCAGCGGGTCATCTCTAACAATTGTTGCAGCGCGCGTACCGCCATGGGGCCGCGCCAGATCATCGGTGCTTTTTCTTCTGAGAGATACGCCACCGACATGGATTTCAAACCGTATTTTTGTATCGGCTCGATGGTTTTTTCATCCACCAGCGTCGGTTTACTCTTAGCGGCAATACCGAGCATGGTACGCATGCTGGGGCCATAAATGTCAGCATCGAGTATACCGACCTTGGCGCCTTCCGCCTGCAGGGCGAGGGCCAGGTTAATGGCAGTGGTGGATTTACCCACACCGCCTTTCCCTGAGGCGACCATAACAATATTTTTTACTGCACCAAGGTGCCCCTGCCGGGTGATCGAGGGTGATGCGTAGACCTCAGCGTTGATATGAACTGTCACTCCAGTTAATCCGGCTTCTTCCAGGTGATGGGTTAAAGCCAGAGCAAGCCGTTGATGGTGTGAGTTGGCTTTTAAGCCCAACGTGATGGAAATATCAACGTTGTTTTCATGGATATCAATCGCCGAAATAGCCTTGAGCGAAATGTAATTATCCTCCAACCACGGCAGTTGAATAGTTTTCAGAGCTGCTATAACTGATGCTTCTGTAAACGTTCTAGCTTTTTGTGCAATCATTTTTTTTCACCACCTGGTTAAGATTAACTGACTATCGCTAGCTGACCAGAAGAATAGAAACACCGGCAACAAAACAGGTATTGAGCAACAGCAAAATAAATGTATTTTTACCCACTTGCCACAGCTCTACCAGGTTGGTCTTTGCACCCAGCGCCGCCATCGCAATCCATAAGCAGACCTGTGACAACTCGCTTGCCGCGCTGATTGCTTGCGCAGGCACAATATGCATATTGGCGAGCACGACAAACCCTACAAACGCAATCAGAAAGGGCGGCAGGATGCGTTTAAACCGGCTTTGACTCACCGTGCGTGAACGACATAAAAAAGCCAGTACCATCACGGTGGGCACCAGCATGGCGACGCGCAGCATCTTGGTATAAGTGGCAAGTTGTGCGACCTCCGGTGAGATCATATCCCCGGCGCCGAACACCTGGGCCACGTCGTGAATGCTTGCGCCTAAAAATAAACCCATCTGTTCCGTGCTTAATGACAGGCTCACGAGGATCCCGGGGTACAAAATCATGCAAATGGTGCTCATGCCCGTTACGCCAATTAACGTGCACAACAAATGTTTTTCGGTGTCTTTATTACTTTGAATAACAGAGGCAATCGCCAGCGCTGCAGACACGCCGCAAATGCCCACCGCCGCGCCGGAAATAATCCCGCGCGCCTGATCAACCTTAAGCAGCTTTGCCAATAGCACGCTGAATAACAGTGTGGTTACCACCACAACGCAGACCACCAGCAATGGCTTGGCTCCCAGCGCGGAAATCTGTGAAAAGGTAATGCGCACCCCTAGTAGCGCGACGCCGAAGCGCAGGATATTCTTGACACAAAAATCCAGCCCCGGCGCGAACTCGTCGTAACGCGAAATACTGTTAAATGCCATGCCCAGCAACAGCGCACCTAAAATCTGCGTGATGCCGTAATGCTCCGAGATGTAACTGGAGGCCAATACCAGCACCAGGCAAAAGCAAATACCCGGCGCGCGTGTCAGGCTATAGTGTTTGATGGTGGTAAAACGAAATGCACGATTTTTTTCAGATGGGGCTTCACCTTCACTCATCTAAATAATCCTTCGCGCGGCCGCTGGCTATGGCGTAAAGGTACGGCCAGGGAAAGATGCCGCGATCATGGCCATCGGCAAAAACCACTTGAATCGCACTGCCGCCCATCATGGAGAGGGTTGTTACCTCGGCGCTTTCGGTGATCAGGCGTATGCCCATTAATTGCCGGGCGCGACAACTTGAGCAAGCGCAATAGCGGCGCAAGTCATCACCGGAAATCTGACTGTGTTCGCCATTTTTCCAGACAATGTCCAGCTCGGCTTGCGCTTTTCGCAGTGTTATTTTTTGTGGTGGATACAAAAGCTCGCTCAATTTTTTCACCGTTATTCAATGATTCGCATGGTTCACGCCCACTCGTTATGACAAGTTGGCGTGAACTCAAGCCTCTTCTGTTTCGGTTATTAACCATTGGCGCTTGTCGGGCATGTCGGCCCATTCACCCGACTCGGGCAGGGGATCTTTGGTGTCACTGATCTCCGGCCATTGCTTAGCGAGTTCGGCATTGATGGCGATGTACTCCGTCATCTCATCGGGCAAGTCGTGCTCGTCAAAAATGGCATCGACCGGGCACTCGGGCACACAGAGTGCGCAATCGATGCAGATGTCCGGATCGATAACCAAAAAGTTTGGTCCTTCGCGAAAACAGTCAACCGGACACACAGCCACGCAATCTGTAAATTTGCAGCGAATACATTGTTCAGTCACAACAAAGGTCATGATTATTCTCCAACGACAGTTCTGGCTGACTGGATTTTTTCTTTTGCCCAGCGCGCTAATTTTCTTACGTCGGGATCATTGTCATTTAACGCAATGTCCACCATGGGTATACCGCTGGGATGTGCGATCTCACCGACGGCGGCGACAGCTGCTTTGCGTAAATTACTGATAGGGTTGGTGAGGCATTGGCTCAATGCGGGTATGCCGCGCGGCGAACCTATCTTGCCAATGGCTTCAGCGGCTTTCTCCTGCACTTGCCACATGCTGTCTTGCGTTGCGGTAATCAAGGCATCGACGGCTTTAAGAATATGTAAACGCCCCAGGCCTTTTGCGGCTTCAACACGTACCATCCAGAACTCGTCGGCCAAACCGGCAATCAATGCGCTGGCAACCTGATCCGGTTCTGCATACACCAGTGTGCCTATGGCAGTACGGCGTACTTCCGGGTCGCTATCCCCAACGGCAATACTCATTAATTGCGGCAGGTTTTCCGTTTCCTGCAAATAACCCAACACGCTGACAGCTTCGCGCCGCACACTCGCATCTGGATGTTTTAACAGGGCAATGGCATGCGGTTTTACGTCCTTGATGCGCAGTTGTTTCAGCGAACGCAGGATCGCCGACAACACAAACGGGTCATCTTCTTTCAATGCGGCAATTAATGCGGGCGCTGCATTCTTATCCTTTAAATCAGCGAGGGCATTGGCCGCGGCATTGCGCACATTTTCATCCTTGGCGGTGAGCGCTCCCACCAGCGCGTCCATCATGTCGCGCGGATCAAATTCATCAATGACTTTGGCGGCTTCCATACGCACGGTTTCATCGGCATCGCTTAACGCCATGACCAATAAATCGACCGCTTCCGGTTCCGGGCTTTCTACCAATTCCATCACCGCGACACGACGAATGCCGGGGTCGTTATCCTGAAGACGTTCGGCGATGGAGCTGAGCAGGGGATCGGCAAAATTTAACATGGCTTACCTCATCTCAGCAGATACGGAATGTTAACGGTGACCGCATCGGTAGGGCAGTCGGCTTCGCATGGCATGCAATACCAGCACTCATCGTATTTCATGTGCGCCTTGCCGGTTTCCTCGTTAATCCACAAGACATCGAGCGGGCACACATCAATACATGTGCGACAACCTTTGTCGGCGATACATTTTTCCTCGTCGACAACGACGGGAACCATGGAGATCTGGGATGCTGTTGGCATTTGACTGTTCCTCTGACTAGCTGGCTTTTTTAACGCGCAATTGTTGGTAAGCATTTTTTTCATGCTCTTCCAGTTCAACAACGTAAGGCTCAACGGGAATTTTTTTGCAGGCCATCTGGTTGTTTTTGTCTTTGTATAACTGCACGTGACAAAACCAGTTGTCATTATCAGTGGCCGGATAGTCGACGTAGTTGTGATACAAACCCCAGCGACTTTCCTGGCGGTAGAGCGATGCAAAGGCAGCCATTTGTGCGCAATCAAAGATGTGTTGCGCTTCATTGGCGCGCAATAATTCGTGCGGATCGCGCGCGTAGAGGTAAGGAATATCATTTTCCATAGCTTGCAAACGTGCCAGGCCAATATCCATTTTTTTGGTCACTTTTGGTGGTTGTAAATAATCGTTTACCAGGCGGCGCACCTTGTATTCGAATTGATTGGGCGGAATACCGTCGGTGCGTTTAAGTGGAGCCAGAATGCGATCCCGCTCTTTACAGATATATTCCACATCCAGTTCAGGCAGTTCGCGTTCTCGTGCAAATTCAGTGGCGTTCTCGCCGCAAATTTTTCCGTAGACAAACGCACCGAGCATATAGCTGTGGGG
>DATJLH010000013.1:0-8914 GCA_035490615.1 Cellvibrio sp.
TTTGAACGAGGCCAGGTAGTCCTGATCGACGCTGGCGTTATCGACAACAGTCCTTGCGCTGACAAACTGGTTTTTAGCGACATCCGCGCCCAGGAAGAAAACGGTTCTGTCGTCAAAGTTATCGTGGAATATGAAGAGCAAGAACCGGAAACCGACGCTGACTGCCCTACCGAGTTTCAGGCGACCCGGCCTTTCCGTTTTTACTTTATTGAAAGCCGCGAAAAACTGATCTTCTCTGAAGAGATTCAGTGGCCTTCTTCATCAAGCTCAAGTTCCAGCTCTTCCTCTTCATCATCTTCATCGTCCTCATCTACGCCACCGACGGCTTGAGGTCGGTCAGAGATCACCCCATCGATATTGCACCAGACTGATCGCCGCTATCGGCGCAGTCTCGGTGCGCAACACGCGCGGTCCCAGGGTGAGCGGAGCAAAATCTTTTACCCGTGCCCGCTCAATTTCATGATCCGATAATCCCCCTTCCGGTCCAATCAACAGCGCGACGCTGGCAACGGTCGTGTCGTCGGGTAAACCGCTGCTGTCGCGATGGTGCAGGACAAATTTGTGCTGTGCGTCCACCTGCGCCAACCACTCATCCAGGTCACGCGGCTCGCTCAGCAACGGCAGGATATTGCGCTGGCATTGTTCACAGGCGCTGATCAAAATGTGTTGCCAGTGCTGCACTTTTTTATCTTGTCGCTCCCCGGCCAATTTCACTTCTGTTCGCTCCGTCAATAACGGCGTGATGCGTGTAACACCTAACTCCGTGGCCTTTTGTAATACCCAGTCCATGCGTTCACCGCGCGATACGCCAATAGCCAGTTCGAGTTGCAAGGGAGATTCGCGGTCAGCTGCCGAAAACTCACCGATGGCAAGAGTCACCTGCTTTTTACCCATGTCAGCAATCTGGGCCTGAAACTCGCCGCCCTGCCCATTAAACAACACCAGCTCACGTCCCGGCTGCATACGCAACACTTTACCCAGATAATGCGCAGCGGCATCTTCCAACACCAGGGATTGACCGACGGTTAGCGAGTGAGGCGTATAAATTCGGGGAATGCGCATGGAAACAATGGCCCAGTAATCGTTCAGACATCAGCTGTCAGCAAATTGTAGTAAAGTGGCCGGACAATCAACAGCACTAATCAATTATGGATATTGTTACCCACGCGTTATTAGGCGCAGTCGCCGCTCGATCCATCAGCCAGTACCAGCATCGTCGAGCAGCCACTATCATCGGTGCGATTGCTGCGTTGTTGCCAGACCTGGATGTCTTAATCCGCAGCAGCAGCGACGTGTTGATGACCCTGACCTATCATCGCCACTTCACCCATTCATTATTGTTTGCGCCCTTAGCTGCACTAGTGGCAAGCCTGTTTTTGTGGCCACTGTTTCGGCGTCACCTGAGCAACGCGCGCCTCTATGGCTATGCATTGACAGGTTATATATCCGCGTGCCTGTTGGACGTCTGCACCAGCTACGGCACATATTTGCTATGGCCACTGGTCGACAAACCCCTCTCGCTGAACATTATCGCGGTGATCGATCCCGTGTTCAGTCTGTTCCTGATATTTGCCTTGAGTTTCGCCGTTTACTTAAAGCAACAGCCTTGGTGTTGGCTCGGATTGGCCTGTGCCGCTGCCTATCTAGCGATGGGAAGTCTCCAACACCAGCGCGCGTATCAGGCCGCTGAAACACTGGCAGAACAGCGCGGGGTGACGCCGGAGCGGATAATTATTAAACCTACATTGGCCAACATACTGTTATGGCGTGCCGTTACTGTAGAAGGTGATGTGATTTGGGTCGATGCGATTCGTGTCGGTCTGTTTGATAAACCGAAGACATATATGGGCGCATCAACAACATTAATTGATCCGACCAAGTGGAATAATTTACCGCCGAACTCGCGCGCCTATCAGGACCTCAACCGCTTTTATCGGCTCGCTGATCATATGCTGGTGACACACCCGCGCCACTCACATGTTGTCGGCGATCTGCGTTATGCCATGCTACCTGACAGTGTTGAACCTATGTGGGGCATTCGGATTGATCCTGATAATCCTGACGCGCCGACCGAGTTTCTTGTCGATCGCAGGTTTACTCCGGCAATGCGCACGAGGTTAATAACGATGATGAAGGGCGACTGACACTCAGAACGTAATATGATCGGCTGCCAGACACAATAATGCAGCCACCGAAATAGCATCAGTAATCTCACCGCGTTTTACCATCGCGATGGCCTCCTGCAACGGCAGCTTTTTAATTTCGATATCTTCCGAAGCTTCCAGATTTTGTTTTCCAGGTGACAAGTCACGGGCAACAAATATTTGTGCCTGTTCATCGGTAACAGAATTCGATAAATGCAAGCGCATTAAAAAATCCCACTGCTGCGCCCGCAGCCCGACTTCTTCTTCCAGCTCCCGCTGAGCGGCAGCCAAGGGCATTTCGTCCACCGGACAGCCGCCTTCAGGAATTTCCCAGGTGTATTCATTCAAGGTATATCGGCTTTGCCTGACCAACCAGGTATTACCCTCGCCATCAATAGGCACCACGCCGACTGCAGTATTTTTAAAGTGCACTACGCCATAAATGCCTGGCGTATTTCGGGGCGTAATGACTTCTTCGTGCGATACTTTTATCCACGGATTTTCATAAACCTTTGCAGAGGATTTGACTCGCCATCCACCCACTTTCGTGAACGGAATGCTTTCATCTGACATGGTTGGTATCTCTCAATAATTGCTCTTCAACATCCACGCGCGCGGGTTGTGAGTGAAGCCCAGTTTCGGATAATAGTCATTCGCCTTTGGCGCTGCGAGTAAAACAATCATGCACTCAGGCCCTATGCGCGCCTGGGTTTCTGCAATTAACCGTTTCCCGATGCCCTGATGTTGGTACTCCACATCAACGGCGAGATCTGCGAGGTAGGTGACGTAGGTAAAATCGGTCAAGGATCGTGCAATGCCAATCAAACGCTGATCGTCCCAGGCAGTAATGATCAGGTTGGCATTCTTCAACATGCCAGCGAAGATGTCCGGACGATCAACAGGACGCCGCTCACCCAGGGTAGACTTTTGATAAAGCGCTATGGCTTCTTCCGGCGTGAGGACTGCATCGTCCCGATAGTAAATTGACATGATCATAGAGCCCGTTGGTCAACAGAGCGCTATCATAACGCGTTGGAGACAGGCGGGAAATGTTCGCACTCAATCAAGCGAGGCACCTTTGGGCGGCAACCAATCCGCCAGTTCATCGGCGTGCTCTTCCTCCACGGCAAGAATATCCTCAAGCATACGGCGCGTGGTTGGATCAGCATCACCGATGTACTGAATTAATTCCCGATAGCTTTCAATAGCGATGCGTTCAGCCACCAGGTTTTCACGGATCATATCCTGGAGAGTTTCACCTTCAATATATTCCGCATGGCTGCGAGCCTCCAATGTTGCTGGAGAAAAATCCGGCTCACCACCCAGTTGCACAATACGTGCAGCAATCTGATCCGCATGGTCCAGCTCCTGATTGGCGTGAACCATAAACTCTTCAGCAACTGCCTGCGCACGCAAACCGTGAGCGACAAAATGATGCCGGCGGTAGCGCATGACACACACCAGCTCTGTCGCTAACGCCTCATTCAATAAGGTCAACAGACGTGGGCGATCCAGACTGTACCCGGCGGTCACCGCACCGTCTTCCGTATGAGCCCGGGCTTGTTGACGTAAGGTGGCAACATCCGTGAAAGAGAAATTCTCGTTCATATTTTTACTCTCGTGGTGATTTATCGGAAAATAAAATCTAACGGCTACTGATTGAATTGTTGTTTCACCTGTTTAACGCAGGCCTTTTTCTCCTCACCTTTCAGACGCTCACACTTTTCCAACGCCAGGTTGTAGTCGGCTTCACTGATTTCGTCCAATGCGTCTTGGTGGGCTTCGCGCACTTTTTGATTGGCCTTCGCGACACTGACACGTTGTTGATATTCCAGCTGCGCACGTTTAAGGCAAATATCCTGTTCGTTACCTTTATGTGCCTGGCACCTGGTTTTCGCGACCTCCAGTTCCGCATCGGCGTATGAGATCAATGCGTTTGTCTTTGCTTCCGGCGTATTTTTTTCCGCTGACTCCGCATCAGCTTCCTGTTTTTTTCTTTCCGCTTTTGCTTCCGCAATGCAAACATCCTGCGCATGCCCTTTTAAGACATCACACAGCTCCCGTGCAGCCACATACTCTTTTTCGACACGCTGCATATTGGCTTCATATTCGGGTGACGATGAAAAAGGCACTGCCCCTGTTGTGGTTGACAGGCACAACAAGCCAAAAGAAAAGGCCGCTATTTTTTCAAGGAAATGATTCATGGCGTCTACCATCCTGGCTGATGAAAGAATAGCTTGCGCGCCCGTCCAGGCAGATTCAGTACGTTTGCAAACATTAATGCCAACAAAGCGGGAAGCGTGGTGAAAAGGAGTTAGCGCGTGCAGCTTAAATTGCTCAATCAGTTGCGCTAATCAATAGGGTATTGATCAATGAAAGCGATGCGGTTCCAGTTGCACGGAACCCAGGTGGGAACCCAGCATTAATACGCGCCCGGCGTAGCGATCTTCACCGGTTACCGTAAATTCAAAATAGAACGCGCGCCAGAAACGGAATTGCCCGCGGCTATCGCGTTTGAACCACAACCGGCGTAAATGTACATTCTGGTCCAGCATCTGCACCTGCATCTCTGCACAATGCCGTTGCGCCGCGACAAAGGCCATTTCCTTAATCCTCAATGCATTAAACCAGTAGTAGATAACCAGACCGAGCAGGATGAGCCAGAAGAGTGCCGTGATATCAAGCATGAGCGAATAAACACAGAAAGGAACTGAAACAGCTATCGGCTTCAGCACAATAAAGGAGGAGGACCACCCATGGCGAAGGCGCCAGAGGCAAGGATAAAGGGGATGGTGAAGTGATCGTCATCCCCTTGAAACATAACTGCTCTTAGAGAGGAGTTACGTTCTCCGCTTGCGGACCTTTTTGACCTTGAGTCACTTCGAAAGTCACTTTTTGACCTTCTTTGAGCGTTCTACGACCGGTGCCGTTGATAGCACGGAAGTGAACAAACACATCTGAACCACCTTCACGCTCAATAAAACCGTAACCTTTGTCGTCGTTAAACCATTTAACAACACCAGAGACCAGATCTGACATACTTTCCTCGTCTTGCATAAAAAAGCCAGCGATGCTGACCAAACATTAAAACCGACTTTATTAAAAGCCAGGGTGAAATAGCTTATTAATAAAGCTATTGCTAAGGTCGTGGTGCGTACCAAGGGGGCGAGCAAACGGAGGTAACCTCACAAAAGCTGTCGTCTTTGGACGAATCTCAATCTGTAGCAGTTCAAAATTAAAGCACTTCGCCTATGTGAGTTCAAGAGATTATGGATGAATTTAGACAATATTCGACGTTTTTTATAATGGAAATCAAACGCTGCATAGGCAACTAACTGTGATCGCTTTCGCGCGTGTTATTTGTCGCAGCCTTTTTGCCTAATGTTTCATGAAGGTAGATTGCCAAACCGATGACTAAAAAACCTATTAACATCACCCAACGCTTTACGCTTTCAAATTCATAACCCAGCTTTGCCAGTTGGTAACAAGCCAGAGCCCAAGCCGCGCATGCAAAATAAGCCCAACGTTGTTGACGGTTAACGCCATACAGGATCACGCCGGTAACCGCTGCCCAAAAGACACCATAAAAATTGGCGAAGCTTAAAAAGCCCATCAGTGATGTCAACAATGTTAACTGCAATAAAACGTTCAATACTTTTGTTACAACTGTCACCTTCGCCATCACCAGTACCATTAAAACTTTTGTGTGTTACCAATCTACACCATTTGCACAATTTGTTGTCAGCTCGTCGATAAACGCACTGGCAATGTGCACTGCTGTTGCGAACTTGTCTGTGCAAGTTCGAGCATATGCAACGCCAACAGGGCTTGTTGCGGCGGCGTTAACAAGGGTTCGTTGACGCATAAATGTGCATGAATATTTCGATAAAAATCCTGATAGTCGCCCGCCACCGTAGGGTATTTTTGTCTACCCTCATCGTTGTGTAAAACACCCCATTCGCTTTCGGTTTCTTCCGACCATCCCTCCGTGGTGGGTTTAATGCCCGCCAGTAAACGCGGTTCCTGGATATCCTGCTGCTGCTTGAGGTAGGTGCCTTTTTCGCCGTGGATAACGTATGCCGGTGCCGGCTCCCGCGCCAGCAATGAACCGGTGAGCGTTACGTGAAACGTCGGGTAGTCCAGACGCACATTGAAGTAATCATTTACCTGGCTCGCCTGCCGCTGGATACGTAAGTCGGCGGTAAGCGCGTGCGGCAAACCAAATAACAGCAAGGATTCATCCAACAGGTGAATACCAATGTCGTAGAACAACCCCGCCGCAGGGTGGTGTTCTTCTTTCCATTTTTTCGGACCGGGTTGTGGTCGGTAACGCTCCACACTCAGCGCAAAATGTCTTAACTCGCCGACGCCGGATTCCGCCAGCAATTTGCACGCCGTGCGGTAACCGGAAGCAAACCGGCGATTGTGGTACACCGACAACATCAAGCCCTGCTGTTGTGCCAGTTTCGCCAGGGCTTCGCCTTCTGCCACTGTCGGCGTAAACGGTTTTTCAACAATGACATGTTTACCGGCCAGCAAAGCGGCCTCTGTCATCGGGTAGTGCAAGGGGTTGGGCGTATTCACCACGATAATATCGATGGACGGATCGCGCAGGATTTCATCGTAGTCGCGAACAATGTGGGCATCGGGAAATTGTGCGCTGGAATCCGTGCGCGTGCGCTCCAGAATTTTTACCAGTTCGAAATCCGGATTCGCGTGGATGAACGGAGCATGGAACAGGCGGCCCGACATACCATAGGCAGCCAAGGCTACACGCAATCGTTTAGGCATATATCAAGTCCGATCAACAGGGAGGGTTTGATGAGGTCGGTTCGGTGTAGCTTGCACATCATGAAAAAGACTCGGGTACGTTAAGTCCTTAATCGGAACTGTGTTTGGAACGGTCGCGCCAGCCTTGGTATTTTCGGTGTACCCCGCGCGTCAACGCCTGCGAATAATCTTCCAGCAAATCCACACCGGTGAGCACAAAGACAACAATAACTGACAGCTTGATGGCCGAGAGATCGTAACCAATCGCAATGCAGACGCCGATGGCAGCCAGGGCCCAAATGGTCGCCGCCGACGTCACGCCGAGCACCACGCCATCGCGCGCCAGCATCACGCCAGCGCCGAGAAATCCGATACCGGTAATGACCTGCCCGATGATGCGTGAAGGATCGGTAGCATCTGTCTGAACCAGCGTTGCCGATGAAATAAAGACATAGGTGCCCAGGGTAATCAGCGTCGAGGTGCGAATACCCACCGGTTTACCGCGCAATTGCCGTTCCAGGCCGATAATAAAACCGCACAACACTGCCGTGCCGATAGAGTGCCATTCAAAGGGCGCAATCGAAATAATGTCAGCAAGCGTCATAGCACACCTCGGCAGTTAATCCTCATCACTTACACTCCCATAACCTGCTTCACCAGATAATTTTTCAGTAGCGGTAAATCATTGAATTGTTGCAGCCCGATATTGCGCAACAGAGTGACTTCCAGCGAGCGATGGCCGAACAAACGTTTGAAACCTTCCATCGCACTCATCATGCCCAGGTTGCTTGCCAGGCGCTGCCGCTGGTAGCGACGCAGGATGGAATAATCGGCCAGGGGGATGTTGCGCACCAATGCCCGTTCAATCTCGCCAGCCAGGGCGGCCGCATCAAGCAAGCCGAGATTGACGCCCTGCCCGGCCAGCGGGTGAATATTGTGGGCGGCGTCACCCACCAGCACGATGCCCGGTTGGCTATATTGCTGTGCATGACGCTGGCGTAAGGGTATGCAAAAGCGCTCGGAGCAATGGTCGATGTTTCCCAAACGATGTTCAAACGCAGCACCCAGGCGGGCGCAGAATGTAGCCGTATCCAGCGCCATCAACTCTTCCGCCAGCGGGGTATCAGCTGACCAGACGATGGAGCAGTGATGTGCATCCCCTGCTTCCGACAAGGGCAAAAAAGCCAGCGGGCCGGTGTACATAAACCGTTGCCAGGCGGTATATGCGTGGGTTTCGCTGGTACGAACCGTGGCCACAATGGCTCGCTGCTGGTAATCCCATTCACGGGTGCGGAAGGCGGCCAGCTCACGGACGCGCGATTGCGCACCGTCAGCCGCTATCAATAACGGCGCTTGCAGGGTATCGCCATTGCTCAGGGTGACCTGGACGTCCGGTTGCATCAGCTGCGGGCCGCGCAGATCCAGAACGCTGGCCGGCTGCAGCACCTCCACCTGCGGCAGCTGCGCCAGGCGCTCACGCAAGGCCCGCACAGCCACTGAATTCTCTACGATATAACCAAGGTATTCCTGCCGCACATCGGCACTGGAAAAATGAATTGCCGCGGTCCCCTCACCATCCCATACATGCATATCGCGGTAGGCACAGACGCGGGCCTGCGGAATCGGTTGCCATACCTGCAATCGCTCAAGCCATTGCCGGGAGGCCGGTGTCAGTGCCACCACCCGCGGGTCAAATTGTTCGCCGCTATAGCTCGGCATATCACCGCCGGCCTCAACCAGCGCAATGCGCAGGGGTTTTGCCGGCGCCAGCACCGCCAGTGCACAGGCCAGACTGGCCCCGACCAAGCCGGAGCCAACCAAAATCAGATCATAGTTTTTTGTCATCGGACTCATGCGGATGTCGCTCCAGAGCCAGAGCTGCGCCAGCGCGGACTGCGCCCCGCTGTTCCCATGGTATGTTCAGCAAAATACTGTTTGGCTGCCGGTAGCGCCGCCAGACTGATAAAACCCAGGTGACGTAAGGCAATCAACGGCAAACG
>DATJLH010000014.1:0-1647 GCA_035490615.1 Cellvibrio sp.
TATATACATTCATTGACTAACGGGACGGCATTATGGAACACAGATGCAGCGAACGCGTAACAACAGACTTGAAAGTGTTGATCTACAAATTGGGTATACCGGTCGCTATCGGGCGTTTGAAAAACGGTAGTAAATTGGGCTTTTTTGTAGAAACTGATTTTGCCGATATCAATGTCCTGCAACCGCTGGATATTGAGGTCTTGCTGCAGCAGGGGCCGCACAACCTTGAGCGTTATAAATACACGACACGCGTGATTCGCAAGGCAGACGCGGGTTTGGGGCTTGAGCTGGAACACATGAGTGTTGAGGCAGCGCAGGCGCTGGACAAGCTGCTGCGTTCACCGCAGGCGCGTCAACAGCCGAAGCCGGCATTGCGCCCTGTGGCCGATGTTGCCCAGGTGGCCGCAAAACTGCCTAAGAAAGTGGCGCAAGCCAACTAGTATTTTCCTGTCTACACCAGCGTGAAGCCCTTGTGCATCAAGGGTTTCAGCTGCGCCCTCGCGCCCCGCATCGATAACCCACCTGAATTCCTTTACTATGACGCCTGTGAATTGTGGCCAGGTTACAGGCAATACATAAATGCAGGATTTTTATAATAAAGCGTTGATCGGCTTCATCGGTCTGATTCTGGTGAGTTGCCTGGTCGGCTATTTGTGTGTGGACAACACCTTCCTCAAGATCTCATTGCTCCCGGTCACCAAGAGCGACCTCCCGTGGCGCACGGAGAAGAATACCGATGCACACCAGGGTGGGCAGTCGGCCCTGACTATTATCGACGACCGCTTCAGTCTGAATTTTGATATCACCATGTCACGGGCAGCTACCTATCCCTATGCCGCCTTTACGCTGGTTTTCGGCGAGGATACGAGCAATCCGGACCTGGTGGATTTATCCCGGTTCGATACGCTATCCTTCAACGTGAAATGCTCCGCCCCCAATACGCTCAGTTTTTCGATGTTGACCTTTGATGAAAAAGTATCCAACAAAAATGACTTCCTGAGTTATCGCGCTCCATCAACCTTCTTTTCCTGTGACGAGGACTGGCACTATGTCGAGCTCGACCTGACCCGGCTGGAGACCGCGCAGTGGTGGTTGGACATGTTTAATGTTGACCTGTCCAGAAAGGCTTACGAACTCGACAAAGTGTCCAAACTCAGTTTTGGCAGCAGTCCGCAAACTCCGTTTGGGGTGAAATCAAATGTACATTTGAGTGAGATAGCCCTGGTCGGCCACAACTGGGTGTACCTGTACGTGCTGGGCGGCTTTTTGATCATTGTGTGGGGCGGTTATGCCTTCTGGTTCTTCAGGCAGCATACAGCGGCCCTGGTAGACGACTTACGCACTAAATTCCAACGGGACCGTCCCTTGGTGGCTTATCAGCAGCTTTCGGTGGAAACCCATAGAGACAAAGATCGCAGTGCGATCCTGCATTTTATGGCGACGCAATACGCGAACCCGGATGTAAGCCTGGACACCATGACCTCATCCATTGGTGTCAGTCGCACAAAGATCAATGACATCCTGAAATCTGAATTGGGTTTTACCTTTACCGGCTATCTCAACAAACTGCGCCTGACGGAAGCTGCCCGCTTGCTCAAGGAAGGGGAGGATGCCAACGTCGCTGAAATTGCCTATTCCGTCGGTTAC
>DATJLH010000015.1:0-44027 GCA_035490615.1 Cellvibrio sp.
GATGAGTTGGGATGATCTGGACGGCGCGCACTATGAATGGCCGAGCGTTGCGGAGGTGAAAGCCTATAGGGATCGCGTGCGCGCGCTGGTGGTGGATTTGATTGACAACGCACCGTTGACATTACCGGTTGATTGGCACAATCCCTGGTGGGCGATCATCATGGGGATTGAGCATGAACGGATTCATCTGGAAACCTCTTCCGTACTGATTCGCCAGCATAAGTTGTCCTACGTTAAATCCCATTCCTTGTGGCCAGCCTGCACAACATCCGGAAATGCACCGCATAACGCGCTGGTTGACGTGCCTGCGGGCGAGGTGCTGCTGAGCAAAGGTAAAAGCGACCCGTATTACGGGTGGGATAATGAGTACGGCATGCATCGGGCTGATGTGGCTGCGTTCCAGGCCAGCCGCTTTTTGGTCAGCAATCAGGAATTTCTGGCATTTGTAGAGGCAAAGGGTTATTACACGACGGAGTACTGGGAAGAGGAGGGGCGTGCGTGGCGGGAATTCAGCCAGGCAAGGCATCCGACCTTTTGGCTGCAACGCGAACAGGGCTGGTATTTGCGCGTAATGACCGAAGAAATTCCCATGCCGTGGGATTGGCCGGTGGAAGTGAATTATCACGAAGCCAAAGCATTTTGTAACTGGAAGAAAAAAATTACTGGCGACGCCGTGCGTTTACCGACGGAAGACGAGTGGTATCGGCTTTATGATGTCAGCGGTGTAAAAGCCGTTGGCGCTGAGCCGGTGTTTGCCAATTTACATCTGGATCACTTTGCGTCGTCCTGTCCGGTGAATCAATTTGCTCACGGCGATTTTTTTGATGTGATCGGCAATGTCTGGCAATGGACCGAAACGCCGATCTATCCGTTCGAAGGTTTCGATGTCCATCCCATCTACGACGACTTCACCACACCCACATTCGATGAACGCCATAACCTGATTAAAGGCGGCTCCTGGATTTCCTGCGGCAATGAAAGCCTGCGCAGCTCGCGCTATGCGTTTCGTCGTCACTTTTTCCAGCACGCTGGCTTTCGGTATGTCGTTGGCGAGGAGATTAGCACCGTGCCTGGTTCCCATTATGAAACGGATAAACTGTTATCCGAATATGCCGAATTCCACTACGGCGATGAATATTTTTCTGTGCCGAATTTTTCCAAGGCGCTGGTTGATCTGGGCATGGCCGCCATGATCGACAAGCCGCGTCGGAAAGCGCTGGATCTCGGTTGCGCGTCCGGTCGCGCGACCTTTGAATTGGCTCGTTATTTTGAAGCAGTGACCGGCGTGGATTTTTCGGCGCGTTTTATTGGTCAAGGTGTGCAATTGGTTAAAGAAGGCGTTCTGCGTTACACCTTGACCGATGAAGGAGAACTGGTGTCCTATAAGTCACGCAGTCTGGCGGAATTGGATTTGCAGGATGTTGCCCCTAAAGTGGAATTTTTCCAGGGCGATGCCTGTAACCTGAAACCGCAATTTACCGGTTATGACTTTATCCTCGCTGCCAATTTAATTGATCGCTTGTACAATCCGGCGAAATTTTTGCGCAGCATCCATGAGCGCTTGCAACTCGGGGGCGTGATGATGCTGGCTTCTCCCTATACCTGGCTGGAAGAACACACGCCGCGCGCCGATTGGATCGGTGGTTTCAAAAAAGACGGCGAAAGTTTTACCACGCTGGATGGCCTGACGCATTTACTTGGCGAACATTTTACCTTGATAAAAGGTCCACAAGAGGTGCCGTTTGTCATACGCGAAACCAGGCGTAAATATCAGCATACCCTGTCGGAAGTGACCTTGTGGGAGCGGGTGAAATAAGGCCAGGCAAAAAAGCTAACAAAAAAGGAATCCTCATGGAAATTGATTTTGATATTCCCGTCCAGCGCGAGGGTAGCCACTCGGTAAAATTTGACGGGCGCCAGCAATACTTTGGCACGACCGATGTAACGCCGATGTGGGTGGCCGATATGGATTTTGCTGTGCCGCCCTGCGTGACGCGCGCGCTGCTGGCGCGTGCGGCGCACCCGGTCTTCGGTTATACCTTGTATCCCGAGAGTGTGTATCAATCGTTGATCGGCTGGTTCCAGCGGCGCCACCATTGGCACATTGAGCGGGACTGGATTGTAATGGCTCCCGGCGTGGTTCCTTCACTGCATGCCTGTTGCCTTGCATTTGCTGAGCCAGGCGAGGGCGTTATTGTGCAACCGCCTGTGTATTTCCCTTTTTTCTCTGCCGTGACCAACACGCAGCGTCAACTTATATTGAATCCACTGCGCTGCATTGATGGCCGCTATGAAATCAATTTTGCAGCGCTGGAAGCCCAGGCAAAACACGCGAAACTCCTGATGCTCTGCACACCGCACAATCCGGTCGGGCGCGTGTGGAGCAAGGCGGAACTGCTGGGCGTACTGCGTATTGCCAAAGAACACAACCTCATTATCCTGTCTGATGATATCCATGCGGATCTGGTTTACCCCGGTGTGACCCATACGATGATTGGCACCCTGGAGGCCGAGTTCGGAGAATTTATTCGCACGAATGTCATCACCGCTGTTGCGCCTAGCAAAACGTTTAATATTCCCGGTTTGGGTTTATCCAGCTTGATTGTGCCCAACCCGGAACACCGCAAAGCCTTGCACAAGGTTTTTGACCTCTTGCATGTCAGTAACAACAATCCCTTCAGCATTGCTGCATTTGAAGCAGCTTACAATGAAGGCGATCAATGGCTTGATAGTTTGATGATCTACCTTGAGCAAAATAAAACTATGGCTCGGGATTTTATTGCTGAGCATATGCCGCAGATTCGCTGCGCCGACATAGAAGGGACTTACCTCTTGTGGCTCGATTGCTCCGCCTTGCAGTTATCCGATTCTGCTCTGCGTGACTTTTTTATCCGGGAATGCAAAGTGGGGATGAATCCCGGGGTCGTGTTTGGGCAAGAGGGCCAGGGGTTTATGCGCATGAATATCGGCACCACCCGGGCCAGATTGCAGGCCGCGCTACAGTCTATCGAAAAGGCTGTTGCTGCCATGGTCGGTTAGCCTGTGTTAGCGCTGTTGAAAGCCGCTGCGCGATTATGATACTTATTATCTCTAAGCATCTGTTGTCAGTGATAGTTAATATCACCTATATTCACCCTCTGTAATCGCTTTGTCATGATCGGTCGCGCCAGGGTCGGCGGGTGGCGAAGTAGGTCCCGGTAAAACAAAAACAGAGGTCGGCAATGAAATACTTACTCCTTTCCTGCGTCATCCTGGGATTAACCGCCTGCGGCGGCAGTGGTGATGGCGGCAGTTCGTCCAATAGCTCCAGTTCCAGCAACCAGGTCAGTTCATCTTCCAGCAGTTCCAGCAGTTTTGACCCCGAGTGCCCGCAGGGCAAACATATCGTCGGTTACTTCCCTTCCTGGCAAGGCGATGTGCAGGACATCCAATATCAATATCTCACCCACATTATGTATTCCTTCGTATTGCCCAACGACGACGGCAGCTTGCAGCCGCTGGATGAGGAAAGCATCGCCGAGCTGGGTGATCTGGTATTGCTGGCCCACGGGCAGGGTGTGAAAGTCGGCATCGCGCTGGGTGGCTGGAATGATGGCGATGACAGCGCGTTTGTTGAGCTCGCAGCCAACAGCGCAACCCGCACCGCCTTCGTCAACAACATCACCGACTTTGTGGTGCAACATAACCTTGATGGTGTCGATATGGACTGGGAGTACCCCAGCTCCAACGAAGAAGCCGAGGATTACACTGCATTGATGACCGAGCTGCGTGCGGCATTAGATGAGTTGAGCGGCGATAAATTTTTGACTGCTGCAGTAATCGCCCAAGGCGATTGGAATGGCCAATACATCCAGAGCACCGTGTTTGATCAAGTGGACTTCCTCAACATCATGGCGTACGACGAATGGAACGCGGTCAATCACTCCACGGTGACTTATGCGACTACCAGCGTTGATTATTGGGAAAACCGTGGCTTATCCCGCGAAAAAACCGTCCTTGGCGTTCCCTTTTACGCACGCCCCAGTTGGGCAACTTATAGCAGCTACGTTGCTGCCGATCCCGCCAACGCCTGCACCGATTCCGTCGGCGACAACTATTACAACGGCATTCCCACTATCCGCGTCAAATCCGAACTCGCCAGCGACCGCGTGTGCGGCATGATGATGTGGGAACTCTCGCAAGATACCCGGGACGAAACCTCCTTGCTTAAAGCCATATGGGAAGTGGTGAACGGGCAGGAGCCATCTTATATTTGTGATTGAGGTTAATCCTTTGTCGGCTTGACTCCATGGGTTATTGAATATACTGTATTTGCGTACAGTATATTCATGCCCGGTAGTTTGCCATGAACCGCACCCTCGAAAAATTAACGATATTATCCGACGCCGCAAAATACGATGCTTCCTGCTCATCCAGCGGCAGCAAGCGGGCCAACCACAATAAAGGGTTGGGCAATTCGGATGGCATGGGTATTTGCCACAGTTATACCGAAGACGGCCGCTGCGTTTCCTTGTTGAAGATCCTGTTTACCAATCACTGTATTTATGACTGTGCCTATTGTGTAAGCCGCCGCAGTAATGATGTGCGCCGCGTGGCCTTTACGGTGGAAGAGGTGGTGGATCTCACCATAAATTTTTATCGGCGTAATTATATTGAAGGGCTGTTTCTCAGTTCCGGGATTTTTAAAAGCGCGGATTACACCATGGAGCGCCTGGTGCGTGTGGCGAAAACCTTGCGTCAACAGCATAGCTTTAATGGTTATATTCATTTGAAAGCAATTCCCGGTGCGAGTCCTGAACTACTGCATGAGGCGGGGCTGTATTCAGATCGGCTCAGTGTGAACATTGAGATTCCATCGGAAACCAGTTTGAAAAAAGTCGCGCCGGAGAAAAATTACCCGGACATCATCACGCCCATGAATTACCTGAGTGACGAGAAAGACCGCTATCAGGATGACAAAAAGCACCTCAGGAAAACGCCGCTGTTTTTGCCAGCGGGGCAGAGCACCCAATTGATCGTGGGAGCGTCACCCGAGAGCGATTTACAGATTCTTCATCTTGCTGATGGCCTCTACAAACAACAACGTCTCAAGCGTGTGTACTATTCCGGTTACGTGCCCATCGCGACGGATAATCGTGTGCCGCTATTAAAGGCGCCGCCGCTGGTGCGGGAAAATCGGGTGTATCAGGCTGACTGGTTGTTGCGTTTTTACCGGTTTTCCGTCGACGAGATTGTCAGTGAAGCGCACCCCAATCTTGATCTGGAGGTGGACCCCAAGGTGAGTTATGCGTTGCGTAATCCGGAAAAGTTCCCGGTGGATATCAATAAAGCAGATTACGAAATGATCCTGCGTGTGCCGGGAATCGGTGTGAAATCCGCCATGAAAATTGTGAAATCCCGTGTGCACCAACGGCTCAATCTGGATCATTTGCAGCGCATGGGGGTCGCCCTTAAACGCGCGCGTTTTTTTATTACCTGCCCGGGTAGCCAGCATCAGCATAAGGATTACGAAACCAGTCGGTTACGCCAGATGATTTTGTCGAGCGAGTCTGCTGTGCGGCAGTCGCCGCAGTTGAGCCTGTTCGGGTGAGTTGTGAGCCTCTATCTTTATGATGGGAGCTTCGATGGTTTATTGACGGCCATCTTTGAATGCTTTGCTGACCGCCGCCAACCGACCGATATCCTTAACCAGGAAACCTATCAAGCCTCGTTGCTCGAAGACTTGCGTCCGATACAGACGGATATTGCCAAAGCCGAGCGGGTCATCAAAGGGATAGACGCGCGTTCCGATGGCAGGGGTGGGGAGCTGGTGTATCAGTTATTCCTGTCCGAACTGACGGGAATAGAGCTGCGTATTTATCGCCTGGTGGAATTACTGGTACGCCAGAACGATCCCAATATTCTCGAAAACTACGCCAATCCGGATGTGCTTTACAGTGCGCAGGTCAGCAAGATGATCAGCCGCGAAGTGCACCGCATGCACGCCTTCGTACGTTTTCAAAAAGCCGCCAACAATATTTACTACGCCGTCATCAGCCCTGACTTTAATGTGATTCCATTAATCGGCGATCATTTTCAACGGCGCTACGCCGACCAACGGTGGGTTATCTTCGATACGCGCCGACATTACGGTCTGTATTACGATTTAACACACACGTCGTTTATTGATGTGGAATCGGACATCCTGTCCGGTGCCACCGATGCCTTTGTTAACGCTTCCCTCGACGGTCTGGAGGATCAATATCAACAACTATGGAAGCAATATTTTCAGTCGGTTACGATCCAGGAACGGCGCAATATCAAATTGCATCTGTGCCACGTGCCGAGGCGATACTGGAAGTATCTGGTTGAGAAGCAGGTGGGTAGGGATGGGCTGCTGAGTCGCAAAAACTGATCTATAATTTCCCGGTTCCTGATGATTGGCCAGCCTTGTCTGTGCCAATATTTTCAACGATAAAAATAACCCTGTGCGGAAATAAATAGATGACCCAATCCCCTGTACGCCCCCGCATTATGCTGGCAGATTCCCTGCGCGGTTTTGCCCTGATGGGGCTCTATATCGTGCACATGGTGGAATACTTTGAACTCTATTGGTACAAGCCGGAACCCGGTTGGGTGCATAACCTGATCTTTTTCCTGTTCGGCGGTAAAGCCTATGGCTTATTTGCGCTGCTGTTCGGTTTATCGTTTTTTATTATCCTGGATAACTACCAGCGTCGCGGGCAGGATTTTCGCCTGCGTTTTTGCTGGCGCCTTACCTTGTTGCTGGTGTTTGGGTACTTGCACAGCGTGCTGTACGCCGGGGATATTTTGCAGTTGTTGGCGCTGTGCGGGTTTTTACTGGTATTAAGTCACCAGCTTTCCACTCGCTGGCTGATCGGGTTTGCGGCGTTTTTCCTGGTTCAGGTTCCGCAGATTCTCCTAATCATCGTGTACAGCCTGGTACCTGACTGGTCTTATCCGGGGCCGATATTTCCCAGCCTGATGACGGCTAACTTCGAGGCGTTTGCTCACGCGGACTTGCCTGGGCTCTTGCATCACAACCTGCTTGACGGGCAACTGGGTAAGTGGGCGTTTTTTATCGAAACCGGACGCTTGTGGAATATTATCGGGTTGATGTTTGTCGGCGCCGTGTTGGGTAGAACCGGTTTTTTTGAGCGGGCAGATATAGCGTTAACGCAATTGATGAAGTACTTGTTCGCAGCGCTTGTCGCTTACCTTACGGTATTTTTTCTTAAGGACAGTTTAATCAATGCGGTTCCCGCCGGGATGTCACGCTGGTCCACCGGGCAAGTTTTCACTTATTACGAAAACCTTGCGCTGATTGCGGCCGGTGTTGTTATTTTTATGCTGCTGTTCAAAGCCGAATTTTCTCGCAAGGTGTTGCTATGCTTTGCACCTGCCGGTCGTTTAACCTTAACGTTTTATATCGCACAAAGCCTGGTGTTTGTGCCGGTTTTCTACGGTTTTGGATTGGCTGCCTACAGTTTTATCGGGCAAGTTCCCAGCTTGTTGCTGGGTGTTGTGTGCTGGATCATTCAAATGGTACTGGCGTGGTTTTGGTTGCGGCACTTCCGTTATGGGCCGCTTGAATGGGTGTGGCGAAAGTTAACCTTTGTTGGTTTTACCCACACCCGCTAAACAGAAAAAGCCGGCAAACTTATGCCGGCTTTTATCACCGTTTGCCTTACTGTAGAGTCGGTGTAGTCCAGTTAATCCAGCGCGCGCGATCCACGCTGAAGTTACCATCGGTGCGCACCACATTGGTATTGCCGTTGCCGGTGCCAATCAGGAATTTATCCACGAAAGCATTTACCTCCGGCTGTTGCGAAGACGGGAATGAACAGTGTTGATGTCCGCCGACTTGTGATACGCCCATGCGATCCGCAATACCCAGCCCCGTCCAGATTTCCCGCGCGGCGACGGACGCGGTGTAGGTACTGACATTACCCAGCCACTCCATATCGGTATTTTCAATGACCAACAATGCGCGCGGTGCAACAAGGCCCATCACCTGATGGTGATCAAACGGCAGACGGGTTGCCGTGGAAGAGAATTGTGAGAAAGAGCTTCTGAACCACACATTCTCGGTCACGATCTGGCTAAGGGTTTGCACATTTTGTCCCGCTGAGCGCTGTGCATCGGAGACGCGCCAGGCTGCGGAGCCACCGGAGCCGCTTTCCTGCGGAATGGTCAATAAAATACGTTCGTCCAGTGCACCCGCAATCAACGCACCTTTACCGTTGCGGGAACATCCGGTCACACCCAAACGCTCAGGATCGATATTCGCGCCCGGTGTTTTTTCCAGTGCATCAATTAATCGGCTCACCCCCCAGGCCCAGGCCGTCATCGCACCCGCACTGTGATTGCTGCCATACAGCGTGTAGAACTTGCCGCGTCCGCGCGAACTGCCGTTGGTCTGCTCGGCAATTTCATTGTTGGGAAAAGTAATCACCGCCACGCCCCGACTCAATAATGCCGCATTGTTCAGGTTGGAGCCGCCGATACCGATCACCGCCGGATAGGGTGCACTGCCGGTGGTGGGCAATTGAATACTGGCGTTGAACGAAATGGATTGGCCATTGGCTTGCACATTTACGGCAATGTTGGAGCCACTGGCAGACGCCGTAACGTTTGCCGTGGATGAATCAGGCTTTTCCCCCAGTTCATAAAACTGTGCCTGCTTGCTGACTTCTGCACGGCGACAGGTCCAATCGTAGCGACTGGTAATGCGCGAACCATCGAGTGAGCGGAAAGGGTCGGGAAGCGCAGTGGTGGTCGTCAGGTTGGCGTAAGCCGGCAAGTCAGGCACATAACAACCTGCACCGGAATTCTCGACGCCTGCCGGTTCCAGCGGATCGGATTGAGAACTGCTGGATGAACTGGATGCAACCGAACTGGGCGCAACTGACGAACTGCTCGGTTGGCTTGAAGCCACCGAGCTGCTCGATGAACTCGACGGGCAGGTGCTGTTACCGGTGATGCCGTAGGGTGATGGTTGACTCGTGCAGGTTGTCCGCGAAATGCAACTCTGTTGGTTTTCCCAACCCCAGCCACTTTGCGTCGTGGCACACAGGGAATAATTTGTACCGTACCAGTTGCATTGCTGACCGGTACTGACGCAGGCACTCGACGCGGTAGATGAAACTGATGCTGCCGATGAACTCGCAGGCGCACCGACATTGCCGAAGGAAATGTATCCGCCGCAATACATCCATTCGCTGTAACTGCCCAGACCGCAACCGCCGTTGTAAGAGCCGGTATTGGTTTGTTGATCTTCCGCCTGACGGGTCGCGCCGTTGACCCGGATGTAATCCACGCGCACGTCGCGGCCGCTGGCATCATTGGTAAAGGCGACGCGAATTTCACCGGATAAACTGGTCGTTGCGGTGTAACTCGCCGTGGACGTAGTGAGCGTCCAGGTATTAACCGTGGTGCCGCCCACCTGTAACGACACGGATTCCGATCCGGCTGTTCCCTGCATGCGTATTTCAATGCTGTTGCTCTGTGCAGAGGCTCCGATACCTACGGACAAGGTGAATAAAAAACTGATGAATAAGGCCAAGGGGTGTTTGAATAGAACGACAACCTGCTGGATGCTCATAGGGGGTAATCTCCATTTTATTTTTATCGCTGGATAGATGGCCCACGTCGGTTATGTGTAAAGGGATTAACGTGCCGCGTGCGTCATCCGCTTATGAACGCCTGCTTGAATACAAGTATACAGGTGGCTGAATAATGGCGTAAAAGGCAAGGGTTGGCAAATAAAACGCAGGGAGATTGATATGTTTGGCTAAAACTCGCCATCAGATACTGAAAATAACGCCAGGGTATGTTGCCAGCTAAAAAATATTGATAAATAAAATCAAAAGGAGCGTGAAAGTCTGGCTTGCAAAGCCTTACAAGCCGCTAAATTAACGCAACGTAAAAATGCGCGCGCGATATCTATCACCCGCGCGCTGTTTTACTATCAATTATTTTTTTCGGTATGACCGGATGTGTGAGGGCGCCAACGTTTAAGCAACAATGCATTGCTGACGACGCTCACACTGCTGAACGCCATGGCGGCGCCGGCGATGATGGGGCTTAGCAAACCCATCGCGGCGAGCGGAATCCCGACCAGGTTATAAATAAACGCCCAAAATAAATTCTGGCGAATCTTTGCGTAGGTTCGCTGTGAAATATCAATGGCATCGCTCACCAGGGCAGGATCACCGTGCATCAAGGTAATGCCAGCTGTATGCATGGCGACATCGGTTCCGGTTGCCATCGCGATACCGACATCGGCGGCCGCCAGCGCGGGCGCGTCATTGATACCATCGCCCACCATGGCAACGGATTGGTGCTGTTGTTTAAGTTCCGCGACAGCGGCCGCTTTATCGGCAGGCAAGACATTTGCCAACACCTGCTGAATGCCCAGAGCCTTCGCAACGCGCTGGGCGCTGCCTTGATTGTCACCGCTGATCATGACGGTCTTGATGCCGCGTTGTTGCAAGCGTTCAATAGCCGCTTGTGCCGTCGGTTTAATTTGATCGCCAAAGGCAAACAAACCAAGCAGTTGTTTTTCCTGCCCCTGCGCAACAGGGCTGGTGCGCGCCAGCCAGGAGATGGTATTTCCCTGATTTTCCAGTGCCTGTGCCTGCTCGGCCAGCGGTGATAAATCGATGTGCAATTCCTGCATCAACCGCGTATTGCCGACATGAAATTGCACGCCGTCCACGGTTGCCACGGTCCCGCGCCCCGGTAAGGCGGTGGAGTTTTCACCGGCCGGAATCGTCAGATGTTGTTGCTCGGCCATGGCAATGACCGCGCGTGCCAAGGGATGCTCACTACCGGCCTGCACGGCAGCGGCAATTCGCAGTAATTCCTGGCGACTCTGATTTTGTTGCTGATCCACAGCAAGGTATTCAACTAATACGGGTTTGCCTTGCGTGAGCGTGCCGGTTTTATCGAAGATCACGGTATGAATGCGGTGAGCAACTTCCAGTGCTTCGGCATCTTTAATTAAAATCCCTTGCTGTGCCGCCACACCCGTGCCCGCCATGATGGCGGTCGGTGTTGCCAAACCTAACGCACAAGGGCAGGCGATAACCAGTACAGCAACGGCATTGATGATGGCTTGTTGCACGTCACCGTTGAACCACCACCAACCTGCAAATGTCAGCAGTGCAATCATCAAGACCACCGGCACAAACACCGCGCTCACTTTGTCCACCAGACGCTGGATAGGCGCTTTGGCTGCTTGTGCATCTTCGACCAGACGAATGATTCGCGCGAGTGTAGTTTCTGTACCGACGGCGAGTGTTTTAACAATCAACAATCCGTCGGCGTTAATTGAACCGCCGGTGACTTTATCGTTGATTTTTTTTGATAAGGGTAAACTTTCTCCTGTCACCATGGATTCATCCACATGGCTGGTGCCGTCCACAATGACTCCATCGACCGGGATGCGTTCGCCGGGCTTTACAATTACCAGGTCATTCACCTTTACCTGTTCGATGGCAATCTCAATATCACGCTGATGACGGCGAACTCGCGCCGTTGCCGGACGCAAAGCCTGCAGTGCCTGAATCGCTGCGGTTGTCTGCCGTTTGGCGCGACCTTCGAGCCATTTTCCCAATAGCACTAACGTGATAACGACCGCAGAGGCTTCAAAATAATAATGCGCATCAGCATGGCCGGCGTAAAAAAATAATGCATACACACTTAAGCCATAACCAGCGCTGGTGCCGAGCGCAACCAACAGATCCATGTTGCCGGTTCTGGCTTTCAAGGCGCTCCAGCCGGCGCGATAAAAACGCGCACCGAGCCAGAATTGCACCGGCGTGGCGAGAGCGAATTGAATCCAGCCGGGCAGCATCCAGTGAATACCGAAGGGTGTCAGCAACATGGGTGCCACCAGGGGCAAGGATAATATCGCCGCAATAATCACCGCGCGCGCCTCGCGGTCCGTTTGCTGCTGTTTAACGGCGTCTTGTGCGGCCGGGGAGGGCGCTGGCAGGGATGCGTGATAGCCTGCGGCGGCGACAGCCTGAATCAATTCCTCGGCGGTGACAGCCTCCTTCATAAAATCAATGTGGGCATTTTCCGTTGCCAGGTTGACCGATGCACTAACGACGCCGTGGGTATTTTGCAGCGCTTTTTCCACACGTCCGACGCACGACGCGCAGCTCATTCCCTGAATGGATAAATTGAGCGAATGCGTTTGGGTTTGAACATCAACGGGGCTTTTCATCATGACCTCCTGACAAGTATGTGATGGTTCATGAAGGCAGTATTTCCCTTCCAGTTAGTGGAAGGTCAAGCCCCTTGTGTTATCGGGCAAGATTTTTAACGGTATGGTTATGACACCTTCTCATCAATGAGTGCGGGCGACACAGCCGTGACCTCCAGGCGACGCACTTTGCCACCCGGTGTCGGCCAATCAATCCGACCACCCACGCGCAAGCCAATCAATGCTGTGCCCACTGGCGTGAGGATAGAAATCTTCATGTCTTCCACTTTCGCATCCTGTGGATACACCAGGCTGATGTGGGTTTCTTCACCGGAATCCAGGTCGATAAACGTGACGGACGAATTCATGGTGACCACGTCGTCGCTGACTTCGCTGAGAATATCAGCGCGTCCCAATTCTTCTTCCAGCGCTTCGGCGGCGGCGTTGTTCGCTTTTTCGCACAGAGAAAGTAAATGTTGATAATCATATTCGGAAATAACAATCGAACTGTTGTGGTTAACAGACATGGTTCCACCTCGATAGACCTGACGATATGCAAAAACACCCGTGACAGAGGGTGCGTTAAGGAGAGAGTAAAGAACGAGAAGAAGTGTTACGGCGATTAAGCGTAAGCGTGCTTAATCGCCGAAAAAGAGGAAGGTGCGAAGAGGGTTGCGACCCTGCTCGAGACCTAAAGACGTTAAAAGATAGGGGCAGTTATTCATGGGCCAACCATACACCCGGCCCCTGAACTTGGCAAGCTGCAGATCCTTCTGCAACCGGTGCTTTCAAAAGTCTGGCAGCTCGTCCAAGGTAATCACATTGTCGTGGTTGTACACCTTCATTTTGTGTTCATTGGTGTTGTAATGCTCGCCGGTCCAGAAATTATCAGGACTGGTTACCCCCGCTTCTGTGTCGCTGTCATTCCACACCATAAACCACAACCACCAGGCGCCGTCTGCCGCCATCGTATCCGGGTCAGGGATGTTACTGTTTTCACTCAGTGCGACCGGTTTGCTCTGCAAGGGGTAGGCTTTTACCGCTTGGTAAGTATCGATCTGCGACTCGTAATTTTGTGCCCCGTCGTAAATATCCTGGCTGACGATATCGACATATGCATCGCCCGGGTACCAGCCGGCGCTCTGGCCATTCCATACCCAGATCAAATTGGTTAAACCATGGTGGTTCACCATCCGCTCATAAATATGGCGCCACAGCACTACCTGGGCATAAGCCGGGGAGATGCCATCGGTGCGTGAGCGGCCCCACCAGAACCAGCCGCCGGAGGCCTCGTGCAGCGGGCGCCACAACACGACCACGCCAGCGTCCTGGAGCGTTTGTAATTCAGCAGCGATGCTGTCGATATCGGCCTGCATCTTGGTGAACACCGGATTCTGGGTATCCAGTTGGCCGTTGGCGATGGGAATCTGGAAGTTTGTATCCTGTGAGTAAAAGGCGCTGGTGTTATCGCTGGGGTCGCGCCAGTGCCAGGCAAAGGACACCAGTCCGCCGCGATCCCAATGGGCAATGGCTTCCTCGGTCTGTTGCAAGCCGTCGCCACTGGTGAAGGCATAATTCATAAAGTCATAGCCCATGATGGCCGGTGCTTTGCCGGTATCGTCCAACACCCGTTGATACATATCGATGCTGTCCCGCCAGGTTAAATCCTGCTGGCCCGACAGTGTTTTGGAGCCCCACACTGAACGCAGATAATCGTAAACTGCCTCGGCTTTTTCCGACGCATTGGGGGTTTGCAAATCTTCTGCCATGGCTGTTTGTGCCGCGCTGCGGTTGGCAGGGCAGAAGCTGTGTGACACGCACACGGCGCCTTCCTCATAGCCCCAACTGGTATTATCGACGGTGCAATATTGCCAGCTCAGGGTGCCGATGATGCAGCCCTCGAAATCGCCTCTGTCCGGATCGGTGGCGGAATTGCGCACGATACAGCTAGCCGAGTTTTCCCACCCCCAGCCGTCGCCATCCGGATCTTCCCCGGCAGCGGTGCAGTAGATCGTGCCGTTGGAAGCATGTGAGGGGAGAGACGAGCTGCTGGAGGAAGCGGTGCTGCTGGATATCACACTGCTCGATGCATCAAGGCTGGACGCCGTTGAACTGGATGAGCTGGCTGCGGTGCCGGAATCTGAGCTTCCGCCGCCGCCACAGGCCGAAAGGATTAAGGTAAAGCCAAGGCCATAGAGACAGGTCTTGAGGTGCGTCAAGGGAATCATAAGCGCTCCGGGTTATGTTTATTATTGGGCTATGTATGCAGTTATACCGATGTGTATGTAATCGGTTACTGGTGAGTCTAACCGACTTATAACGCCATTAGAAAGAACTTTATCAAGATTTTGTAACCGTTTTCATCCTGACCATAGACAAGGCCTATAGCCGAAACGGGGCTGATTACACCAAACGTGCTTGGTCACAACATTAACTTTCCTTTATCCATAGCTTCCGGACGAAACCTGCCACCATGAATGAATATGAAATCGGACTGAGCCACTCGATGCTATTTGCCCAAAGTGTGGGAATAGGATTTTTGATCGGCTTGGAGCGCGAGCGCCACGAGGGCAAGATTGCCGGGGTCAGGACATTTACCCTGATTGCGCTGTTAGGCGCCCTGGGTGGATTTATCGGCACCCAACTGGACATGTCTTATGTGCCCTGGATACTGTTGATACCCATTGCGGCCAGCCTGGTGCTGGCGCAATACCGCTCTGCCGCAACCGAGCCTGATACCACGACAGTCATGGCGGCTCTGATTACCTATGTGCTCGGCTACATGTTGTGGTTTGCGCATTCCCTGTTACCCGCCGCCCTGGCAATTTCTGTAACGGCTGTGTTGTATTTTCGTGAAGAGCTGCGCGGCTTGCCGCGCAAGCTGACTCGTCAGGATATTCTGTCGTTTTTCCAGTTTGCGGCCATCGCATTTATTTTATTGCCGATCCTGCCCGATCAAACCTTCGGGCCCTACGACGTCTTCAATCCTTACCAGGTCGGCTGGCTGGTGATGCTAATCAGCGGTATCAGCCTGGCGGGCTACGTGGCCTTGCGTATGCTCGGCGGTAAGCCGGGTTTGGTGGCGGTGGGATTATTGGGGGGAGTGGTATCAACCACGGCTACCACCCTGGTATATGCCCGGCACAGTAAAAAAATCAGCCATTTTGCAAACGGCGCGGCAACCATTATCTTGCTGTCGCACCTGGTGTTGTTTGTGCGGATTGCCTTAGTCGTGGCGGTGGTAGAAGCCTCTGTGCTGCCGGTTATGTTGCCATGGATCATTGGTGGCCTGGGGGCGGGGCTGATATGTCTTCTCATGCTACTGCAATGGAATAATAAAACGGGTGTGCAGCAGTTTCCTGAGTTACAGGTATCGAATCCCACGGAATTAAAAACTGCACTGGGTTTTGCCTTGGGCTTTTCAACGATTTTGCTATTGGCAGCCTGGATGAACGACGTTTTTAACCATACGGGTACTTATATCGTGGCGTTTTTTTCAGGCTTAACCGATGTGGATGCGATAACCATTGCCAATTTGAAGTTATACGCACTGGATACGATCAACATCTCGGTCACAGCCAAAGCGATTGTTATTGCATGTGTTGCTAATTTGGTTGTAAAGCTGGCCATTGTTTTGGTCTTTGGTGACCGACAACTTTTTGTGCCTGTCCTGATCGGTTTCGGCCTTGTGTTGACAGGTGTTGTGTCAGGATTGATCTATGCATTGTCACACGTGTAAAACGCTCCGGTATTCCGCCACCGCTGGATGAAAACGGGTATGGTCCTGCAAATAGAGTCGCATGGAATCCGCCGCGTCGGGTTCACCGTGAACCAATTGAATCCGTGTGCCTGGCTTTAAGGCAGAGTGCTGTAGCCAACTGGTTAAGTCCACGAAATCACCGTGACCGGAGAGCCCGTCCAACATGGCAATTCGCGCTCTGCAGGGCACGTATTCGCCATGAATTTTAATAGACTCGGCACCGGCCAGCATATGCGCGCCGCGCGTTCCCCCCGATTGATAACCGGTAAATAAAACTGTAGTTCGGTAATTGCCAAGCAGACGTTTCATGTGGTGGAGAATTCTTCCTCCGGTAGCCATTCCACTCCCGGCGATGATGATGTGCGGATAGTTCAATCCGGCAAGCGCTTTGGACTCATCAACGGTATGAACATACTTGATGGTGCGGGAGATACGCTGGCAATCGACGTCGGTTAAACGGTGTTGATCGGCGTAGCGGTGATAAATATCCGATACATCAATCGCCATAGGGCTGTCGAGAAAAATAGGCAAATCAGGTATACGGCGTTTCTCTATCAATATGGCGAGTAAATGTTGTAGTGCCTGCGCGCGGCCCACGGCAAAACTGGGAATTAACAATACACCGCCCATGGCCACGGTTTCGTTGACGATATCAGTCAGTTGTTGCCAGACATCTACCGGAACATGGCGACGGTTGCCATAGGTCGATTCAAGGAGTAGAAAATCCAGTTCAGGCAGTGGCGCTGGTGGGTACATCAGAATGTCGTCCGGCCTACCCACATCACCGGAGAAACCGATACGTTTACCGTCGGCTTCCAGGATGACACTGCCAGCGCCAAGAATGTGACCGGCAGGCTGAAGGTGTAGTTTTATATTGCCGATGCTGAATACCTTGTTAAACGGAATCGTTTCAAATAGTGCGAGCGATTGTTCGGCGGTTTCCCCATCGTACAACGGTTCCGGATGAGCGTGCCGGGACAGTTTATGCCGCTCGAAAAAACTCGCATCTTCCTCCTGGATGCGGCCGCTGTCCGGCAACAGGATACCGCACAGCGCACGCGTGGCTTCATGACAAAAAACCGGGCCGCGATAACCTGCACTGTACAGCCGTGGCACATACCCTGAATGATCAAGATGCGCATGAGTCAGGACCACCGCATCCAGTTCATCGATATCTACCGGCAGCGGTTGCCAATTACGTTCTCTCAGCCACTTGTAGCCCTGGAATAATCCGCAATCGATCAGAATGCGCGTGTTGGCTGTTTCCACCAGAAATTTGGAACCGGTGACGGTTTCTGTAGCCCCAAGAAAAATAATTTTCATACGAATGCGCTCCTGCGACATGGAAACGTTGTGTGAAGTAATTTCTATCTGAGATTTTCAATTCGAAACAAATCGCGGTTATGGCGGTAGTAATCCAGCGCGTAGGCCAGTTCTCCCGGTGTGGCCGCAAAGAGTGTGGCCAAAGATTGCCCTTTGCTGACGGGCTGTCCTATTTTTATGCGCAAGCGTACCCCGGCAATTGTTGAGGAAGGGGCGCCGGCTAATTTGGCGAGTTGGGCCAGGCGACGGTTATCCATCGTGAGCAGCTGCCCGTTCAGATCAGCGTTCAGGCTGGCGTGGTAGACCGGTTCGGGAATGGCTTTAAGCCCACCCTGGGCGTTGCAGATACGTTGAAATTGTGCCCAGGCTTGACCTGAAGAAAGAATATATTTTGCTCGCTCAATGGTTACATCAAGCTCCTCGCCGGAAGCCATGGACAACAGGTTAGCGGCGAGTAATAACGAACGCTGGGTTAAATCTGCCGGGGCATCACGCTGATTGTTCAGCACCGCAATTACATCGCGCGCTTCTTCTCCCGGCCCGATGCCGTTGCCGATTGTTTGGCTGCCGTCAGTTACAACACACCGCAGATGCACATCAAAGCTGCGCGCGACAGCATAAAATAAATGCGACAAGCGCTCGGCCTGGGCATTGTCGCGAACTTTGGCCGTTGGCCCCACGGGAATATCAATAAGGATATGGGTAGAGCCCGCCGCGATTTTCTTTGACAGCACCGACGCAACCAGTTGGCCTTCGCCGTCCAAATCCAGCGCGCGTTCAATACGAATCAATACATCGTCCGTAGGGCTGAGCTTTATCCGTCCGCCCCATGCCAGACAGGCACCGGTTTGTTGCACCACGCTTTGTATTTGCGCAAGACTCAAATCCACATTGGTCAGCACTTCCATTGTGTCAGCGGTGCCGGCAGGCGAGGTAATTGCGCGCGAGGATGTTTTGGGAATAATCAGGCCCGCCGCACTGGCAATTGCGATCACAATGGGTGTTGTGCGGTTACCGGGAAGCCCGCCGACGCAATGTTTGTCATAGATGCGTGGATAACCCGGCCAGGTCAATCGGCTGCCGACATTGATCATGGCCCGGGTCAGCGCGACGGTTTCGTCCACATTAAGGTTGCCACCGGCACAACTGGTGACAAAGCTCGCAATATGAATGTCGGAATAATGGCCTTGACTGATATCGTTGATGATGTCGGTGATCTCTGAAGGCGTAAGACTGTTGCCATATATTTTTTTGCGCAACGCACTTAATGACCTCACGACCGGCGCATGCCGCACCGTGACTGGTTGGTCAGCCGTGAGCTTCAAGTGATGCCACGCACTGACGGAAAAGCCAATTGTGCCTTCTGGCAAGGCCGATAAAGTGACGATGTTAAGTGTCGCGATAAGGGTTTTATCGCCAACCTGAATCTGTAGCCGGGCGTTTGCCGCAAATCCCTCCGCTTTGCAAATATCGCAATCCCTGCGCATGTACACAACAAGTTCTTCGTGTGTATCAATCCCCATTTCAAAGGCGCGCAACTGGCCGGTGACGGTCATGGTAATTTCCATTGTTCAGGCGGGTAGTTTCAGTCTGCTCCAGCATAAAACAGTTAAATCCATGAGCCTTGATACAAGTCAAGTTGATCAGCCGGCGGGCATCCTAAGCAGCATTGACTAGACTGATATATACATTTGGTCTACTCGTTGCATATTTAAGCGACAGCCGTTGATCGGCGTTCAAAGGAAGAGGTATCTGAATGACTATTGCCAAAAAATTATGCTGGTTCTGGGGTTGATCTTCGTGGTGGGGATTTTGGTGGCCATCCTCGCGCCTCAGGGGGCCGCCATCAAACAGATCCAGCAGGGTCGTGCGTTTTATGGTGTGGTTGATATCCTGGGGAATCCTTATGTGACCAGCTATGAACCCATTCTTGACAGTACTGGCGACGTGATCGGTATCTGGTACGTGGGTTATAAAGCAGACCTTACGGAATTATTTACCGCGATCGCCGCAGGCCGGGTGCTGGAAGAGGGTTTTGTTGTACTGCGCGATAATACCGGCAAAACCCGCATCCATTCCGATAATCTCTCATTGGAAGCTGTTGACAATATCCTCGCGGACCCCGGCGATAACTGGACACTGAACAGCGAAGTATTCGCCCCCTGGGGTTATGAAATTATTACCGCCTATTCAAATGATGAAATCAGTACGATGGTTCGGCAAGTATCGTTAATGTTGGGCTTGCTGATCGTTATTGTAGGCGTTGTTGCGCTGGTGATCGTGTATGTATTGATTCAATCCGTGGTGATTCGTCCGCTCAAACAAACGACTGCACGTTTGCAGGATATTGTCAGTGGAGAAGGGGATTTGACCCTGCGTTTTCACTCACGCAGTCAAGATGAGTTGGGTCAATTAGCCAATGGTTTTGATTTATTGATGGACCGCCTGCAAAGTACAATTCGTTCAGTGGCCCAGTCAACGCAACAACTCACCTCATCGGCTGCGCAGTTAAAAAATATTGCCTTGCACACCAGCGACACTATTTCTCACCAGACCCGCGACATCGACGCTATTGCTGCTGCAATTCACGAAATGTCAGCGACGGCTCACGAAGTCGCGCGCAACGCTGCCAGCGTCGCCATGGCCACCGCCAAAGCGGATAGCGAAGCGCAGCAAGGCCATAAAATTCTCAACAGCACCATCCAGGCAACAGAAGCCCTGGCGGGCAAGATAGAAACGGCATCCAGGGTCATCTCAGCGCTTGCGGATGCGAGTAATGAAATCGGCGCCGTATTGAATGTGATCCGTTCGATTGCCGAACAGACCAATCTGCTGGCGTTGAACGCGGCCATTGAAGCCGCACGCGCCGGTGAACAGGGCCGAGGTTTTGCGGTAGTGGCTGATGAAGTGAGATCCCTCGCCAGCAGAACCCAGGATTCTACCGAAGAAGTTGACCGGATGGTCAAGCGCTTCCAGGACAACTCGCTCAAAGCCTTTGAACAGATGCGCCTGGCGGAGGAAACCGTGCGCGCGAACGTAACCACGGCCCAGGAGTCCGGTAATTCCATTAAAACCGTGCTGCTTACTGTCTCTGAACTGAACAACCTCAACACGGAAATTTCTCACTCAGTAGATCAGCAAAGCCAGGTGGCGGAAGATATCAATAAAAATATTACCCGTATCAATAACACGGGCGATCAAAGCCAGGAGCGTGCGGCTGAGACCTTGCGGGCATCGGAAGGGCTATCGAAATTGTCGGAGGAGATTCAGCGGCAGTTGGCGGCTTATCGGGTGTGATGTGGCGTGTTTGATGTGGCTTAAGTGATGTTAATAGAAGCGTCCATAAGTGCAAGTTTATGGACGTTTACTACCGGGTTTATTTAATGGCTTTTATCTGGCCTATTTCTATGTGTCCGGACTTATTTGGGTGGGGCGGCCTCTCCTCGGCTGTGCCGACATCCTCCGGCTTGATCGGCCATCTAAGCGGTGCAAATTCCTGGCTGAGTGACATATCGGTGCAGTAGGCTTTTACTTCATTCCATTGACTTTCCATTTCGCTTCCCGTTTCTAAACGAAATGTCTCGATTATCGCATCACTCAGGTCAAAAATTGGCGTAGCATCATAGTTTTCTTCGTTAATGCGTGTTCCGCCATAGTTGAACTCTATCTTAATAAGACGTTTGTTGGTAACCGGAAAAATAACCATCCGTGTCAAACCCGGATTATCTATGTTTGATTGAATATCGTGAATGTCAAAAAGAGCGGCATTTACAGTAGTGGAAATCGGGATAGTTTTCCAATTCACAGGTCCACAGTAAAGAGGTTTGCGTCCAGCTTTTTGGCATCCATAGCTGGAGTCTAAAAAATCGGCAACGGCGGATTCAAATACTTTTGGGTGAAAGAAACTCGCCTTAGCAAAATCGCGGATATGGTCCTGACCAATAACGCAGGCCGTCATGGATAGCCAGCTTCTCATACCTGAAAACCAGGGGCCGACAAAATACCATTTGCGCGAAAAAAATAAATGATACTGCCAATGTTCATTCGGCATCCAGCTTGAGGAATAAAAATTTAAATTAGTTGCGAGTACATTAGTATTTCCAGGGGAGACGGATTCGGCTGCCCAGCGCCCCTCATTTACTGCATAAACTGAATTTGACCAAGGCGCTTTAAAGCCGAATTTGCTGCCGTTCAGATTCCATTGCTGCGGACGTAATTTAGGGAAGTACGGCCCTTTGGGCCTAACATGACTTAACGAATGCATTGTCGGTAATGCCAGTGGAAAATATCTTAACCAGTCCAACATGAAAACGCGCCTCATTGATTAACGTTTCGGTTTTTCAAATAAATTTCTACTTGAAGTCCACAGTACATGGGCGGCTCCGATTCCGCTGGCTATAGTGGCCGCTGTTGCTGCCGAAGTAAGATACAATGCTGGGACAAACAAGCCAGCACCGATTAATGTATTCGCTGTTATTCCGCCCGTAGCGATATCCTTAGCATAATCCTTTAGGCTATAAGGGTCATTTGTATTACGGACTCTTTTCATGTTATATGACATTGAATTTAAGTAAGCCATCACACCTCCTTTTGCAAAGTTTTTATCCATTACAAAACCTATTTGCTGGGCAACTTGTGTCGCTTCTGCAACGCTTGTCCGGGGCTGATACATCGAAGCAATGTGATTGGGAAGCCGGACTTTGTTCTGGCTAACAATGTACATGGCTTGCGTAAATACAGAAGATCCTCCAAACGTAGATACCCATAATACCCCATCTGTTTTTTGCGATTGAATCATGGCATTGGCCAATACACTGGCAGCAGCAAAGCCCTTTGTGATTGTTTTGGGGTCGTAGTTGCGCATTCCCCCGAGCCTATTTTCAATCGAGGGATACATGATATCGAAATCGCCTCGTAGAGCTGCCTGTTGTCCTGGTGTTTTCATTAATTTTTCGGCGGCATCTGCGGCGGCTACTTCTGGATTACTGTAACCACCATCACAGATAACGACGACTCGGTTGTCCTTTGCCGTTATACGATTGTTATTCTTATAGCTCGCTTGATAACTGTTTTCCCCTTTTTTGGATATCGCATAGATTCCAGGTTTATGAGCGCCTTTACCTATCCGCGCATAACCATCACTCAACTCCAGGGCAGTCACCATATAAGTATCATTCGCTCGTCGCTCGATGGTGGCCTTGATACCGGGTAGATAAATATAGAAGAGTTGCAGCGTATGGGCTTTGGAATGGTTTATGTCCGGGATAAACACATTGTGTTTACCCAGCGGGCCGGCCGAGAGAGACTCCAGTTGCTTCAGTGCGAGCATGGGATAGTAGAAGCCTTGTCTGGCGGCGGCTTTTAAAAGTTTAAGCTGAGGTTCCACGGCTGGTAAAACCCTGATTTCTTTACCGGTAGACGTGAGAGGAAGGCTGGGAGAGTTGGTTTTGGCATTCATGGCGTATCCTTTCGTTATCGCATCAGTATCGCAGTTGAGCTGATCACGAGCGGGGCAAGAGAGCCCGTGAGCGAGGAGGGAAGTCTACAAGAAGATGTCCGGCATCAGAAAGCATAGCGTTGATCGAAAGTAGTGTTACTTGATCTGGGACACAGTTTGGAAGGTCAAAAAACAACCTATTTTCCACATGCAAATTCCCCCGCAAACCCCTACAATAGCGCCCCTTCTTTGAACACCCTGGCAGTCTTTCTATGAAAACCACCCCCACCATTGGCTTTGTCAGCCTCGGTTGCCCTAAAAACCTGGTCGATTCCGAACGTATCCTCACCCAGTTGCGCATGGAGGGTTACAACATTGTGCCCACCTATAACGATGCCGACATGGTGATTGTGAATACCTGCGGGTTTATCGACAGTGCCGTGCAGGAGTCCCTGGGCGCCATCGGTGAAGCCTTGAACGAGAATGGCAAGGTACTGGTAACCGGATGTTTGGGGGCGAAGGAAGATGATATTCGCCAGGTACATCCCAATGTGCTGGGTATCACCGGGCCCCATGCTTACGAGGCGGTGCTAGGGCAGGTCCATCAGCATCTGCCGCCCAGTGCCGTACATAACCCATTTACCGATCTGGTGCCGCCCCAAGGCGTGAAGCTGACGCCGCGCCATTACGCTTACCTGAAGATTTCTGAAGGTTGTAACCACAGTTGTAGTTTCTGCATCATCCCCGATATGCGCGGCAAGCTGGTGAGTCGGCCGATCGGACAGGTGATGGGTGAGGCGGAGCGCCTGGTAAAAGCCGGCGTGAAAGAGCTGTTGGTGATTTCCCAGGACACCTCGGCTTATGGTGTCGACATCAAACACCGTACGGATTTTTGGGATGGTCGTCCGCTCAAGACGGATATGTATCAATTATCCCGCGCGCTGGGTGAACTGGGTGTGTGGGTGCGGTTGCATTACGTCTATCCTTATCCTCATGTGGACAACATTATTCCATTGATGGCGGAGGGCAAAGTGCTGCCTTATCTGGATATTCCGTTCCAGCACGCCAGCCCGACCCTGTTGCGCAAGATGCGCCGTCCAGGGCAGGTGGAAAAGACCCTGGAGCGCATCCACAACTGGCGTAAAGAGGTGCCCAACCTGACGTTGCGCTCTACGTTTATTGTGGGCTTCCCCGGTGAAACCGAGGATGATTTCCAGCAACTGCTGGATTTCCTGCAAGAAGCGCAACTGGATCGCGTGGGTTGCTTCCAGTACTCGCCTGTGGAAGGTGCCAAGGCCAACGATTTACCGGACCCGGTTGCGGATGAAATAAAACAGGAACGCTACGACCGTTTTATGCAATTGCAACAAAAGATTTCCACCGCCCGTTTGCAACAAAAAGTCGGCCAAACCGTGCAAGTGTTGATCGACGAAGTGGACGAAGAAGGGGCCATCGGCCGCAGTTTTGCCGACGCGCCGGAGATCGACGGCAGTGTTTACCTGAATGGCGAAACCGGTGTGAAAGCCGGTGACCTGGTTAATGTGTTGGTCGAGCATTCCGACGAATATGATTTGTGGGGCAGCAAAGTCTCCGGTTAGCGGGACATACAAACCTGGTCTACAAGGAGAAACAAGACGTGTCCGTCCATCAGCGGCTGGTAAAGATTTTCGGGCATAAGATAATGCGCCTGTTGTGGCAGGCGTATGTTATCTATCTGGCGATCAGCATTCTTATTGTGACGCCGCTATTGAACTGGGCCGGGGCGGCGGTATATCAACAGCAAACCGGACGCGTCCTGTCTTACAACCTCATCAGTTTCAATCCCTTCACGCTGGCCATAACGCTGCACCATCCCAAGGATCGCAACCCGGATAACAGCATGTTCTGGGCGGCGCAAAAAATTCAGGTGAATCCTTCATTACTGCAAACGCTGCTGCGTTTTACGCCGACGCTGGATGCTGTCGAACTCACTCGGGTGAAGGTGGCTGTCAGTAAATCATCAGCGAGTCAATGGAATTTTGCCGATATCCTTGAGCATCAGGCCAGGCAGCCACAACAGGAAACGGAAACAACGGCGCCGACCAATATTCCGCCTTTGGTTATTCATCGCATTACACTCGGTATTCAGTCGCTGGAATTTTCCGACGCAAGTCGTGAAGACGTTTTCCGCACCAGCGTGGATGATCTTGAATTTGTCTTGCAGGATTTTTCAACCGTTAAGGAAGCAGGGCAGCCCTATTATTTGCGCGCCCGCAGTAGCGGCGGTGAGTTGGTGTGGCAAGGTAATGTGTCGGTTAAACGCGGCAAAAGTGACGGCCAGTTGAGTTTAAAAAATATTTCCCTGCAACCCGCCTGGCAATATTTCAAACCCTATTTACCGTTTACCTTGCGTGAGGGCCTGCTGGATTTCACTGGCACCTATGCGGTGGATTGGCAATCGGCACTATCCTGGTCATTAACCAATAGTCGTTTGGCGTTTAACCGATTGGATCTGCGCAGCCGCTCCAGTGAAAAAACCAGTCGCTTGGAATTTTCACGGTTGTCGCTCGACAACCTGCGCGTGGCGAGTCACACACAGTTAATAGAAATAGAACAGGTTTCGCTTGATGGGCTGTCCATTGCCAGCTGGAGTGAAGCGGATCAGATCGGTCTGGTGCAGATGTTGACGCCGACCCTGCCGGCGAATGCCTCAGCGAGCGCAGCAAAAAGTGATGACAGCGCCGCATGGAATGCTGATATCAAAGCCATTCAGATAACCGGTGCTGTGGAGTGGCAGTTGGCAGAGTTAAACCAGCATAGCTTCACCATCGCGCCCCTCGAATTGCATCTCACGGACCTTCGCACGAGCGGTGAAACCGCGGCGCCATTTCGTCTGGCTGCCACGATTGATGCGCAAACAACCGTAACGAGTGCGGGTGAGATTAATCCCTTGACCCTCGATGGCAGCATGGTCACAGATTTGCGTAACCTGCCACTCACATGGGTAAACCCGTTATTGCAACCATACCTCAACGCCGAAATTCTTGCGGGCGATTTAAATGTGCAAACCCAACTAACCTTGCGCGATGCTGCACCAGTAGGCTTGATCTCCGCCGGTACAGTTACCGGGTTTGGATTGCGCCCCCTGGCATCGCCGGATGAATTGATACGCTGGGAAGAGCTTGCCTGGCAAGATACGCGCGTTGACCTTGATCAACAGCACATTGAATTACCGCTGGTCACCCTGAATGGATTTGACAGTCGTTTTGTTATCACCAAAGAAGGCACGACCAATCTGCAAACCTTGTTTCCTGATACCGAAAAAGAAGCCGAAAAAGCGCCAGCAGAAACAGCCGCCGTTAATGCAGGTGGACCGGCAACGCCCTGGCACTTTACCCTGCAAAAATTTGCACTGAACAATGCATCCTTTCGTTTCCATGATGAATCCCTTACGCCGGATTTTACCGCAGCCGTGCAACATTTCACGGGGGAGTTAACCGGTTTGACATCCGATACCCAAAAGCTGGCCACGTTTCACTTCAAGGGTGATGTGGATGGCTACGCGCCGGTTACCCTCAACGGCAAGACCCAACCTTTTCTTGCGCAACCCAAACTGGACGCGACGTTGAATTTTGAAAATATGGATCTCGGTGGATTCAGTACCTACTCAAGTACCTACGCCGGGTGGCGAATTGATCGTGGGTTGTTGACCGCTAACCTGCATTACCGTTTGGCTGACGGTCGCATTGTCGGTGACAACCATATTGTGATGGATCAATTGCAATTGGGCGAACGGGTGCGCAGCGCCAGCGCAATGGATATTCCATTACGCCTTGCGCTTGCGCTCCTGACCGATGAAAACGGCGTAGCTACCTTGGATGTCGGCATCAGCGGGCGGCCGGACGATCCCAGCTTTGATATCAGTAAAGTCATTTGGGCTGCCGTGCGTAACACCTTGATGAAGATTGTCACCGCGCCGTTTAATCTGCTGGCCAATCTTGTCGGCGCAGACGAAGACCTGGGAGAGATCAAATTCAACTCCGGTTCAACGCAATTGTTATCCAATGCCACGCGCAAATTAACCCTGCTGGAAGAGGCTTTGAGCAAGCGTCCCCAGTTGCGCCTGGAAGCGCGCGGGCAATATGATGTGGTGACCGATACGCGCGGTTTGCGCGCCGCCCAGGCCAAGACAATACTCCTGGCGGAAGGTTTGACCAACGACGATATCAAAAAGAAAACGCCGGCGTGGCAAAAACAAATCACCGCACAATACCGCCGGCTGGATATACCTCATGGCGAGAATTTGTCAGTGGATGAGCAATACGCCGCCTGGCTAACTACCTTTCCGGTAACCGACGAAGACCTGCGTCGTTTGGCGGTGGAGCGCAGTGTCATTGTCAAGCAATTTCTGGTTGAGCACCTGAAGGTCAGCAATGATCGGGTACTGGTGAATGCCGAGATCGATTGCAGCCGCGAGAAAGCCTGCACCAGTCGGACGGTGGTGTTCGATTTATCCGAGACGGTGCAATAAGCCGGTTCTGTTGTCTCAGAGAGAAATCACCGACCGGCAGGAGGTCCTATGAACGAACCAGCGAATTTGACAGTGCAGCATCAACCGGAGCAGAATCGCTTCAGTTTAACCACCGGCGACAGCGAGGCCGTACTGCAATACCGCCTCTTTGAGCGCAATACCCAGCCGATGATCGACTTTACCCACACCTGGGTTCCACCGGAATTTCGCGGCAAGGGCGTAGCAGAAAAATTGGTGCGCGAAGGTTTAGCCTGGGCAAGGGCAGAGGGCTTTGGCATCCAGGCCAGTTGCTGGTACGTTGCCCGATTTTTGAAACCGTCAGATCACAATAAATAATCAGTAGATGCATACTCAGCGGCGGCACGCATCTACTTATCACAGGAGCGCCGACCATGAACAAACTATTGATCGGCTTCCTGGTGCTGTTGGCCGTCGCATTTAACTGGAAAAAATTTACAGCAGATGCGCAGGTCCCGGCACAAATCAGTGCTGCCCACGCTCAACAAGTGGTGCTATATGCAACCGACTGGTGTGGGTATTGCGCGAAGACGCGTAAATATTTTACTGACAATAATATTCCTTTCACTGAATACGATATTGAAAAATCGCGCGAAGGTCGCGAACAATACGATCAGTTAAACGGTAAGGGTGTTCCGTTATTGGTCGTTAATGGCGAAGTGATTCGCGGTTATAACCCCAGTGCAATTCAGCAGGCCATGAGCAAGGTTAACTAACATCATCTGATGGCCTTCCGGCTATCCTCTCATCACGCCAGAATTTTTGCCAGATAATGCCACTCAGCGCATAAAAGGCGGTCATCGCCAGGGCAAAATTCCATTCGAGCACATTATTCGCCTGATCCTTGAAATCCGGCTGGAGAATAGTGACTGCTAATGACAGCAAGCCAATGATCCATTGAATCACAATTACGAACAGTTGCCAGTGCAGCAATTGCACTAATCCTGTCGGCTGTTGCTCGCGGTATTTAATGACTGAGTAAACGCTCAGGAGTTGCGCGAGCATCGCCAGGCCAAAATAAAAAGTGACACCGGTGCGGCGCATAAAACGATAGATGTGGCCATCGCTACCCAGGAAGTTGGCGTAAAGCGTCAGCGCGATAGCAGATACAACCCCGATCAACAAAATAAACGTGTGCTGACGGCGGTGCCCGATCCAGGCGTTTAACCAGCGATAATGAAAAATCCAGTAAATAACCAACAGGCTGCTTAACGGCAGCATCAACCCGCGAAATAAAAATAACGCATCGCCATACCGGGCGGCACGGCTGATCGACGTGCAACCACTCCAGAACGGATTGCAGATAACCTCGTAGCCTTGATATATCGCCAGCCCATAGGCGCCTAAAACGGCGCACAGGGGTATCAGTGCATTTAACCAGGCGGTCAGTGCTGGCATAAAGGTTCTCCGGTAATTAACGGAAATTAAAAAAGTCCCTGACATTTCATGCGGCTATTAACCGCCCGTTTTATTCCCTCGGCTATGGCTTGAGGTATGCGTCTTATCACAATAATCCAACATGGCATTGACAAGCCAATTGACAAGTTTCTCACCACACAATTACTGTCGTCGTGCCGTCAGTTTTTTATTCAACCTGTGGCGGCTGTAAAAACACAATGAATAATAAAGCTGACATAACAATAACGGTTCAGTTTAGGAGAGATATATGGTGAGCAATAATAAAATCAATCAACGCGCATTGTTGTTCGCGTGCAGTCTGGCATCCGCTGTTGTTTGTGCCGATGTCACTATCCAGGAAAACAATCCGGGCTTTTGCAGTTACGATGGTGTGATCAGTTCAAGTAATACTGGTTACACCGGCAGTGGCTATGTTGACCTCAATAACAGTGGTGGCAGCGGCATTCTTTATGATATCCAGGTGCCAGCGAGCGGAACCTATCGGGTGAACTTTCGCTATGCCAATACCGGCTCAACCAGTTCAGCGTTGGTCGTCAATGGATCGTCGGGAAGTTTATCTTTCCCTCGAACCGCCTCGCTGTCGACCTGGGGAACCGCGGGTAAAAATGTGAACCTTCACGCGGGCAATAATACCCTGCGGTTGCAGGCGACGGGTTCGCAAGCAATTGCCAATATCGATTCGCTGACGGTCATCGGTAATGCCAGTGCCGGAACCTGTGGCGGCAGTTATTCATCCGCCAGCTCCAGCAGTGTAATTGCCAGCAGTGCATCAAGTGCAGTCAGTTCATCCAGCAGTGTCAGTTCCTCGGTAACCCCATCCAGTAGCAGTTCATCGGTAGTTTCATCGAGTGCGTCCTCTGCATCCAGCACACCCATCGCTAATTGCCCGGCGCGACCGAACCCCGCAGAAACTGTGCAGTTGTCGGCCACCGTTGAACTGGGTGTGGGTGAAGTATTTGATGGCAATAACCGACGCTATAACTTGTCCGGCGGCAGCCAGTCGGAAGGTCAGCCGCCGTTGTTCCGCTTGCAGCACGATGCCGTGATTCGCAATGTGGTCATCGGCAACCTCGCGTCTGATGGCATCCATTGCGAAGGCAGCTGCACGATCGAAAATGTCTGGTGGGAAGACATCGGCGAAGACGCGGCAACTGCACGCGGCCCGGCGGGAACCGTGATGCGCATTAACTGCGGTGGCGCCTTCCAGGGTGATGACAAGGTGTTTCAGCACAATGGTCGCGGTGCTGTGCATATCTCCAATTTTGTTGCCGAAAATGCGGGCAAGTTATATCGCTCCTGCGGTGACTGCACCGGCAATGGCGGGCCGCGTTACGTCACCATCGAAAATGTCCGCACCAACGATATTGATACCATTGTGGGGATTAACAAAAACTTTGGTGATGTGGCGGTGCTGCGCAACCTGACGATTTATCACTCGTCCTCACACAAGGTAAAAGCCTGTCAGGTATATCGCGGCGTGGTGAAAGGGCAGGGTTCTACGTCGGCATTAGGTGTGGAATTTGAAACGGAGAATTGCGACGTTAAACCGTCAGACATTACGCTGATCGGTGCAACACGGTTGAATATGGATGGCTACACCGGTTCGGATCAGCCGAATGTTAGCCCCTGAAAATAAACGCTGTACTTCGTAGTCCGTTTGTCATTAGGCCTGTCGTTTCGAAAACGCGGTAAATACTTCCCTGTAGCTCCCTCAATTCATCCCTGAATTGAGGGTTTCGAAACGACAGGCCTAACGCCAAACGCCCATTATGCTAATGATTCATCAATAAAAAAAATAACTATTGCAAACTGTCCACATCACTCAGTTCAATCGTCAAGCGATTATTATTTTGTGCTACGCGATTCCACTCACTTGCCAGAGTTTGCGGTTGGCGGGCTGGGTAGTTGAGGAGTTGATCATCCATGCGGCTTACGATGACATTAATATCGCCGCGGCTGACACTGTTGATGGCGACCAGATTGGAATCAATTTCTTCCACGACTTCTTCCATCAAATTTTCAATAGTGTAAAGCTCGCTCAGCAGCATGCAGTCCGACATGCGGGCATCTTTACCCGGTAGTTGCGCACGGCCGGCGCTGTCTGTTACCACGCAGAAATCGCCAGCACTCAGGTTGACCCACACGGCGCCTTTAAAACCCTGTTGACTTATACGGTGCACAAATTCGTTCAGGCGCTGGATGGTGCCCGGGTCCATGATGTCCGGGTTAAATGGCATTACACCGCTTTGGTTAAAAGCCCATACCATATCGTTCAACATATTGTTCTTTACGACGCGGCCACTGTTAACAACCCCGAGTTGGGTTTGCATGTTGCTTTGCATCTCCAATGAGGTGTGCAGCTCTACGAGTTTATTGGTGATGTCATTCAGGTGGCTGCGTTGTTCGGCCTGCTGTTCGCTGAGCGCACTCAAGCGTTCGTTCAATTTGTTGAAGTAATTAATCGAGAAGCCGCCGACGATCAGTACCACCGCCAGTGTGGCAAAGGGCAGGAACCAACCCTGGCGCGGCGGTTGAGCGGGCGGTACCGGTGGCAGCTCTTCGGCGGCCGGCGTATCGGCCTTTCTGGCGGTTTCTGCGGGTACCACGTGCTCGGTTAACTCGCGGCTGATGTTGTAGCGCAGTTTCTGGATTTCCCGCACCAGACGCGCCGTAATGACCCGGCGGCTGTCATCAATGGCGTGTTCAAGTTGGGAGATACGCAACTCGATGCGGCGGGAGTTATCGCTGGCGGGGCCTTCGGTCCGTGGTGCAGGCGTGGCTACTGCTTCCACCGGCGGCAGGTCGCTGATATCCAGTTGGGGATTGATGCCATCATCCGGCAACATCACCTCTTCAGGCTCTGCTGCTGTCTCCTGGACCTTCTTGAGCGGATAGATATGAATGCCTTCCATTACCTTCGACAGGTCGGTCGCATTGATGGTGTCTTTGCTGATGACATCAAGGGCGCCCAATGCACGGGCCTGGCCGGTATATACATCACCGCTTTTGGAGGTATACATGATGACCGGCACCATCGCCGTCTCAGGGTGAGACTTGATGATTTGTAGTGCGCGGAAGCCATCCATCCCCGGCATCAGGTGATCCATAAAGATAACGTCGGGAACATGGGAGGCGAGATGGAGCAGGGCGGCTTCACCGGAGTCCACGGCATCGATCTGCAGGTCATAAGCCCGCAACATCTTTTTCAGGCGATATTGGGCGGTGGTGGAGTCATCAACTATCAGGGCGCGCTTGGTCGGCATGGGTATGGTTCCTGGGCGAGCTTATCTTGCTCGCGATTTTTAAACCTTGATTCAGCCAGGGCACCTATCGGTATGCGCTTCGCATTGCTGCGTGCCCCGGCTGCGGCGCAAATCTATCACAGGCCTTACTTGAAAACCGGTAATGTCCCACAGTTTATTGACGTTTTCAATACGAAGGCCGGTTTTGGCTTTCGGTTGACGGATTTCGGACTCCCACGGTCAAAAGGACCCTGTTGGGGGCTGGTCGGCGGTCGCTGATAGCGTGTGATTTCTGGCAGGTAGTGCCGGTAGAACAGGTTCAATCCAGGCACTGACGCATTGAAAAATTATTTTTGAAAAGAACCTGGCACTTTGCGAGTGCCCATCAGTTAAAAGTAAAAAAGCACATTGGGCATATATTAAAAAATAATGCTCACACTCTGCTTATGCAATTCACGTTTTTTTTCGTTAAAAAGTGTGCCATGAAATACCGTGTAATATTTTTTTTGTGATTCGTGCTTGCACACTTTTACTTTGTTGCCTAAGTTCTCAAAACTGAGTTGGCAGTTTATCGGTTGGTATGTTTTTTGAGCAGGTTGTTTCATATAAAGGAAAGCGTGTGACCAAGACAAAAATATATCTTCAATGTATATCTTCTGATGAAGAGCGCAGTTTGATCGTCAATGCATTGGACACTGCCGGGATTGACATTGTCTGTTCTGATACATCCTCGGAGGATGTTATTCAGCTTTTGGTTGTAGGTGATGGCTTTTCCCCTTCGTTTTCTTTGCTGCCTAAACCAGATTTACTTATTCATTTCTCAAATCATCCTTTCTCTTTGACGGACATCGAGGTATTACGATGGCCGGGCAGTGTAAAAGAGTGCGCGCAATTACTGCGTAATTGGTTTATGCCACCGCATCTGTCGGCAGCCGTCGGGCTTAACATGGTTGGCTCGAGTGAGTCCTTGCGGAGCTTGATCACTGTCATAAATCGGGTAAGTAGTTCGGATGCGCCTGTCCTGATTCAGGGGGAAACAGGAACGGGTAAAGAAGTTGCTGCGCGGGCTATCCACTATCTCAGCAACAGGGAAGCGGGTCCTTTCGTGCCGGTTAACTGCGGTGCATACAGTGATGACCTGTTTATTGCAGAACTTTTTGGGTTTGAGCGTGGTGCCTTTACCGATGCAAAAAAAAATCATACAGGTTTTATTGAGCAAGCGGATAAGGGGACACTCTTTCTTGACGAAGTTGACAGCCTGTCACCCAAGGCTCAGGTTGTATTGTTACGTTTTCTACAGGATAGGGAATATCGTCCATTGGGTGCAGAGAGTTATAAGCGAGCGAATGTAAGGATTATTGCGGCGAGTAACAAATCGACCCATTACCTCCTGTCTGGTGAGCATTTCAGGGAAGACCTGTTCTATCGCCTTGATATCCTGTCAGTCAATATCCCCCCGTTGCGTCAGCGTGCTGATGATATTCCGCAGCTTTGCCAGCATTTCCTGGCGCGGTTCAGTCAGGAATATGGTCGACCGGTTAAGGTGTTATCCAGAGAAACTCTCGCCTGGATGTCGGTTTATGACTGGCCCGGTAATATTCGTGAGTTGGAGAATTATTTACATAAATTATTTGTGTTAACCGAATCGTCAATCATTGATGTCGTTGACGTAAAAGGGCTTCCTCAATCAGGTGCTGTGGAAAAAAGTTGTCCGGAAAATTCCGTTTTCTCTGGTGATAATAAAACACTGGACTCGTTCCAGCGGGAAAAAGCGCGTGTTATCGAGGAGTTTGAAAAAAATTATATCCGTAGCCTGTTACAACGATGTGCGGGGAATATCTCCAAAGCTGCTCGTTTGGCAGGCAAAGAGCGACGAAGCTTTACTCGCCTGATTGAAAAATACGGTGTCGATAAAAACCAGTTCCAGTCAGACCGATTTTCTACCTGAGCCACGGGTATTATCCGCCAGTTAAATCTCTCCCGGTAATTTTCCGACCTCTCTTATCACCTTGCATCAGCACACAATCGCCTAGCGGCATTGAGTGGCTGCTGTCTATTCGCTAGAAAAATGTGAGGTATGTTTGCCTCACCTGTGGTCATAGCGCCTCATCGATATTATTGATAACTGAGGTTCTTTTGCCTCATCCAGATTGCCCGCTCCTGCTAAAGCCCGCGTAAATCAAGACTTTTCCAAAAATAATACATTTGGCATGGGTTTTGAAATGATAACGCTGTGAATCCATGGCCATGAGGAATGCTGAGTGATACAGGCAGAGCCGGACCAGATACGGTCAATAGCAGACATTATCAGACGATATTTATCCAGTTGTCCCGAAGCTTCAGAGACGGTGGAGGGCATAGCGCGCTGGTGGTTGGCTCGCCAACGTTATCAGGATTCGTTGGAATTGGTTCAGCACGCACTTGACTATCTGGAATCGCAAGGGCAAGTCGAAAAAATCAATGCCAGTAAAGGGGTTGTGTTGTATCGCAAGCACCATCGGTTAAACCAGTGCTCGTGATTGTGTTAAAAACTTTATTGACGCTAATTAGCATATAGCAATGAGGAAGCCTAACCATGTCAGAAAGTATTCAAAAAGTCTTGGCTCGACGTCGTCCGCCCCGGGTAAAGATTACCTATGATGTCGAAACCGGTGGCGCTATGGAAAAGAAAGAGTTGCCGTTTATTGTGGGCATACTGGCAGATTTGTCCGGTGATACCCCCACGGCTGAGCGGCCGCCCCTGAAAGAGCGCAAGATGGTGGAGGTTGATTCCGAAATTTTTGATTCGGTGATGGCTTCATTTAATGCCGGTATCACATTTTCGTATCGATTGCCTGAGGATGATCCTGCTGCAGATGCAAAAAAAAGTACGCTGGCATTCAGCAAGCTGGAACAATTCAGCCCGCTTTCTGTTGTGCAGCGATTCGATCCTTTAAAAGAGATTTATGAAAAGCGCGCAGACCTGCGCGATATGCAGGCGCGGATCGAAAGCGATGATGATGTTGAGCGTCTGATTGATGCCAGTATGGCTGATACACCGGAAGGTGAGGCTTTGCGCAAGGACTTTACCAGCGCCTACGAACCGACCGCAACGGATGGCTGGATATCAGCAGACCTGACTGCGGCAGCGAAGGACAACACCCCCGAATCTTACGCGCAGTCGAGCGACAAGCAAAAAGCCGCCGTCAACCGTGCGTTTGGCCGATTTACCCAAATGGTGATAGCAGATTACGACAATCTCAAAGCCGCAGAAGGGAGTGTGGTTAAAAAAATTGACCGGCTGGTTGTGGATCTGGACACCCGCCTGAGCAACATCCTTAATCAGGTGCTGCACGATGAAAATTTCCAGCGGCTTGAAGCCTCTTGGCGCGGGCTCTTTCACCTGGTTGCGCGAGCAGAAACCGGTACGTCATTGAAACTGCGGGTATTGAATATTACCCGGAAAGAATTAAAAGACGATTTGTTCAAGGCGGTTGAGTTCGATCAAAGCCACCTGTTCAAGCTCATTTATGAAGCTGAGTATGGGACTTATGGTGGTGCACCCTACAGTTTATTGCTGGGTGATTACAGCTTTGGTCGCGATCCAGAAAGCATCAGTTTGCTGGAAAAAATATCCCAGGTGGCCGCCTCTGCTCATGCGCCTTTTATTGCAGCCGTCTCGCCCGATATGTTTGGTCTCAAGTCTTTTGACAAACTGGCTAAACCACGTGATCTGGCAAAGATATTTGAAAGCGTGGAATTAAATGAATGGCGTGGTTTCCGCGATCAGGAAGATTCCCGCTACGTCACGTTGACATTACCGCGCATCCTGCTGCGTTTACCTTATGGGGAAAAACGCCTTGCGGCGGATGGTCTTCGTTTTGAAGAGCAGGTTGTGCTCCCGGTCTTGCGTGAAGGCGAAACCTTGCCCGATGTCATTATGCATGATGATTATGAAGAGCATTCCGGTAATGTCGATGCTGAACGTTGTTTGTGGGGCAACCCGGCTTACTTCCTTGCGGAACGAATTACCCATGCATTTACACTTTACGGTTGGACGGCGGCTATTCGCGGTGTTGAAGGTGGCGGTTTACTGGACGGTCTGCCCAGCCTCACTTTTAAGACGGCAGATGGCGACATCGACATGCAATGTCCCACCGAGGTGGCGATTACAGATCGCCGCGAAAAGGAATTGAATGATCTTGGTTTTATCACGGCGTGTCATTGCAAGGGCACCAATCGCGCTGCGTTTTTCGGTGGACAAACCACCAATAAGCCCAAGAAGTACCTCTCTGATTCTGCCAACAGTAATGCCCAACTTTCCGCCATGTTGCCTTATGTGTTGGCCGCCTCGCGTTTTGCGCATTACATGAAGGTAATCATGCGCGATAAAGTGGGACGTTTTATGACGCGCGGTAATGTTGAAAAATATCTTAACGAATGGATTGCGCAATACATCCTGTTGGATGACGAAGCGACCCAGGAAGTGAAGGCGGCATTTCCGTTGCGTGAAGCGCGGATTGATGTCACCAGTATTCCGGGAAAGCCCGGCGCCTACAACGCCACCTTATTCCTCAAGCCGCATTTCCAGCTTGAAGACCTTACGACTTCCATTCGTCTGGTAGCTGAGCTGCCGGCTTAATCAAGGGGATTTGACTCATGGATTTAATCTTATTACAACCTGGTAACGCGGAAGGTATTTTTGGTGCGGGGGATTCCAATACCTGGACCACTGGCGGTAGCTTGATTGACAAGCCCGGCCTGACCGAAGACCTGGGTAAAAACTTTGGTCAGTGTATTGAATTGGTATCTATTCACCAGGGCATGAAGCAACAGGTTACCACCGATGTGAGTAATTCGGCGCGCACCTCCGGTCGTCCGATCATTACCGAATTCACTTGTGTGAAATACGTCGACAAAACCTCGGTAAAATTTTATGAGTTTTGCCTGCGTGCGGAACCCATTGGAAAGGGCGCTGATAAACCGACCCGTATTTATATCCTGCGTAATTCCGGTGATAAAACCGCAAACATTCTTACCTTCGAATTGCGCGATGCGTTGATCAGTGAAATTCAGTTCCAATCGCATCCCAACGATATGCCCACCGAGCAATTCAAGCTGAATTTCACGGAAATTTTGTGGACCTACACGGTGCAAAATGCGGATACCTCCCTGGCGGGCAACAAGATGTCCGGCTGGAGTGTGTCACGCAACCGACCCATCGGACAGTTCACTGATAACTCACCGACGTTCTGATGAGCGACTGAGCACGCTTCAGTCGGGTTGTCCTGAAGCGTGCCCGTTGCGCCATGAGAAATGTAGGAATGGCGAGTTGAAACGTGCATCGAGGCCATGCTGATGAAGCTCCTGTTTGAACGCCTGTGTCATGAAACTGACTGGAATATCAAAGAAGCCGTGCGCGAGTCAGTTTTGCAGCTCACCGCAACAGCCATACTGAAAAACAAGGACGCACCACCGGGCATTCTGAATTTTGGTGTGCCTCATGTCGTGGAGCTAGGGCCAGGTGATGCAGCGCTTGAGCGTTACGGTGAAGCACTGTCCCAGCGGATTTACCAGTTTGAACCACGGCTTAAGCAGATTGCTGTCGATGTGGTCGATGGCCAGTTACATATCAGTGCGCAATTGCGTGATCAGGCAGATGAATCTGTCAACTGGAGATTGGGCGAATAATGTTATCGGATGAAACCCTAAAGCGTTATTTCCTCGAAGAGCTGGAATACCTGCGTACCGAGTCGGTGCGTTTTGCCGGCGATTACCCGGAGGTGGCGCATGAGCTTTCGCTGAACCGTGAACGCTCCGGTGATCCTCATATTGAGATGATGTTGCAATCCTTTGCTTATCTCACCGGGCACCTGCGTTATCAGATGGATCTGGATGATGCCTTATTACCCAATCAGTTACTGGCCGCATTATCGCCCCACCTGGAAGCGCCATGGCCTGCCGCATCAGTGGTGCAGTTTGATGTGATCCAGGGAAATTTTGCCAGCGTGCAATGTGTTAAACGCAATACGCCAATGTCCACAGAAATTGATTTGCATGGCAAACGTTATCCTTGCCGTTTTATTACCCGTTACGATACGGAAGTCTGGCCGATAGAAGTAACCCGGGTAACGATGCCACCACACAATTTAATCAGTGCGGTAAAACCTGGCAGCGGTGTCTTTGCAGCACTGTGCGTCCACTTGCGTACATTCCAGGGTTTTCGCTTTGATGGCTTGCCCTTGCAGCGATTATCATTTTATTTGCATGGTCCGGATCGCTTTCGTTTGTACGATCAATTGCAGAATCATTTGCAGGGCATTCTGGTGCGCAACCCGGTTGATGACACCTGTTACACCTTGCCTGTTTCTGCATTGACATTTAAAGGTCTGGATACGGAAGATTCGCTTCTGCCCGGTGATGCCGGGGTTAATCCGGGCTTGCCGTTGCTGCGAGAGTATTTTCTGTTTCCCGATAAATTCCTGTTCGGTACCTTGCAAGGGTTAAGCACCAAAGGCTTTGAGCAGGAACTGGAGATCATCTTTCTCTTATCGCAAGAATGCGAGGTGCCCACAACCGACGCCTTCAAAGTGAATTGCGCACCGGTGATTAATTTATTCCGCCAAGCCATTGAGCCTATTCATTTGCGTGCAACGCGTTTGGAATATCCGGTTACCGGCGATCAATTCCATCATGCACACTGTGAAATTCATTCGTTGGGCGAAGTGTACTTTTTGTATCCTGACGGTACGACCCAGCCGTTGCAGCCGCTCTATGGTGACCGCAACTCACCATTCGGATATTGGGTGGCACGACGCGAGCCTAGCCAATTGCCTTCGGTGACCGGCACAGAATATTTTCTGCGTTTCCTGAATGAACAATTTGAACCGGACTGGCAACCGGGCATGAGTGTGATGGGGCGTGCCTGGTGTACCAACCGCAATTTACCGGAGCGCCTGCCATTGGCGGGCAACCTGCAGATGGATGTGCCCGGGGTCGTGCAGACAGCGCGTATGCTCAAGCGCCCGAGCCGCCATCAATCACCGCAATTAACCGGCGACCAGACCCGCCGCCTGGTCGCGCAACTGAACAGCCACTATCTACCCTTGCGTTCTGGCCCGGAGGGCCTTGAGGCACTGCGTCAATTGCTGGTTCAACACCTGCCGGCGGACCAGGCGGGCGCGCGCCGGCAAATTGCGGCACTCCTTACCTTGACGTGCCGAATGGTGGGGCACCACGTTGGCGATGAAGCCTGGCGTGGTTACTGTCACGGCACTGAACTGACCCTGGCAATCAATATTCATTATTTTGATCGCGCCAGCGTGATGCTTTTTGGCGAAGTACTTAATGAATGCCTTGCGCATTTTGTACCGCTGAACAGTTTTATCAGCCTTGTCCTGCGCGATGCAGATGGGGAATTGATCAGGCGTTGGCCTGCCAGGGTAGGTACACAATGTCTGCTCTAGCATCGGTCGAACATAAAACCTACGCCGGGCTGAATTTGCTGCAGCTTGTGCGGCGGCTCCTGCCGTTGCCCCTGCGCGATGGCTCGCAGGTAATGAAGCACCTGGGCGATCACATCCGTTTTCGAGCCCACCTGGGTTACGAACACCCACAGCACCAGGTGGCCTGTGTGGATGTGCGGACCACGCCAGTGCAGATCTATTTAAACCAATACATCCTCGCCGGTCTCCTCGGCACCTTGCCGGCACCATACCTGGAGCTGTGTTACCAGCGCGCCCGCGAAGGCGACGGCGCCATGGCGGCCTTCCTGGATATGTTCAATCACCGCATCAATACCCTGCGTTACTGGATGATGGTGCGCGCCAATCCAGACCTCGGCCTGGCCAAGGATCAGTTGCCCTTGCCCGGTCGCCTGATCAACGCCATTAACGGTGACCAGGCAGGCCCATTGAACCCCCGCCAACTGCTCGCCATTGCCGGGTTGCTCAGCCATCCGCGCCGCAGCCACAGTTTTGTGCAATCGCTGTTGCGCCGCCTGATCGGTTTGCCCTTGCAGTTGCAACCGTTTCGCGGTGGCTGGCTGCCGCTGGACAAGGAGCAGCACATTGCCCTCGGGCTGCAAAACAGCCGGCTTGCCCAGACCACCGTGATCGGCACGCGTTGTTGGGATCAGCACAAGTCACTGCGTCTGTTGATCCAGGTTGAAACCTACGACCAACTGATTGCCTTTCAGCCGAAGGGTGAGCGCCATCAGTGGCTGTGCGACCTGGTGCGCTGGATTACCCATTACCGCTATGACATAGAGGTGTGCCTGAGCCTGCCCAAAACCCACCAGGCGTTGCCGCTGCATGCGCACCCGGAAGCGGGCAAAGGCCTGCGGCTCGCCTACACCAGTTGGCTGTACCAGAGCGCACCGGAGATGGCGGCGCGCAAGCAATGGCGGCTTAACACCAGCATGCCCGCGCAGGCGGATGCCGAGCAATGGCAGCTGACCTTCACAATCCCGGCGCTGAGGTGAACATGACGATTCCAGCACACACGTCGGTCGGTCGGACCGCTATTAGCAAGCAGGGTAATAGCAACCTGTTTACCCATGTCGCCATCTGGCTGGCCGACGGGAGAATTCTGGGGCGTGAACATCTTCGGCTGGAGTCAATCCAGGGACGGGAAGGGGTTTCTCAGCCCTTTGAGTTCCAGTTGGAGCTGCGCGCTAACACCAACCCGGATGACGGTGACCCGCTGGACTTTGACCAGATCATCGCGCGGCCCATTACCTTTGGGGTGAATTTGCCGACCGCCGGCAATAACGGTGACTTCTTATTCGATCAGGCCTTGACCGGTAATGCGGTAGAAGAATTGTCGTTATTTAATGGCATGATCGCCAGTTTCTCACTGGCAGAGCCGGGGGTGTACCGGGCCACGGTACGTCCGGATTTATGGAAGCTCAGCCTGACCAACCAATATCGGCTCTACGGTTTGCAGACTATCCGTGGTGTCATTGAAACCCTGCTGCGCGAACACGCGGTTCGCTTTGATACCCAAAGTCTGTCGCCCGATAGCAACCTCGCGCTTAATCGTATGCAGGACTGGTTGCAGGCCGGGGAGTCAGACCTGGAGCTGATCACGCGCCTGATGGAAAAGGCGCACCTGTATTATTACTTTGTCCATACCGGCAACAGCCATACGCTGGTGCTGGCCAATGCGCCCAAGTACCCCATGATGCTGGCCGGGCGTCCACTGCGTTACACCCAGACCAGCAGTGCGCCGTTAGGTGGCCAGCAATTCGATGTCATCACGCAGTACCAGTACCAGAAGACCCTCGCCAGTTCCTCGGTACAGGCGGTGTTCAGCACCGCGCAGGTGGCATCACAACTGGACTCGGTGGCCGGTTATACCAGTTATAAACCGGGTGCTTCCCCGAGCAAGGGCAAGCTGCCGTTCAACCTTTATCGCGTGTATTCCTATGGCGGTGGCACGGCGGAAGTAGATGCCCACGCCAAGGAGCAGGCGCAAATGCTGGATACGTCGCGCTCCAGCCTGTCCGGCACCAGCCAGTGCGCCTTGATGCGCGTTTGCCACCAATTCGAGATGGCTATGGAGCAGGACGCGCGTAATGTGCCGGAACTGGTGCGCCCCAGCCTGGATGGCAAACGGTTCGTGCTGACCTCGGTACAACACCAGTGCAGCCTGGATGGCGGCTATTCCAACCAGTTTCAGGCCACGGAAGCCTCGCCGGATACCCTGGTAACGCCCTTCGAACTGCGCAATACGCATCAGGGCAGTATCCTAGCCAGGGTAGTTGCCCACGACTCCGGCGTACCGCCGCGCGACTGGCGCTATTACGATAAAACCAACTTTTCGCCCAATCTCAACACCTACACCAACTACTTACCGCCGACCCAAACCCAGGAATTCCAGGGGGTATATGTTGTGTTTTCCACCGACCTGGCCGGTACCGCCGTGTGGGTGCGGCTGGCGTCGCATATGCAGATGATCCCGGAGATCAACGCCATGGTGTGGGTCTCCCGCTCCAACGATAACGGCGAGATTCCGGAGATCCAGAGTATTGTGCAGAACAACGGCACCATGACCGTCACACCGTCCCATTGGATGGCGAATACCCATGTGGGCAACAACTACTCCACCAGCTACAGCGACAGTAAATCCATTCGCTTTCCTTACAGCCTTGGAGTGGATCTGGCACCGGCGGTGGCGATGGTGGAGGACCGCTACAGCAAAGGTTCACAGCTGTCGCCCAAATTCGAGGGTGCGCAACAGTTTCGCGATGTGAGCTATTCCATCGGCGGCGGCTTCGGGTATTCGGCGGCGAGCCATGGGCGCGGTGACATACTCAATGAAGGTCACTCCATTGGCTGCACCTATAACAAAAGCGATGGCGAGGAAACCAAAAGCTGGACGACCTATGACCTGGCCTGGAGCGAATCCAACCATCAGGTTGTGGAGAGTTACCAGACCATCAGCGACCGGCAGTACAGCAAGTCCACCATCGGCAACACAGAATCCCACACCCATATCAAGGGCAGCAGCACCAGTTACCAGACGATGGATGGCCCGGTGCTGAGCTTCAGTACCCATAACAATTTGCTCAATAGCACCTCGCTGTTTAACGGGCCGGTAACCAGCGAGACCACCCATAACATGCCGGTGGGCAGTGTGACGGTCTACAACGTGACGGCGCCGGTAATGAGTAATACCACTTATTTTGCTCCCGTCAGCAACACCGCCCTGCACAACGCGCTCGTAACCAGCACGACCACCCATAACGGCGCCGTGGTAAGCACCACCACCCACAATGGCGGTGTGTCCAGTACCACCACTATTAATGGGGTGCAGAACAGCGTCAGCACTATTACCACCAGCAGCAGTACCTCAACGGTTGGCACAAGCAACAGCACGTCGATTATCGGCAGCAGTGCCAGCAGCAACATGATCGGTAGCAGCGACAACACCCATGTTATTGGCGTGAGTACTAACAGCAGTATCACCGCCAAGTCGGACAATACCTCCATGGTGGGCGTCAGTACCGATATGAATATGATCGCCAGCACCAGCAGCCTGAGCATGATCGGCACCAAGGCAGGATTGAGCGTGGTAGGTGCCAGTGCTGAACTCAGCTCCATCGGCTCGGTGGAAAGCATCAGCGCCATAGGCACAAACAACACGGTCACCTCAATCGGTGGCGGCTTGCTGGTTAACATGGATCCTCGTGTGCAAAGTGCAGTCACGGGATTGCGCGCCGAGATCCTTACCGCACTGAAGGCGATCATCTGATGCGCGCCGTCATCAAACCCATGACCCTCGGCCTATTGGCCAAGCCCTACGGCTATAAAGGGCAAATGCACCTGGCCGTCAGTGCGCTGGCGTTTTTCCGTTTGGGTGAATCCCCCGCGCTGATTCCTGAGCATCAGGCCTGGCCTGTTATTACACCGGCTTTGCCTGCACAGCAGATGCTTGATGAAATCATGCCCAAGGCCTGTGCCGACGTGTTACTGGCTGGTACCGCCCACGCCCCGGAGGGAAAAGCGGTCAAGGAGATGATGGTTTCCCTACGTTGCGGCGAGGTGGATAAATCCCTGCGGATTACCGGTGACCGCCAGTGGCGTTACGGCCTGGTTCCGCTGCAACAGGTCGACGCACCGCTGCCGTTTACGGCTATGCCGCTGGACGCCACTCGCGCCTGGGGGGGCAAGGATTACCCGGCTAACCCGCTGGGATGCGGTTACACCGACAGCCGCTGGCCGGCATTTTTCAAACGTAACCAGGGCGTGTTGCCCAATATCAGCCTTGCGGGGGAAGTCCGTCGGCCGGGGCGCCGCCGCCACGCCCCCGCAGGATTTGGCCCTTGGCCGATCAACCATCCGGCCCGGCGCAGGCTGGCGGGTAGCTACAACAAACGCTGGCTGAAAGAAGATTTCCCCGGCCTCGCACGCAATATCGACTGGCGCTTTTTCAACATGGCGCCGCCGGATCAACGCCTTAAAAGGTTCTTTAAAGGTGATGAACCCTATTGCCTGACCGGATTGCATCCACTCCAGACTGAGTTGACGGGCAAATTGCCGGGTATCAAGGCTCGGGCATTTATCCGCACCGAGCGCGCGCCTTTTGCCGAGGTACCGCTTGAGGCCGATACACTGTGGTTC
>DATJLH010000016.1:0-9341 GCA_035490615.1 Cellvibrio sp.
TTTTTAACATCGCTGGAATCCACCCGGTGGCGTTTTTATTGGGAGCAGTTGGATTACGCCGTCACGGAGTATCCAAATGCCGATATTGAATTGCGGGTCTACACATTAAGTGCAGAGAAGGGGTTACTCGGTGTTTAAAACCTGTGGCTTATTGGTCCTGTTAATCACGGCAGCAGCGGTCCATGCGGAAGAACGCTTGCGCGACCCCACTCGGCCGTTGAGCTATAGCGTTGCAACAGGGCCGAAAGAACAAGCCTTGGTGCTTAATTCCATCCTGATCAGCAGCGCGCGCAAATTGGCCATTATCAACGGGCAAACACTGCGTGAAGACGATGTCATTGCCGGTTCGGGGGGCGTGCGTATCAAACGCATCAGCGCCGATAACGTGCAATTGCAGCAGGGTGGCAGACAGTGGGAACTTTCATTGAATACGACATCGGTCAGACAATAACAACACCGATCCATGACACGACATATTGCACAGATTGAGGTCGATCAGGCTATGCCATACACCTTAGGTTTAACATTAAAGTTTATCAGTAGCCTGTTGGTGCTGACCCCTATTGTTATTCTATCGGCTTGCTCGGGGCCGGCCGATAAAAAACTGACAGCAGAAACAGAAATGGAGCAGGTTGTAGCTGATCAACAGCGCGCGCCGGATGTGCCGGATGCAGTCAGCCAATCGTTACTGGATGCGCGCACGTCCAAGCCGCAACCGCGTCCCGGTGCCGAACGGTTTGATGTCTCTGTGCGCGACGTAGCTGCGCGGGATTTTTTCCTCGGCCTGGTGAATGGCACCGGTGTGAATGTTGTGGTGCATCCGGATGTCAGCGGCAGCATTTCACTTAACCTGAAAAACGTTACCGTTGAAGATGTGTTGCGCGTAACGCGCGATATTTACGGTTACGAATATAAATACCAACGCGGCATTTATACCATCTACGCCAATGAATTGCGCACGCAGGTATTTCATGTCAACTATCTGGATGTACAGCGTGTGGGTGTTTCTGATACGAGTGTGATGATCGGGCGCGCGCAATCGAATAATAATTCCGGTGGCTATGGCTCAAGCAACTCCGCTGACCTGGGTGATACCGCCAACTTGCTGGGCATGCTGGAAGGCGACCAACAATCTGCCGGCGGCTCCGGGCTGACGCCAGGTTCGCGGGTGCAGACCCTTAATCGCACTGATTTCTGGATGTCTTTACGTTCAACCATTGCCGCGATTATCGGCGGTGAAACCGATGAACGCATGGTCGTGGTAACGCCGCAAGCGGGGATGATTGCCGTAAAAGCCTTGCCTCACGAATTGAGTGCGGTGCGCGAGTTTCTGGAACGCTCGGAGTTGAGCGTGAAGCGTCAGGTTATTCTGGAAGCCAAGATTGTGGAAGTGCAGTTGAATGAAGGATTTGAGGCGGGCATTAATTGGGGGGCAATAAGCGGCCAGTTGAGTTACGGCTACAACCTGGAGGATGGCTTTGATATTTCCGGATCGAGCGGGGCGGTAAATCGGTGGCGGCCCATTACGCGGACTATCATCGGTGTAAACGGTGAAGAAATACAGACAACAACTTTTGAGGATCGTGAAGATACCGGCGGTACCTTTGCCGCTTTATTACGCGTGGGTGATATCACCGAACTGCTCTCGTTATTGGAAACCCAGGGCGATGTGCAAGTGCTCTCCAGCCCCCGCGTGTCCACTGTGAACAATCAGAAAGCAGTCATTCGTGTCGGCTCAGATGAATATTTTGTAACGGGTATTTCCAACAACACCACCGCCAATGTGTCTTCAGTGACCAGCACACCCAACATTGAGCTATCACCCTTTTTCAGCGGTATATCTCTCGATGTTACGCCGCAAATTGCGGAGAACGGCGAAGTGATTCTGCATATCCATCCGGTGGTGAGTGAAGTGCAGGATCAACTGAAAGTCTTTACTGTCGGTGATGAAAATTTCTCGCTGCCCCTGGCGCTACGTGGCATCCGCGAATCGGACAGCATTGTGCGTGCCGCGAACGGACAAGTGATTGTGCTGGGTGGGTTGATGCAGGAAAACATCAGTAATGTTGATGGCAAACGTCCGTTTATCGGCGACATTCCTATCGTCAACACCTTATTCAAAACCAAAAGCAAACGCAGGACCAAAACAGAGCTGGTGATTTTGCTGCGCCCCATTGTAGTGGGTGAAAATACCTGGAATGAAGAGCTCAGCAAAAGCCAGCAGGGTATGCAGCGCATGGGCGAGGCTTATCGGGAAAGATAACCATGTATCGTCAACATTTTGGATTGCAAGAGCATCCGTTTTCGCTGACACCTGACACGCAGTTTTTTTACAACAGTCAGAGTCATCGCGAAGTGTTGAGTACGTTATTGCTCGCGCTGCGTCACAGTGAAGGTTTTGTGAAGGTGGTCGGCGAAGTCGGTACCGGGAAAACCTTATTGAGCCGCAAGCTCCTCGCGAGCTTGGGGGAACACTATATTACGGCTTACATTCCCAATCCTTACCTTACGCCTGACGAGCTTAAATGGTTTCTGGCGGAGGAAATTGGTATCACCTATTCGCCGGAGATGCCGTCGTATCAATTACTGAAAGACATTAATTCCCGCCTGGTGGAACTGGCAAAAGCAAAACGCCAGGTGGTGTTGGTTATTGACGAAGCGCAGGCAATGCCCCGGGAAACGATTGAAGCGCTACGCCTGTTAACCAATCTTGAAACCGAAAAAAGCAAACTCCTGCAAGTGGTGTTATTTGGCCAGCCGGAGTTGGATGAATTATTAAACCGCGCAGATTTGCGTCAGTTAAAGCAGCGCATCGTATTCTCGGAATATTTGCAGGGGATCGAACGGAAACATTTACCCAGCTATATCAACTATCGGTTGAAATCTGCGGGCTATACTGGTGGTCATTTATTTACCCGCTCAGCCTTGTCATTGTTGTTTAGCGCTTCTGGTGGCATACCTCGATTGATTAATGTGATGGCTCATAAAGCCATGCTGGCGGCTTACGGTGAAGGTGCGGATAAAGTCGGCCGACGTCACCTTGAGCGTGCCATTGCGGACACCAGCGAAAGCCGGTCCCTTGGGCGCTGGTTGGCGCGGCGCGATTATTGGTTGTGGCCTTCGTTAGCGGCGTTAGCAGCCATCGGTATCGTCATTCCCGGTTTGATGGGAGTGACATGATGAGCCTGGTCAATGACATGCTGCGCGATCTGGCAGCGCGACAACAAGCCGATCATTCGACCGCATCGGAAAACGATGCGCTGTTGCAGCAATCATCGCTGCTACAAAAAAAGCGCTATAACTGGGTGCCGAGTGTGGCGGTATTTATTGGGGTTATCCTGGTGGTGTCGGTTGCGCAGATTGTATTGCAGAAAAACGGTGAACAACCTCCGTCAGTGCAAACCGAAGCATCAGCAGAAGTGCCAGCGCTTGTGTCTGACGCGCCTGTTGCGGAAAAATCTGTTACCGAAGAACAGGTGAACATAGCGCAACCGTCTGTGGATCGCACAGTATCGGAAGACGCCGTCTCTGTTAACAGTGAATCACCACATGCAGCGCAACAGGACACGATTTATCGCCTGCTGCAACGAGCAGAGCGTGCACTGACGCTGGACCGTTTAACGGCACCTGTTGAGGATAATGCCTACGGATATTTCCAGGAAATATTGACATTGTCGCCAGGTAATCAACCGGCGGAGGAAGGTTTACAGCGTATTGCCGGGCGTTATCTGGAATTGGCGCAGGAGGCACACCGGCGCGGTGAATATCAACGGGCAGAAACATTGTTGCAACGCGCCGAATTTGTTGCGCCGGGTTATGCAGCCATCGCTCAGTTAAGAGAACAGTTACGGGAACAGCCAGCAGTAATGGCATCCGCCCAGGCCGTTGAAACCGGCAATTATCCCAGTGCACAAGAAAAAATTAACGCGCAAGAAAAAGAAAACGCGGAAGAACGCGCGTCGGTTTCCGTTGAGACTTTGCCAGTGGCAGAGGCGGCAACCCACACCAGCGATATCGATATCCAACCCAACCCGGCCTGGCAAGACCAACAGATGGTTATCCAGGCCGATGCCCTGATTGCTCAGGGGAACGATGACGCCGCCATGTTGGCGCTTCAGCAATTTGTTGCCCAACATCAGCAGCCGAGAAAATCTGCCGTGCGCTTGTTCGATTTGTACATTCAGCAGCGCAATAACGAAGCGGCGCGTTTACTGTTGCACGAGGCGGATGATTATTTATCGGTAACGGATCACACGCGACTGACCGCCCAATTATTAACCGCGCAGGGGCAGCATGCTGCTGCACTGGCTGTATTGGAAAAAAAGCGTGAGCAAGCTGAGCAAGATGAAAGCTATCGCGCGTTGCTCGCTGCGCTCTACCATAAAGCGGCGCGTTACCAGGAATCGGCCAACCATTATCGTCGCCTGCTGGATAATTTTGGTGAAAAGCCGGCCTATTGGCTGGGGTTGGCATTGGCTCTGGATGCTTTGCAGCAGCACGCCAGTGCCCTGGAAGCCTATCGGCGCATCGGCCTGCAGGACGCCCAGCCCCAGGTAAAAGAGTATGTTGCGCAGCGCATTGCTGCCTTATCGCATTAACAGGTGCCCAACACCATGACTACCATGGCAAAACGAATTCGTATCGGCGACTTGCTGGTCGAGAAAAACATGATCTCCGAGACGCAACTGCAACACGCGTTGCAAGAGCAGAAACTCAGTGGCCGCAAGCTGGGTAATACACTGGTCGAATTGGGTTATGTCGAAGAAAATGCGTTGCTGAACCTGTTGTCGGCCCAGCTGAATATTCCGTTTGTGGAGTTGAAACAATTCCGTTTTGATCGCGCGTTGGTACAGTCGCTACCTGAAACCAGTGCGCGGCGTTACCGCGTAGTTGTACTGCGCGAAGATTTTGATGGCCTGTTGCTCGGCATGGCGGACCCGACCGACTTATTCTGTCTCGATGAATTACAGCGCATTCTTAAAAAGCCGTTGAAGCCCGCCGTTGTACGTGAATCCGAACTGCTAGATGTATTGGATATTGCCTACACCCGCGCCAGCGAAATTGCTACCCTGGCCGGTGAGTTGGATGAAGAGTTGCAAGAGGCCGCCGTCGATCTGGCGGATTTTGTGACCGAAGCAGCCGACAGCGATGCGCCCGTCGTCAAGTTGTTGCAAAAAATATTTGAAGAGGCGATCAATACCAAAGCCTCGGATATTCACATCGAGCCGGATGAAAAAGTCTTGCGCATCCGTAATCGAATTGACGGCGTATTACTTGAGCAGGTGATGAATGAAAAGCGCATCGCCTCGGCGTTGGTGGTACGCCTGAAGTTAATGGCTGGCCTTGATATCTCCGAAAAGCGTTTGCCCCAGGACGGTCGTTTTAATCTCAAGGTAAAAAACCGCAATATTGATGTGCGTATGTCCACCATGCCGGTGCAATTTGGTGAATCGGTGGTAATGCGTTTGCTGGATCATACCGACGGTGTGCTCGCGTTGAATAAAGTGGGGATGCCCGCGAGTTTGATGGAACGCTTTCGCCGTGTCATTACGCGGCCACACGGTTTGGTGTTGGTCACCGGCCCGACCGGTAGCGGTAAAACCACCACGCTTTACGGTGCCTTGTCCGAACTGAACAAGCCGGAGAAAAAAATCATTACCGTGGAAGACCCGGTGGAATATCGGTTGCCGCGCATTAATCAGGTCCAGTTGCACGAAAAAATCGGTTTAACCTTCGGCAATGTATTGCGCGCGACCTTGCGGCAAGACCCGGATATTTTGCTGGTAGGAGAAATCCGCGATGCGGAATCTGCCGAGATTGCCTTGCGCGCGGCCATGACTGGCCACATGGTGTTGTCTACCTTGCACACCAACGATGCGGTGACCTCCGCCTTACGTTTGATAGATATCGGTGTCGACGGTTATCTGGTGGCCACCGCATTAAAAGCCATTGTGACGCAACGTCTGGTGCGCAAGATCTGCACCAGTTGTATTCAGGATTACACGCCCGATGCCAATGATCTGCAATTGATTAACACCGTCGGCAAAGGCAAGGATTTTTCCGCTGTGACCTTTAAGCACGGTGCCGGTTGCCCCCATTGCCACAACACCGGTTATCGCGGCCGGATCGGTGTCTTTGAAATGCTGGAATTGAATCAACCCATGGCCGAAGCCTTGCGTGAAAACAACATCAATGCGTTTACTCGCGCGGCAACTGAGAGCCCATACTTTCAGTCACTCAGTCTGGTTGCATTGGAATACGCTGTAAAAGGGTTAACCACTCTTGACGAAGTCATGGGCATCACCGCCCAGGTCGAAGAAGCCATTTAAAACACTACCCAATCGTAGGTCGAATTAGCGCAGTGTAATCCGACAAAAAGAGTCGAAAAAAACACATTATGACAATCTACGCTTTCCGAGGACGCAATGCAGAAGGTCAACCGGTCAATGGCCAGGTAGACGCTTCCAGCCCGGACGCCGCCGCAACCCAGTTGCTCAGTCGCGGTGTCACGCCCATTGCCCTGGAAGAGCAGAAAGCGCAGCAGGGTTTTGCGCAATATTGGCTGGAGTTAACCCAAAGCCGGCGTGTGGAAACGGTGGAGCTGATTATGTTCTGCCGGCAAATGTACACCATCACCAAAGCGGGTATTCCATTGGTAAAAGGCTTACGCGGTTTATCGGCTTCGTTGCGCAATCCGACGTTCCAGAAAATTTTGCAGGATATTATCGAACGCCTGGAGTCTGGCGTGGAGTTATCAACCGCCATGCGTTATCACCCCAAGGTGTTCAACCAATTGTTTGTCAGCATGGTGAGTGTAGGCGAAGGGAGTGGCCGGCTGGATCTTGCGTTCCATCAATTGAGTGAATATATGGAGCGGGATCTGGAGACGATTAAAAGCATCAAGAGCGCCTTGCGTTATCCGAGTTTTGTGTTGATTGCCCTGGCGATTGCTATCGGTGTTATCAACGTCAAAGTGATTCCGGCGTTTGCGGGTATGTTTGAAAAGTTTGGTGCACAGTTGCCCTTACCGACGCGGATACTCATCGGGGTATCGGATTTTTTTGTCAGTTACTGGCTATATATGTTGGTCATCATCGTTATTGGCGGAGCCATGCTCTACAGCTATATCCAGACACCGGAAGGCAGTCGCCAGTGGGGCAAAAAGAAGCTGCGTTTCTGGATAGTCGGTGACATCATCGAACGCGCGTCCATGGCGCGTTACGCGCGCGCTTTTGGTTTGATGATGAAGGCCGGTTTACCGATCAGTAATGCATTGGAGTTATCGGCGCGCGCTATCGACAATCCCTACCTGGGTGATAAAGTGCGCGCGATTCGCGCCGGTATCGAGCGGGGTGAAGGTTTATTTCAAACGCATCAGGCCAGCGGCATGTTTACGCCCTTGGTATTGCAGATGGTGTCTGTCGGTGAAGAAAGCGGACAAGTCGATACGCTGCTGGAAGAGGTCGCGGCCTTTTACGAGCGCGAAGTGGCCTACGATGTGAAACGACTCAGCGATCGAATCGAACCGGTCATGATTATTATCATGGCGGGGTTTGTCACGGTGCTCGCGCTGGGTATCTTCCTGCCCATGTGGGATATGTACAACATCCAGAAGGCGTGACGATATGAATCGTCAACAGGGTTGGAGCCGGTTCGAATGGCTGATTACGGTCAGCGCCATCGGCATTGTCCTGTTGTTTGCAGTGGAGCGCTACCTGGAGATGGCGCGCGAAGGGCGGCGCATGGGGTTCGAATTATTGGCGAACCATTTTACCGCCGGCGTGGCCTTGACTCGCGCTAACTGGTTAATTAACCGGGTGAATCCGGAGCAATTTTTTGTACAGATTGATGGGCAGTTTGTTTATATGAGCGAGCAAGGTTGGCCGATGTCTACCGAGCCCGTTGCGGAAAAAAGCGAGCCGGAAAAAGCGCCGGTATTTTGTCGACAACTGTGGGATAGCCTGTTGCAAAATCCGCAACAGGCAACGGTAGAGGGCGTTTCTGAGTGGGGCCAGCGACGCTACCATATCAGCAGCCCACACCAGGGCGTGTGCCGTTATGAGCTGGTAGCAGAACCGCGCGGCAGCCATTTTTTTGACTACAACGTGCAAACCGGCCAAGTGTCGGTAAGGACACCTGCCGCGAAGCAGGTGACGAGTTTGTAATCGGTTTGGGCGGCGCTGGCATACTTATTGAAGTGGTCTATATTAGTAGGTAAGCAAGTGTCAATTTTCTGATATTGCGGCGGGTGCGGTGCTCAATATCAGACAAGGATGGTTGGTACGTATTGGGCTAAAGGTAGTGTGTTAGTCGCAATAATATTTTTGGTTTTTTTACAATAATTTTTCCTGGAGTCTGGTTATGAAGAAACAACAATCCGGTTTTACCTTGATTGAATTGATCGCGGTTATTGTGATTTTGGGTATCCTGGCGGCTACGGCGTTGCCACGGTTTATTGATTTGTCGGATGCGGCTGAGGCTGCTGCGTTAGATGGTGTCGTTGGCGGTATGAATAGTGCAATGGCTCTTAACTATGCTGCTGCTGTAGCAGAAGGTGCAGGTTTGCCGGCTAATCCACCGTCTGAAGATGTTGACAACTGTAGTGATATCGAAAACCTTATGGTAGGTGGGGTACCAGATGGCTACACGATTACTGCTGCTGCCATTGCGGGCGGTTTAGGTTCAACGGCTGATTGCACAGTAACTCAGACATCGTCGGGAAATACAGATGTCTTCCAAGGAATAGCGACAATTTAATTTCTGTGTCAATGATAACATCAGAGAAAGGGTTTACTTTAATTGAACTGATCGCGGTTATTATTGTGGTCAGTATTATTTCAGTTTCCTTATTTTCTCGTGTTGGGTTAAGCATAAATAGTAATTTGCAAACAAGCCGCGATGACATCATCGCGGCTTTGTTTTTCGCCCAACAAACCGCCATGGCGCGAGATAATATTCAATTGTCCATCACCGCCAACACAATAAACGTGACCGAAAACGGTAACCCCATTCGCATTCACAGCGATGCCTATCCGCTCGCCTTGCCATCCGGCGTCAGCGTTACTGCCGTACCCGCAACCTTCAGCTACGATAAATTGGGAAAAACCACACCGGGAAGTATCACTGTAAGTCGCGACGGTGTATCCGCCACGATTACTGTTGAGGCCAGCGGCTATGCCCATTATTAACCGCCGCCATACATTCCTGAGCAGGCGCCCGGATCGAGGTGTCAGCCTGATTGAACTGATCGTATTTATTGTGGTAGTCAGCATCGCCCTGACTGCCTTACTGGCTGTGTACATACAATCCAGCAGCAACAGTGTTGATCCGATTATTCGCGT
>DATJLH010000017.1:0-35450 GCA_035490615.1 Cellvibrio sp.
CGCTACTCGGACGCGGCAGAAACCTTGCAGGAATTTATTGCAGCCAATCCCGATTCGCCCAAAGTGCCACTCGCGTATTTGCAACAGATTGACATCTGGAAACTGGGCAAATTCAAAGCACGCTTTCAGGAAACCATGGAAATTGTTTACAACCGGTTCCAGCCCGACAGTGCCTACTGGCAAACGGCAAACAATGCGGCCGAACAAAAAATAATTGCAGATGCCCTGCGCAATCATATCTTGCAGGTGGCCGCCTGGCACCAGGAGGATTATCAGCAATCCAAAAAGCCGGCGGCCTATGCCCAGGCGAATACCTGGTACCAACGTTACCTGCAACACTACACCGCCTACGCGCAACAGGATAAAGTCTATACCCTTTATGCTGAATTGCTCACCGCCGAGCATCGCCACCAGGATGCCATCCATTATTTTGCGCTGGCCGCTTACGACGGCGATATCGTGCTGAACAAGGAAGCTGCCTACGCCACGATTGTGCTATCAGATAAATTATACGAAGCCGATAAAAATAATCCGGTCTGGCTGGACAAGCATATCCAATATGCCTTGACCTCAGCCCAGCTTTACCAGACCGAACCGCGCTACCAACAGGTTGCGCTGCATGCGGCGGAACTGGCTTTCAACCATCAACGTTACGCGGAGGCTATTGCACTGACCAACACCTTGCCGGACAGCACCGCTGACGCCACGCTTTATGATGCCAACCTGCTCAAAGGGCTGGCTTACCTAAAAATGGCTAATCACCAGGAGGCCGAAAATATCTTTGCCGATTTACTCAGCCAACCGCTGGGGCGGGAGCAGCAACGCCGCGTTAGCGATAATCTGGCCTTATCGATCTATCAACAGGCGGAGCTGAATGTAAAAGAAAATCGTCTGGCTGAAGGTATTCAGGATTACGCGCGCGTAGCCCAGCGCGTTCCGTCATCAGAGATAGCACCAACGTCATTGTATGAAGCGATTGCACTATCGATGAAGCATGAACAATGGCAGGGGGCTATCGCGTATATTCAGCAGTTCCAGCAGCTTTATCCGAAACATGCTCTGAATAAAGATGCCACCCGACAGTTATCAACGGCTTATCTGAAAGCCGGTGACGGCGTAAAAGCGGCACAAGCCTTTGAGCAGATTTCTGCACAGGAAGACAATCAGGACGTGAAGATGGCAGCGCTCTGGCAGGCAGCAGAATTGTATGAATCCAAAAATAATCACGAGGCCGCAATTCGCTCCTATCGCACCTATGCCAATACCTACACACGACCCTATCCGCAATACATGGAAGCCATGTATAAATTAACCCAGCTTTATCAAAAGACGCGCGAGCAGGATAAAGTGGTGTTCTGGCAGGAAAAAATTGCCCTGGCCGACAAACAAGCCAGTAAGAACAATAAAACGGAACGCACCAACTTTATTGCGTCGCGCATTACACTTGATCTGGCCAAACAAAAGCACCAGTTGTTTGAGCGTCGCCAGTTGGTGGAACCCCTGACTGAAAACCTGCGGGTTAAGAAAAAATTAATGCAAGATGCCATCGCCTTATACGGTCAGGCATCTGTGTACAGCCATCCGGATATCACTACCGAGTCAACCTACGCCATCGGTAAAATTTACCAGCATTTTGCCAGCGCCCTACTCGACTCGGAGCGGCCCAAACACCTGAAGGGTGAAGAGCTGGAGCAATACAATATCCTGATTGAAGACCAGGCATTTCCATTTGAAGAAAAAGCCATTGAGTTTTATGAGATCAATCTGGTCCGCACCAAAGACGGCACCCGCAGCGAGTGGATCAATGAAAGCCGCAAGGCGCTGGTAACACTCTTCCCGGTACGCTATGACCGCAAGGGTAAATTGGGAGTTTATCGCCATGAGATTTAACCAGCGACATTGGGTGTTCGGCCTGTTCCTATTAGCGTTAGCGGGTTGTGCGACCCAATCTCCGACGGAGAAAAGCCCGGACACTGCAAGCACAATCCCCACTACGCTAACGCCCGGTGAGGCCAAAAGTTATCGCGATGCGCTCGCGCGGATCGAGCAGAATGACGCGGGCAAAGCCATCAGCAGCCTGAAAAAACTGACACAGGCTCACCCGGGGCAGCCCGGCCTCTGGCTCAACCTGGCGATTGCCCAATACCAGGATCAGCGTTTGAACGATGCCAAGGCAACCCTTGCCTATGTGCAAAATCTGAATGGCGATATTGCCGAAGCGCACAATCTCGCGGGGTTGATCGCGGTCGACCAAGGGGACTACAGTGCCGCCGAAAAAAGCTATCGCACCGCCTTAAAACTCAACCAGCATTTTGCCGACGCCCATTACAACCTGGCGTTGCTCTACGATATTTTTTATCAGGATATCAACCAGGCGGTGGAACATTATCAGCGTTACCTGGCGTTAACCCAGGAAGAAGACAAAGCAACCAGCGCCTGGGTGGAAGAATTGAAACTGACATTGAAGCGTCGAGGTGAAGGATGAAATACAGTCTGATTGCCGCACTCGTGATATGTGCCCTACCCGCCTGGTCAGCCGAGGACCGCATTGAACTGGAAACGACCCGCATCAAGGGCAATCAGGAGTTACCCCAGATTTTGTACGTCGTGCCCTGGAAGGATATGGAAAGTACCCGGGATGCCGAACAAAAGCTGGTCCTGCATGATTTTTTTGGTGAGTTATATACGCCCGTGGTGCCCGCAGATCTCCAACACGACCAACAGGATGTAAAGGTCAACGAATAAACAGCAAGCGCACCGGTTCAGGGCACAGCTGTCCAAAATACTGGCTGACTGTTAAGCCGCTTCGCTAATACCCTAGCTGTATCAGGCGTGAAAAACCACATCATGGCGCCCTCAACGGGCTCTTTCCGCTCAGCAAATGAACAAAGCCCGCGCTCTCCTGTCACTGGCATCTTCAGGCGTGAATTTTGCTGCTAAAGCCACAGAGATTCGTCAACGTATCGACTAAGCTGGGCTAGTATAAGCAGGGCCGCCGCCATTTTTGTCGCCTGGAACTGGCCCGGCCATCCGAAAACACAGGGTTCATGAGTTGTTATGAAGCACACCCATTTGTTAGAGCAATTATTTCGCGAAATCGATACTGTCATCCTCAGTCGGCAACACCCGGTCACCGGGTTACTTCCCGCCAGTACAGCAGTCAACAACCACGGCAATTACACTGATGCCTGGGTGCGTGACAATGTTTATTCGGTCATCTGCGTCTGGGGGTTGAGCGTTGCATTCCGGCGTCAGGGGGAAAGCAGTAAAAGTGATTTGCTGGAACAATCCACCATCAAACTCATGCGCGGATTGTTGCAATCCATGATGCGCCAGGCGAACAAGGTGGAAGCCTTCAAGTACAGCCTGAGCAACAACGACGCCCTTCACGCCAAGTACGACACCGCCAGCGGTTTACCGGTCGTGGCCGACGATGCCTGGGGCCATCTGCAAATTGATGCGACTTCACTCTACTTGCTGATGCTGGCCCAGATGACCTGTTCCGGCTTGCGAATTGTCTGCACACCGGACGAAGTGGATTTTGTGCAGAACCTGGTGTACTACATCTCCAGCGCCTATCGCACTCCGGATTACGGCATCTGGGAACGCGGCAACAAGATCAACAACGGCCGCACCGAAATCAATGCCAGCTCCGTGGGCATGGCAAAAGCGGCGCTGCAAGCGCTGGATGGTTTTAATTTATTTGGTGAACATGCCAACAAGCGCGCAACGATCCATGTGATTGCCGACGCCGTGGCTTTGGCGCGCAGCACCCTCGCCTCGCTATTACCGCGCGAATCCCTGTCAAAAGAATCGGATAGCGCGCTACTGAGTATCATCGGATTCCCGGCGTTCGCCGTCGGAAAAGAAACGCTCGCCACCCAAACCCGCGACGCTATATTGACCAAGCTGGGCGGCAACTATGGTTGCAAACGTTTTTTATGGGATGGTCACCAAACGGTATTGGAAGAGAGTTCGCGCATTTATTATGAACATTCGGAGCTGGCAAATTTTGAGCACATCGAATCCGAGTGGCCGCTGTTTTACACCTACTTATACCTCAACGCGTTGTTTGACGGCACGCTGACCACGGCAAAATATTACCGCCAGAAACTGGAATCCTTGCTGGTATTTCGCGACGGTTTTGGTTTGTTACCCGAACTTTATTATGTGCCCCTGGAAAATATTGCCGCCGAAAAGAAAAATCCCCGCTCACAAAAACGACTGCCCAACGATAACGTACCCCTGGTGTGGGCCCAGAGTCTTTACCTCACCGGATTGATGATGGATGAAGGCCTGTTGCGCAGCGACGACCTTGATCCGTTAAAGATGCGCCGCCGCTCGACCAAGTTTATAAAATCGCAAATTGCGCTGGTGGTACTCGCGGAAAATGATGAGGTTAAGCAACATCTTGCCCGTCACGGCGTTATCGCCGAAAGTTTGCAAGATATCAAGCCGATGGCTGTTGCCTCCGCACCGGCGTTAACCGAAGTCTACGCCCATGTCGGGGAAAACAAATCCCTCGGACTCACTGGCCGTCCTCGCCGTCGCCTGCAAAGCCTGGCGACCTCCCAGACCTACGAGATAAATAACAAGGTGTACCTCTGCCTGTCTTCCATCCAAAGTGAGCGGGAAGATTACCGAATGTACGATGCGCACCTGATGAGCCAGGTGATTACGGAAGAGATCGCGCACATCTACAAGCATTGGCTGAGCCCCGAAGTGGCGGTTTTCACCTTATTGATTGATCAACACCTTGCTCATATTCCCAACGCGGAAGAACTGTTTACAACCCTGCAAGAACTGCAGTTGCGCAGCAAGCATGACTACATCGGTTATGCGTCGGCCAACCTGGCCTATCGGGCTTCGCGGGTTAATCATTTAAGTGTTCCGCACCTGCAGGTTCATTCGGTCAGCACTCAATCGCTGCAAAAATCCCATGAACATGAAGTGCACGTCAGCAGCGAGTTTTTGCGCGCTCCCGCAAAAAAAATATTCGATGAATTTAACGAACAAAGTGAAATTATTACCTATCGCCGCCTGGTGCAATTTACCAAAGACCTGTCATTGACCGACAACATTGCCAAAGACGGCCACCTTGTCCTGGTGAAAGATTTTCTCAAGGAAATTTATCGCCGCGCCGAGCAACGCAACTATTGGTTAGTTGCACGCCTGTGCTTTGGCCATTTGAATTATTCGTTAATCGAACTCACGGACAGCCTCACCCTGATCGCGGCACGCAACCTGTCGATCATTGTCGGCGATAAAAATTTCACCGAGATCAAGGTGGATCAATCGTTCTCCAATAAAAGTTTCTTTGACAATGTACAACACATCTTCCCCGATCCCCTGGAGCGCACCCTGGTACTGGAGCTGTTATCCGCGATTGGTTACCTGATTCGTATCGAACCCAAACTGTTTGATGGCTTGCGCTCCATTCAATTGCGCAACTTCATCATGCTGTATGCGATGGATAAAGGCGATGCCGATGATGTATCCATGCATGAATGGCTCGGTCTGCAATCGCCCTGCAAATTATTGCGCAAGCTGGAAAGCATCCTGATTTCACGCAAACGGGTTTTTGCCCAGGGCGTTAATCACGTTGCACCCTATAAAATTTTCCATGAGCAGGATATCCTGCAAGACAAGATGGCCAACGCCGTTGATACGGACTGGCTGGAGTGGCGTATTGCACGGGGGCTGATTACCCACTTTGACGATAGCTTTCTGCACGATATCTGGCACAGCTTGATGTTTACCCCCAAACTTATCTTTGGTGATGCCAACTGTGCTGACTTTGTGCTGGATTGTGAAGTTATCCGCAGTTCCATGACGCCGGGAGAGGCCAGCTTTGCCCACCTTATTGATCACCTGACCCACCAACTTCACCCGGCGTACTATAAAAGTGCTGTGGTGGAAGCCCTGTATGCCTACACGCAATTTTGTATCAACAATCCGCAAGTGCGCTTCAACCAGCCACTGGTATTCAGCGAAGTTCTTGAAAAAGCCGCAAAACGTTTTGCGGCGGAACACAAGGACAAACACCCCTTGTTTGGGCGCGACCTGGACGCGCTGATGCGCCAGTCACCACACATCTTCAACCTGTATGTGACGCTGGTGTATGCCGATATAACCCAACCCTATTAGCGGTTGGGTTATATCATCGAGGGTGCATGTTGTTTACGCAGAATTTACGCACCGGCCAATAACTGACATAGCATTTTTATGCACTGCCTTCGTACCATGAGTTTCCTTTTTGCTAACACGTGCAGATATGAAACTCTTTGGTCCGATGTGGCTCATCCTGGGCGTAATCCTGAATATCCAGGCATTTTTTATGTTGTGGCCACTCGCGCTCGCGAGCATCTACGATACCGGTGATCAGTTACCGTTTTTCTTTTCAGCGGCCATTACCTGCGGTGCCGGCATCGGTGCCCTGCTCCTCGGTCGCCATGCCAAAGCTCACAATATTGCACCGCGCCAGGTGTTCCTGACCACCTCGGTGGCCTGGCTGGGTGTGTCGGCGTTCGGCTGCTTACCGTTTCTGCTGATCCAACAACCACTCACACTGACCAACGCATTTTTTGAATCGGTATCCGGCGTTACAACCACCGGTTCCACCGTCCTGATCGGCTTGGATAACATGGCACCCGACCTGTTGTTGTGGCGATCCTTGCTGCAATGGATGGGCGGCATCGGCGTGATCGGTATGGCGGTGGCCGTACTGCCGTTTCTACGTGTCGGCGGTATGCGATTATTCAAAACCGAGTCTTCAGACTGGTCTGAAAAAGCGACACCGCGTGCCCACAGCCTGATTAAAGCCATGGTGTATTGTTATCTGGTTTTGTCCTTGCTGTGCATGGTGAGTTACCGTTTGACGGGCATGGACTGGTTCAATGCCATTAACCACGCAATGACCACGGTGTCTACGGGTGGCTACTCCACATCCGACAGTTCCTTCGGACAATTCTCCAACCTCGTCAGTCACTGGGTTGCCATTCTTTTTATGTTGCTGGGCGCCATGCCGTTTGTCTTGTTTGTTCGCTGGTTTATGCATGGCAAGTTTCTTTTATTGCACGACTCACAAGTGCGCGGCTTGCTGTTGATTGTCGCTGTAACGGCCATAGTGCTCGCCATACCGATATGGCGTGAAGGAGACTCAGCCATTCGTGCCATTACCGCATCGACTTTTAATCTGGTTTCTGTCATTACAACCTGCGGCTACGCATCCACCGATTACCAGTTGTGGGGACCGCTGGCGGTGCTGGTATTTTTCTTTTGTACATTTATCGGCGGCTGTTCCGGCTCCACCAGCGGCGGATTAAAAATCTTCCGCCTGCAGCTGCTGGCGGGCATGGTAAGGGTCCAATTTATGACGGCTATTCATCCGCGCGCCGTGATCCGTCACCGTTACAATAATCGTCTGGTGAGCCCGGAAATCATCTCGTCTTCTGTGGCGTTTATGTTAATGATGGCGCTGTCCTGGGTGGTGATCTCTGCCATACTTGCTGCTACCGGGCTTGACCTGCTCACCAGTATCACCGGGGCCGCTACGGCGCTGACCAACGTCGGCCCCGGGCTGGGCAACATCATCGGCCCTGCCGGAAATTTTGAATCCCTCAGCGAGATTGCCAAGTGGGCCTTGTCCGTCGGCATGCTGCTGGGTCGCCTGGAGTTTTTAACCTTGCTGGTCATATTTTCCAAAGCCTTCTGGAAAAATTAATCCCATGAAGACAATCGCCGACATGCTGCGCCCGCGCCTGCGAAAATTAGGTTGGCCCCTGGCGTTATTCCTTCCCTGGCTGATCACTCCCCTGGCCTTCGCCATCAGCAGTGTCATGCCCAAAGCGAATCTGACCCTGCTGTATTTATTGGTGGTTATCTTTATCGCTACCCAATTTACCTTACGGCTGACCTTGATCAGCGCCGTATCGGGATTCCTCGCCTTCAATTATTTTTTTACCGAACCTTACGGCTCCCTGCTCATCACCCATCGTGAGGATCTGCTGAGTGTTTTCTTTTTCCTGGTGACCGCGCTAGTGGTGGGCCACCTTGCGGCGAAACTCAAGCTGAATGCCGAGGAGGTACAACGTCGCGAAACCATGAGCCGTATTGAACTGGATATGCTTGAACATTTATCCAGGGCCATCGATATTGAACAGGTGATGGCGGCATTTGAACATGCCGTCGGTGCGTGGAATACCCGGTATCACATCGCCTACTACAATCCTTCACAGCCACCCTCGCCAGCGTTCAGTCACCTTGATCATTCGCAGACAGAAAAACTCGCCCGATTATTCAAAACCAGGATGTCGCGGGATACGCTGCACCAGTTAGCAAATCTGGAGCGGGAACTGGGGGGATATTTTCTTCACAACAGTAAACGGATTCTGGCGTTTATCCGGCTCCCTGAATGGCAAGAGACATTGCTTGAGCGTGATTTTTTTACGCTGTTGCAGCGTCAGGTTAATCAATCCCTTGAGCGCATCCGGCTGGTTGGCGATCTGGCACAGGAGCGTGTAGCGAAAGAGAATGAACTACTGCGTTCAGCGTTGCTGTCATCGGTATCCCACGATTTCCGTACACCACTGACGGCAATGATTGGTGCTGCATCCACACTGCTTGAGATGGGAAAAGATTTGAACGAATTCCAGACACGGGAGTTGTTGGCCACGGTATTGGAAGAAGCGCAACGGCTCAATCGTTACACGCAAAATTTACTGGACATGACCCGCCTGGGTTTTGGCGAACTGCGCCTGGAGCGACATTGGGTCAGTGTTGCCGAAATTGTCAGTGTGATTAAAAAGCGAATCGCACCGCTATTGCAGGAACATATACTGTCGATCAAACTTGCCCCGCATTTGCCGCTCCTGTATGTACATGCCGCGCTGATTGAACAAGCATTGTTTAACCTGCTCGATAACGCCGTGAAATTTTCACCGGCAGATTCAGACATTCGCCTGAATTGTGTCGCAGAGGCGCACAACCTTGTCATCACCGTGTGCGATACCGGCCCGGGCATTGATGACAGCGAAAAAGAAAAAGTGTTTGAACGTTTCCATACCGCCGGACAAGGTGACCGCCGCAAATCCGGGAGCGGCCTTGGCTTGACAATCTGCCGGGGAATGATCGCTGCCCATGGGGGCAAGGTCACTATCCATGATAATCCCGAGATGAAGAACGAAGCCCGACGGGGTTGCTGTGTGAGAATAGAATTACCTTTGGAGACATCAAAGGAAACGCCATGAACAAGATTTTAATTATTGATGATGAACCGCAAATACATCGGTTTCTTCATATTGGATTGACCGCCCAAGGCTATGAAGTCATTGAGGCTGACTCCGGGCAGCAAGGTCTGGCGCTGGCAGCGTTGGAAGCACCGCACCTGGTGATTCTCGATCTCGGTTTACCTGACATGGATGGACAGGATGTACTTCTGCAATTGCGCGATTTTTACCAGCAGCCAGTTATTGTATTGTCGGTGCGCAGCCGTGAATCTGAAAAAGTTCACGCGCTGGATAATGGGGCTAATGATTATGTGGTAAAGCCATTTGGTATCCAGGAATTACTGGCTCGTATGCGCTCGCTGCTCAAACTGTATGGCAAGCAAGTGATGCCCGCAGCAATCTATCAGGATGAACGGGTGTACATTAATTTGCAGGAGCGAAAACTCGTTGTTGATAACGAGCCGGTTAAATTGTCGCGCAAGGAGTTTGATGTGCTCAGAACCTTGATGAATCACGCCGGACACATCGTGACCCAGCAGCAATTATTGAAAGAAATCTGGGGTAAATCCCATGTGGAAGACACCCATTACCTGCGAATTTTCATCGGCCGTTTGCGCACCAAGCTGGGTGATGATCCCACTGCCCCGCGTTACATTGAAACCGAGCCGGGCGTGGGATATCGATTCCTGCCGCTTACCGAATAGCCTGCAAGCTCAACGACAGATCGTCCCGAGGTTGGCTACCAATGCCGGCGTCGCTTCATAGATACACCCGGCGCTGTTATCAATCAATTGCGCCCCCGTCAGTAAGGTATTGTTGCAGGAGGCATCATTCGCTACCACACCGTAACCGCCCGCCCGCGCAACCACCAACCCGGTAAAGCTATTTCCCGCTGCCGGTTTACTCGCATCATCATCAACTTGCGCCAGAAAGATGCCGTGTTGTTTACTGTTGAGTATTTGCACGTTGCTGAACAGGTTGTCGAAGGAATCGCGCATAAAAATGCCCACGCTGCCGCTGTTGGCAATGAGCACATCATTGAAGACATTATTGTTGAAACGGATATCAAACGAAAAACCCGCAGCCTGGTTATCGTAAAGGTGAATACCACTGAATAAACTTTCTTCCGTTTCATAACCGGCCAGGCCATCGAACTCGTTATTGTAAGACGTGTAATCCCGGATGGTCAGGCGGCGGCTGGTGAGTTCAGTAACGAGGCCACCGGAACTGGCGCTGTGCACTGTCACACGCTCGACACGACAATCAAAACAATGGCGAATTGAGATGCCATTGTTGCGCAAGGGAAACGCTTCGCTGCAAGGACCGCCCATACACTCTGAGCTCTGGTTATGGCGATTACCGTCAATCATTAAATCGCTCACAACAATATGGCGGCGCTGGGCATCAGGAATGGGGATAGCCTGCCCCATCACCACAACCGGCGCATTGGCCCCATCCGCCAGGCGCAATAAGGTGCCGGCCCCTTCCCCCCGCAAACTGACATTATCGCGATCAATCACGATGGGTTTATGACACAGGTAAACCCCCTCCGGTATGCGAACTTCACCACCGGCAGCGGGCAATTGATTGATGGCTTTCTGAATCGCCGCGCAATGTTTGCCTTTGACGACTGCCGCTTGCGCGGCACCTATAACGCTGAAAAAACTGATGAGGACCAACCAGGAATAACGAATCGCATGGTTGGGGCTTTTGTTAGTCACGCTGCTACTCTCCTCTTATTTATTCTCACTGCTCGTGTAATCATAGTGGGAAAAAAACGGCAGGACGAATAAATATCAATGATAGAAAAAAAAGTTCCAGCGGCTGACCAAACCCGTGTTTTGGGTTATTTGCGAACATATCCCCAGGATGCCTGTTTCAAAACCGTAATGTTCCGTAAAAATGATTGCTTGTTAGGCCTATCACTGTAATTTTACGGTGCGTTATCCATTACTGATCAATCACCATTGCACAATCAAGGGGAGTCAAGGCTATGGAACATAGCAATCGTCGACAATTTCTGGCGGGCACCGCGCTGCTGGGTGTAGCGGCTACCGCTTCGCTTAATATCCAGGCAGAAAAACCCAGCGCACAACCGGAATTACCCAAACTGATTCACAAAGTATTTTTCTGGTTAAAGAATCCGGATTCCAAAGAAGATCAGGCAAAACTGATTGCCGGTATCAAAGCCCTGGGCGCAATCGAAACTGTACGGGCGATCCACGTCGGCATACCGGCGTCCACCGAAAAACGCGATGTGGTAGACAACAGTTACCAGGTCTCAGAGATGCTGTGTTTTGATGATGTGGAAGGGCAGAATATTTACCAGGCGCATCCTCTGCATCAAAAATTTATTGATGAGCATGCACACCTGTGGCGCAAAGTGGTGGTATACGATTCAATCGCGGTATAAATTCTTCGCGGTGTAACAGAAAGCCAAAAAATAAAGCGAGACGGGTAACCCTCTCGCTTTATTTTTTTTACATCGCTCTATTCACTGATTACCGGTACAGCGGCACCCGGTTGGCTACGGCCCGAGTGATGACGGAAGGGATTACAATTTTTGATCACCACCTTGCCCTGCAACAAATTTCCTTTGGAATATTCATTGAAATGGCACGTATTGGTTTCGGGATCGTAATTCTCGATCCACAGGTTGTCATCTTTCCAGGTGGCAGTGATATGCATCTGGCCATCCGGTACGGTGATGGACATAACGCCACCGTAGCGTTTGACAAAAACCTGTTCAAAGTGGAAAAAATAAGCCGCCCAGCCGACTAACAGGATAATCAACGCGGCAATAAATCCCGCCTTCCATTTATTCAACCGCCCCAGCAACCACAACACACCCATTGCCAGGGCGATGACCACTGCCCAGTAGAAATACGTAATCATTACCGCTCCTGTTCCTTTGTCGCTAGCGAAGCTGCGTTATGAAACCTGGCGCCTCCGCACAACCATCTTGCGCGCCGCGGCCAGGAAGCCAAGCAGTAGTATAGTCAAAAAGCCGAGGCTACCACCACCGCCACCACCGGAGTCATTGTCGTCGTCATCATCTAGCGAGGTATTTTTCACAGGGTTCAGACCATCGGCCGTGTCCGGGCTCTCATCAAGCACCACGACATTCTGAATCATCACAAAATGCTCGTCTGTTACTTTGACCTCATCTTCATGGTCTTCGGTGGTGTAATTACGTAAGGGCAACTCGTTAAAGGCGCCACCCTTGTTGAAGCGACTCAGGGCCGCCATTGCATCGATAATGGCCATACCGTTACCGGTGACCTGACCGAATACGGTAAAGCCGCCGTTCTGGCGATCCAGGTTACCGCTGTTATCCGCAAGGTTGAAAAACCACTGATTGGTAGCGCTGTTGGGATTGTTGCCGACTTTGGCCATGGCGATGGTGCCGCGGCGATTGGAATAGACGGGTTCGTTAACAACAGCAGGATGTGAAGTCACCGCTTTAAGTGGCAAGTTGCCGGGATATTCAAAACCGCCGCCCTGCACAATAAAACCCGGTACCGAGCGATGCACGACGGTATTTTCAAATGCACCTTCCTCAACATACTTAAGAAAGTTTTCAACCGTTTTGGGTGTGGTTTTGTCAAACAGGTTAACTTCAAAATCACCCATGACAGTCTGGAATTGCACGGTGGTGGCGTTGGCCAGCGTGGGGCCCATCAGGCCGATGGCCAGCGCACCAGCTAATGACATGTGCTTGATGCGCGCGTTTAACATTTTCCTGTTCATTATTTGCTCTGGACCTCGTGTTATGCAGGGCTGTATCAGCGGGTAAAAACACGGGCATGGTAGCGTGGAAAATTTTGTCTCCCCAGAATAAATTTGTAGTAATTTGTAACGCGCTATGCAGCTCTGTCCATCACAAAAACGCCTTAATCCTCATCAATTTTTACCCAACGACCTTGTTGTTGTACGACTTCAAAGCGCGCCCATTGCCGGAATTCGTCGCGCCGGCAAATGCCGGTATCGTAAGCACCGGCACCGGCCAGGACTTTATAAATCACCTGATCCTTAGCCGCACTTTCCTGCTCGGCAGAGGCATCAATCACCTGCCGCACACTCCACAGATTGCCCAGCTTGCCGTTGCTGTAAAAGTGACCGGCAATAATTTCATCCGGGTGAGTAATATTTTTTTCAGCGTGCTGTTTGGCCAGTTCCAGTAATTCGGTCAGGCCTTCCGCCGTGACATCCACATAAGAGTCCAATTCCTGCATAGCCGCCGCAAAATCTTCGTGTGTCAGCTCGAATTGGCGCTCTGCCGGTTTGGTGGATACCGCTGCTTTATGTTTGCGAGAGAGATGCGCCGGATAGCGGCGCCGGGCGAATAAACCGTTGAACACCACTGCCATGGCCAGGATGGCCACCACATTGATCAGGATGGGCATCACCAGATAGTGATAACCAAGCGCATAGACTTCTGAACCGCCGATAACCGCCGCCAGCGCCGTGGCGCCGCCAGGTGGATGGATGCAGCGCAGGTAATGCATAGCCCCCACAGCCAAGCCAACCGCCAAAGCGCCGGTCCAGGCCTGGTGGGGAAACAGCTGGTGGCAGGTAACGCCGATCAGCGCGGAGATCAGATGGCCACCGAATACGGCCCACGGCTGCGATAAGGCACCATGGGGCACCGCAAACAGCAGCACGGCACTGGCGCCCATAGAGGTCACCATCAAAAAATTGCCGGCCGAACTCATATAGCCGTGGGGAAAGGTCCAACGGGTAATCCAGTAAACTGCCAGGATACCCAGCACGGCTCCCAATGCCGAGATCAATTTTTCACCGTGACTGGTGGTGTTGCGCTCAATACCTAACAGCAATCGGCATTCGTGCAGCAGTGATTTCAATATCATCCAGGTCTTTCGCCTCAGTTCGCACCAACAAGGGGCAGCATCCTAAGGGCTGGCAGCATTATCTGCAATCCTTCAGGTGCCAGGGCTTGACCTTTCCCCGAGGGCAAGGTTTAAGATGGACAGGTTTTTTCAACCTGGGATAACGATGAAAACCCTTAAGCGATCTCACACCCTGCTCGTGGCACTTTTGTGCCTGTGGCTGCCGCTGCAAGCGGCGGCGGGTTTGTGGTTGCCCTGCCACTGGCTGGATCGCGCCAGCGAAGCATCAGCCCAACAGCAGGCTGCTGATATTCATCAGGGTTGTGGCGGCACTGAGCAAACTGAGGGCAGCCTTCCTTCCGGTTCCGATAGCACTGATACCTGCTACCACTGCCAGGTCTCCTGCCATTTCGGCAGCGCCGTCCTTTTACCGGACAGCTTGCCTGCATTAACCACCCTGCCCACCCGCTACACGCATTTTCCTACGCCACCCTGGTATTCCGTCTTACTCGACAATCCCCATCGCCCACCCAGATTTGCCTGATCAACGCCCTTGTTGATGACTGGCGCCCAGCGTCAGGTTCACATGATCTTCCAGCCGGACTGCATGCAGACGGCGAACTGACAGGCAATGATGATGAACACACACTTAATTCCCCGTGCTGCCTTGCTGGCAGCCGTTATGACCCTGGGTGCCTGCGCAAGCTGGAACCCGCCGCCGGACGATACCGCCGGTTTCTACCAGGATCTCGCCAGCCGCCATCCGGATTTACAACTGACCGGCGAACAACAGGATAGCCGTGTTGCTCAGCTGCTGGACCAGCCGCTCACGCCTAACGCAGCCACGCAGTTGATGTTGCTGAATGCCCCGCGCATTGAAATGCTGTTGGCTGAATTGGGGGTTGCCAACGCGCGCCGTGCCCAAGCCGGACTGATTGCCAACCCGCATTTCGCTATCGGTGCCCTGCGCCCGGAGGGTGGCGGACGTTGGAAATTGGATATGGGCTTGAGCCAATCCTTACTCGACCTCCTGACACGTTCCCTGCGAATGGAGCTGGCCGATGTCGCTCTGACGCAACGGCAACTGGAACTGCAACGGCGTCTGGATGAGGCGATCCACGAACTCCAGTCGGCCTACTTTGCCGCCCTCGCGGCCCAGGCACAGTGGCGCATTCAGCAACGGCGCCAGCAAGCCAGTGAGGCCGCCTACACTTTGGCGCAGCGCATGCGCACCGCCGGCAATTTATCGCCCTCTGAATTCCTGCACCATCAACTCACGGCGCAGCAGATCAGCGGCGAGATCCGGCAAGCCCGCCTTGCGGCGGACACCACTCGTTTGCGTCTGGCCTACCTGCTGGGATTGCGACCGCAAGAAACACTGACACTACCGGAGCAACTGCCGGGCATGCCGGCGGAATACTTTGCTGCTGCCGACCTGCTGGCCCAGGCGCAGCAACACCGGCCGGATCTGGCACTCGTTCGCCAACAACAGGCATTGCTTGCTCGCCAAGGCCCGCTCATCAGCCGCAGCCGGTGGGCTGATATCAGCGTCGGCATCAATGCAGAACGGGAATTCGACGGCGCCGTCAACGCCGGCCCGGAAGTGGAGTTTGGTCTGCCGCTGTTCGACCGGGGCCAGGCAAAGCTCGCTGCCCTGGATGCAGAAAAGGATGTCGCACGCGCGCAAGAGGAACATCTGCTGCGCAAGATTGAACACGATATTGCCCTCGCCCTGCGTCAACTCGACGACGCCCGCGCGGCTCACGAGGAGGTGATTGCCCTGCAACAAACCGCTCAAGCGCAGCTTGACGAAAGCCAGCGGGAAGTGAATTTCATGCTCGCCAGTCCGTTTGATTTATTAACGCTCAAGCAACAGGAAATCCACTTGGCCGCCGACCGCATCGAGGCGATCAAACACTACTGGCAAGCGCGTACAGCCCTGAGCCTGGCGGTTGGAACGAGCTTGGCGATAGGAAAAAGCCTGGCAATTCCTGACACCCCGGACCCAATGACACCAACGCCAGCCACACCAGATGAACACCATCACCACGGAGATCACCACCATGATTAATCGACGCGACTTACTGGTCGGCAGCGCCGCGGGACTCCTGATGGGCAGCCTGACCCGTGCAAGCTCGGCCTCAGCGGCGGAAGACCACAGCCATCACCAGCATCACCAGGCTGCTGAAAAACCACAGCAGCTGGTCAGCGTGGCAACAGCCAAACCCGACATGACCGCCCAAGGCTACCGCCCGGTGATTACCCCCAACGCCCGCACCTTGCCCTATCGCTTGAACAACGGCGTCAAGGAATTTCATTTGGTTGCTGAAGAAGTGGAACACGAGTTCGCACCGGGCATGACCATCAAAGCCTGGGGCTACAACGGCAGTACCCCCGGCCCGACGCTGGAAGCGGTGGAAGGTGACCGGGTGCGGATTTATGTCACCAATAAATTGCCGGAACACACCAGCGTGCACTGGCATGGCATCCTCCTGCCATGGGGGATGGACGGCATCAGTGGCCTGACGCAACCGCCGATCAAACCCGGCGAAACCTTCATGTACGAATTTACCCTGCAACAGCACGGCACCCATATGTACCATCCCCACGCCGATGAAATGGTACAGATGGCATTGGGCATGATGGGTATGTTTATCATCCACCCCAAAACGCCAACCCAACCTGCCGTGGATCGCGACTACGCCATCCTGTTACACAACTGGGCGGTGCATCCGGGCACGTATCGCCCCGACCCCAGTGTGATGACCGAATTTGATTTGTGGACCATGAACAGCAAAGTGTTTCCGTTTATTGATGCCATGGTGGCGCAAACAGGGGAGCGCGTGCGTATTCGGGTGGGCAATTTATCGATGTGGAATCACCCGATTCACCTGCACGGTGTGCAGTTCGATGTGACCGGTTCCGACGGCGGGCGCTGGCCAGAGAACCAATGGCGCAAGGAAGTTACCGAGATCATCGGCGTCGGCCAAACCCGCGACCTGGAATTTACCGCTGTTCCCGGTGACTGGGCCTTTCATTGCCACATGAGCCATCACACCATGAACGCGATGGGCCACGGTGTACCGAATATGCTCGGCGTAAAACAACCGGACGCGCTGCTTAAAGAAGTACTACCCGATTACATGCCCATGGGCGAACACGGTATGGCAGAACATCAGGTACATACAGACATGGGCCATATGCCCGGCCCGGAAAATACCCTGCCGATGATGATGGGCGAAGGTCGCTACGGCAAACTGGAGATGGGTGGGATGTTTACCCTGGTTAAAGTGCGCGACCAACTGGACGGCGATCCAGGTTGGTACTCGCCGCCGGAGGGTACGCTCGCGCGCAAAGTTGACACAGTACCGAAGGATATTCCGGTGTAACAAATACGCGGCAACGGGACGTGCCGCGACCTGCTAACGCGGCAAAAAATTAACAAAGATATTTGCGGTCAATCTGCCGGTACGCGGATTTTTATCGATATCGGTGGCGGGATTAATCAAGCCGGAATGCAAGAGGTTACCGGGATAAATAATCATGCGGTTGGGGCGGTAATCGACACTGCCCACCAACTCAAATTGATCATTACTTGCAGTAATGTAACTTTGCGGCGGGTTGCCGTGCTCCTGGTCAAACGCCATCACGGATTGTGAGTATTGCTCTTTTCGCTCCGCCGTAACGCGTTCGAAACCCGTTGGCTTGTGTTTAAAAAAACCGGTGCCGCCGTGCTCGCCGGGCGACAGGTATTGCATGATCGCCAGATAATGCGACAGAGTGGTATCGCAATGGGGGCGGCACTGGGCCGGCAACAATTGCTCCGGCGGCGTCGCGACCAGTGAATAGTAAGCCCCGTCCAGAAACAAACGATGGTTTACGGGAACAGAAAACACCTTGAATAAATGTTTACCCAAGGTATTGATCACCAGCCGGCAATAGTCTTCACCGATTCTCGCTCTCAAACCGGGATAATAGGTTTGTTTTTCTGCATCAAAATCGGTATGCGCGCACACCGAATTAAAAAAATCCTCCATATTGCCGAGGAAATTATCGATGATAATCACCGGTGTTTTTTCATCTCCCACGCTCAATACCAAATTGGTAATCTGTGGATGCAGTTGTAAAACGTTTGATGACATAAGCGTTAACAGTACCTGTAAAAAATATCCGGGCCGCCGCTAATGCGACGGGTGATCGGGGGAATTGATACGCACTTTCGCCGGTATGGGCGACAGATAACCGATCAGTAACATCACCGCGCCCACCACCATAAACGACACGACGCGTGCGAGTGTTCCGCTATCGGTGAGATCCTTGGTAAATAATTTCATCACCACCAGGCCCAACAATCCGGCCCCGGCAATCCACCAGTGACGCTCCTGCCTGCGACGCGACAGGTTCATCACCACCAGCGCGCACACCACCCATAAAATTGACAGCGCCATCTGCACCATTGCCGAATGCCACAGCGCCGGAAGTTCGTAAGCGACGTCACCGTAATGATGCAGGGCGCGCAACAATACCAGGTTGATCCACACAAAACCGGCACCGGCGAGCAACGCGTAACGAAGGTCGGCGGTGGTCTGGCCGAGGTTAACCAGATTGGCTCTGAATGACCAGCCAAGCATCAGGATGGCAGTCAATTGCGTCAGGTCGACCGGATTCAACAAGGGCACATAAGCAAAAGGAACCGCGCCGGAGAAACTGCTGACACGGATAAACCACAGCAGCAATAAAAATAACAGCGGCGCTGGAATAATCTGGCGGTAATCATTGCTGGTGTCATTAAAGGGCCAGATGGGTTTTCCATTCATCGTGATCAGCAGCGCAAGCGGCGCCGCAAAACAGGCAAACCATAACACGGCGGCGGCCGTGTCCTGCCAGGCGTAATGCGCCTGCCACCAACTCGCTTCCCAGAATAATAAACACAGCAACACCCAAGCCGTGGCCACATGGTAAATGCTGAGCAAGGTCGAGCGCGAATCCGCCCTGCTCCGCCAGAGGAAGCGGTATTGCACCACGGCAAATATCACCAACGCCATCCAGCCAAAACCCTGGGTGGGATGGAATGCCCTTGATTCCAGCACTGACCAGGCATGACAAATACTGCCAGCCAACGCCATTAACGGTAGCAACCAAAACCCGGTATGGGTTAACGATTGCCACTGCGCCAGGCGACTGATTGCTAAGGTCGCCAGGGTGGATAGCGCAAAAAATAAAACGCTGGCGGCGAACAGGTGTTGATTGTCGATATGCGCGGTTATGTCATTAAGACCGGCAATCAGCCACCAGCCCCAACCGATCACCATAGCAATGAGCTCCAGGTACCGTTCATCTTTCAGCAGCACATGTTTATGACGATACAACAGCCAGGCGATCATTAACGCCGATGCTGAAAGGACCAACAGATTCACAAAATCGCCGCTCAAAAGCGGAACCGCACCGGTGGTCAGTTCTCCCTGCATCAGTAAGGCAAGGGCAGCCAGGATATGCAAAAGGTAACCGGCAAGGCGTGGCAACAACCGGCTTTGCCGCAAGCCGATCCAGAGCAGGCCGATAGCCTCCAACGCCCAGGATGCCGATGTCCAGGCCGCGCCCATGGCCAGGGGAATCGCAAGGGTGGCGAAACCGACCGCCAGCGCCGTGAAAGACTCAATCAATAATTGCTGCGTTGTGCGATGTTGTATCCATAACACCCGTGCAACCACGCCGTAGATTATCGCCAATACCAGCGCGCTGACTGCCAATCCATATTCCGTGTGATGCAGCAGTTCAGCTTGTAAACCAAAGGCTACCAGTGGCAAGCCAAAAATCAGAGTGCCGTCGACCAGGCCGGTCAGCCTGGGTGGCTGCTTGAGCGAAAATAAAATAGACAGCGCCAGGTACAACAAAAAGAACAGCACCAGGAAAGGTTGCGTGGACCAATACCATTGCGGTTCGTAACGCAACACACCCCACACCACAGAAATGACAAAGGTAAAGATAAAGCCGATCCAATTCAGCATGCGCCAGGTTTTAAACCAGGCCACCGCCAGGATGCCGAGATTTAAAATCAAATAAAACGTAAACAAGGCAATATGGTTGCCGGAACCGTCGGAGGTAAGGATGGGGGCGAGAAATCCTCCCGCCGTGGCCATAAGCGCGAGAATCTGGGCATTTTGCAGCACCGATAAAAACACCCCAAAGATCACCACCAACAACATCAGCGCGAAGGCAAAAGCCGAGGGCATCAAGGTATAAATTTTGGCAGCGGCAAAGATCGTCAGGTAAAGCGCAGCCACGCCACCGCCTTGTAACACCAGCCCATAACCACCAACCCGCGCGCGGGTTTTCCAGCCCAGCACAATCAGGGCGATGGCAACAGCGGCAACCGCCGTGAGCCGCAGCTCAAGGGGCAGCAGCCCCTGGTTGGAGGCGTACTTGACCAGAAAACTCAAACCAAAAAAAATCACCACCATACCGATGCGTACGATGACATTGCCTTCGGTAAAGAAACGGCGAATCGCCTGCCCCAGCTTATCGAAAGGATCCGGTTTTGCCGGCATCGTAGGTGGTCGCGTTTGGGCAAGTGCAGCAATAGTCCGGGGAGCCGGGATGGTCGGTTTGTCTGTAATAACCGCTACAGCAGGGGTAGCGGCTTCTGCCGGTGGTGATGGTGATATCGGCGTTTTTGCCTGCGGTGCCGTTGGTACGGCGGACGTTGTTTGAACCGGTGCAACAACCGGCACTGCTGATGCAGATTGTTTGAGCTGCGCGACCTCGTGTTCGAGTTGTTTGTGCCGGTCTGACAAGGTTTTCAGTTGGCCGGCCAGATAACCGATCACACCACCGGCAAGCCAACCACCATAACCCAGGCTGATCGCCCCCAGGATGATTCCAACCAGCGTCAGCACCAAGGTGATGTTCATGAAATAGCTTCCGTTATCGTTATTCAACGCGTATCGCATTAATGCAGAGCGCAGAATAATCGGCAACCGGACCCTTGTCCATGAACGGCAAAGAAGAGTATTAGAGCTAAAGGCAGATGGCGTTAGCGCGCCTTGATGATGACCTCAACCTTGACACGGTTGGGTTTGATACGGGTAGCCAGTCCGATGACGTCGCCAAACAAGGGCGATTGGGAATTGCTGCTCAGGGCGTAGCTGAGGGTCAGTTGGTCCCGCGTTCCTGACCATTGCAAGCCGGGACGTAGGTCCCCGACCAGGGTAACGCCTGTTGCCACATCTTGCAGGGCTCTGAACTTATCCAGGGCCAATTGTCGAACATCGTCCGACGCCGCCCCAAAAGGATAGGATTCGAGCACATCCAGATCAGGCTCAGGGAACAGATGCATGGTCAAGCCCTCTTCCACCGGCAACTCTTCTTCCACATAGGTGGCTGCCCCCTTCACGGGCTGCGCCGACTTCGTGCTGTGCATCATCATGTCATAGGCCAGCAGCAGCTCGAATTCATAGCCTTGCCCATAAAACGACGGGCGCAGGTTGGCGATGCGCAATTGCTGAATCGTGCCCTCAGCGTGGGTTTTTTCTTTCAGATGGCGATAGGTGTCAGAACCTGGAGAGTCAATCGTGAGGCGCTTGGTGTATTCAACCTGCCCTTGGGGGTTCGGTTGGGTCACCAGGGGCTTCAGGTAAACAGGTGAGCGGTTGTTGGCCGAGCGCAACGCATCCTCAGTGTCAGCCGGGGATGGGAGTTGAGCCAGGTCCGGGGCAACCAATACATCGAACAGGCGCCGCGCCTTCAGATTAAACGACCATTGCAGTGATGTTTTGGTACCCCCACCCGCCGAGCTTTGCTCACGCAATTTGCCGCCCTGCTCAACCCTTACGCGTATCTCCAGGGTGCCATGGCGCCAGCCCTTCGCCAGTAATTCATTTTCCATCGCATCCAGCGCGGTGGTAGCCAAGGACATGCGTCCCGATCCGGGCCGGTTGTCCGGCGCAGGCGAACACGCGATCAACAGGAGGACAATCCCACTGCTGATGAGCCTGAAGGTGCCTAAGCGCATGGGAGGTTACTCCTGAAAACTCACGTTACCGGCTGGAGGGCCGTAAGTGTAGTTCGAATAATGCGGGGATGCACGGTATCAGTCGACGAAAGACCGTCCTAATTATTCGCAATATTGCGTACAAAAGCACCTAACCTTCCGAGAAAAATACTTTAAACGTCATTTCGTGGAAAACGCCGTCGTCGCAGCCGTTTGTGGGTTATCTGTTAGAATGGCCGCCCTTTTTTGAATGCCTGACGTTTCCATGCCAGCTTCCATGCTTCGCCCTATTCCCTACCTTACCGACAGCGCTCACTGGTATGCCGCCCTGCGCCACCTTCCGATGCCGGTCTGGCTCGACAGCGGGCGCCCGCACAGTGCCTATGGGCGTTACGACATCATCAGCGCAGCACCCCATTGCTGGCTGGAAACCACGGGCACCACCACCCGCATCAGTCGGGCAGATGGACATATCAGCGAATCGTCCGAGGACCCTTTTGCGCTGCTCCAGGCCCACCTGCCTCAATCTGTGGACCCCATGCCCGAGTTACCCTTTTGCGGGGGCGCCCTGGGCTATTTCGGGTATGACTTGGGCCGGCGCCTGGAAAAGCTGCCTGAACAGGCTGTTCGGGATATTGAACTACCGGATCTGTGGGTAGGAATCTACCTGTGGGCTATCGTGCAGGATCATGAACAGCAGCGGGCCTGGCTGGTCAGTTTGCCGGAGGCAAATGATCTGCATCAGATTGAGCAAATCATCCAGTTTCACGACTTAAAGCAAAACCTTAAGATTGGCAAATTCTCCTTTAAAGTCAATAAATTCCAGAATGAACTTAATGCAAATAAATACGCCAGCGCAATTAGCCGTATCCAGGATTACATTCGCGCAGGCGATTGCTATCAGGTGAATTTTGCCCAGCGGTTCAGCGCCGGGTATGAGGGCGATCCGCTTGCCGCCTACCTCGCCTTACGTTCCGCCTTGCCCTCACCTTTCTCAGGTTTTATGGAGCTGCCGGCTGGCGCCATCCTGAGCCTGTCGCCAGAGCGCTTCATCCGCGTCGATGCCGATGGACGCGCAGAAAGCCAGCCCATCAAAGGTACTATCGCGCGCGGTTCAGACGCGCTGACGGACCAGGCCAACGCAACCGCCCTGCTGGCCAGCGAAAAGGATCGCGCCGAAAACCTCATGATCGTGGACCTGCTGCGCAACGACCTCAGCAAGCATTGCACCCAGGTCAGCGTGCCGGCCCTGTTCAGCCTGCAAAGCTTTGCCAACGTGCACCACCTGGTCAGCACCATCACTGCTCGCTTGCGGCCAGGGGTAACGGCACTGGATATCTTGCGCGATTGTTTTCCGGGCGGCAGCATCACCGGGGCGCCCAAGATTCGCGCCATGGAGATCATTGAGGAACTGGAACCGGTACGCCGCTCCGTCTATTGCGGCAGCCTGGGCTACATCAGCGCCGATGGCCGCATGGATACCAGCATCGCCATTCGCAGCCTTGTGTGCAGCCAGGGCCGGATGCACTGCTGGGGCGGCGGCGGTATTACGGCAGATTCCGAGATCGAACGGGAATACCAGGAAAGCATCACCAAGGTACGGTTACTGATGGACACCCTGGAAAAGCAGTTTTCAGTCACCGACCACTAACCGCGCTATCACACCGCTGCAGCGGTAGATATTCATTACTCTGAGGGAGATCAAGTATGTTGATTCAAAACCATCACGTGGATCTGGAAACACCGACCGGCACCATGCGGGTGTATGTATACCGCCCGGTAGACGACAGCACAACCGCGAAAACCTACCCCGCGATCCTGCTCTACTCCGAGATCTTCCAGCAGACCGGCCCTATTCGACGCAGCGCACAGATCATGGCTGGCCATGGCTTCGTGGTGCTGGTGCCCGAGGTCTTCCACGAACTGAATCCCATCGGCACCGTGCTGGGTTATGACGATGCCGGGCGCGATAAAGGCAACGCCGACAAGCTAGCCAAAACCCTGGAAGCCCACGATACCGACACCCAGGCAATGATCGATTACCTGCGCTCCCTGCCCTATTGTTCCGGCAAGATCGGCGCAATGGGTTTTTGCCTGGGCGGTGGACTGGCTTATCGCGCCGCGATCCATCCCGACATTTCTGCCACCAGCTGCTTCTACGCCACCGATATCCACTCCGGCCTTACCCCGTCACAGCCAGGCAACGAGAGCCTGACACGCACCGGCGAAATCCGGGGCGAATTGCAGATGATCTGGGGCAAACAGGATCCTCACATTCCCGCCGAAGGTCGCGCAAAAATTTACAGCAACCTCGTTGAGAAAAAAGTGAAATTTACCTGGCATGAATTCAATGGGGTTCACGCCTTTATGCGCGACGAAGGTGAGCGGTACGATGCGGAATTACAAATGCTGGGTTATCAGATGGCGATCGGTTTATTCAAGCGTTGCCTGTACTAGGATTTTATTCGCAGTAAAAACACGGTTACAGCATGCATAACGCATGCTGTACCTGCCGACGTCCGTTTCGTTAACCCCGGATTAATGGGGGCGTGTGCCGTAGTAGGCATGAATGTCCTGCGACCAGGACTGGTCTGCCATATCCGGCCAGTCATCCTTATCAAAACCCGGCGCACTTTTCAGGCGTTCTTTTTCGACGTTCAAAATAAAACGTTTGTTGATGGTATCCAGCGTTAACGCGCTCCAGGGCACAGCAAATAATTTTTCGCCCATACCCAGGAACGAGCCGAAGGACAACACCGCGTAGGCCACTTGCCCTGAAGACATATCCAGCATGATTTCCTTGATATCACCCAGGTCTTCATCCTTGTGGTTGTACACATCGTTACCGATGAGCGTGTCGGCACCCATTAAGCGAGGGCCGGGGCCGCGGTTGTCATGACTTTTGTACATGCCGTAGGTATCACGAGTTTCGTAGTTCATCGTTGTTCTCCTGTGATGCGTGAATAAAATCCGTGTAACGGAAATTGTCTTTGCATACGCAGGTTATGACTCGCCCGAGAGTCAGGTCTGTTCGACGAAGCACAAAATTTCGACCACTGAAAACCCAGGTGCCAAATCCTCTGGATTATTTCTCTGTTGCCGTTTCGCTGTGATTTTTTACGCGTTTCCTACGCCACTCCAACACGGCCACCAGCAGTGTTGGCAACATGGTTAAAGTCACCAGCGCTGCGCCGATAATGCCGGACATAACAATCACGCCGACACCGCGATACAACTCGCTACCGGCACCAGGCAAAAATACCAAGGGAGCCAAACCGCAAATGGTGGTAATTGTCGAGATAGCAATTGGGCGCAAACGTGACTCTACCGCTTCGCGCGTTGCATCCACCGGCAACATATTTTCTTCCACCATATTGCTGATCGCGCGGTCGACAATCAGGATGGGATTATTCACCACCGTGCCCATCAAAATTAAAAAACCGAGCATGGAGATCATGTCAAAGGGTTGATGAAAACCACCCAATCCCACCGCCGCCAATAAAGCCCCCAGAAGATTAAGAATGGCGAGCCCGGCAATGCCGCCGGCGATTCCCAAGGGAATTGTAGTCATGATCAACATGGGATAACCCCAGTGGCTGAAGATGGCCACCATCAACAAATAAATAATCACCAGCGCTACCAGGTAATTACTGCTCAAGGCTTCGCGCGTTGCATCCAGTTGATCCGCTGCACCGGAAATGTTCAGGCTCACCCCGAGCGGTACCTGACCGGTATCACGCAGATGCTGGACCAATTCGGTACGCACGCGTTCGACACCGGTTTCCAGCGCAACGGAGCGCGGAGGAATAATATTTAAGGTAACTGTCCGCCGCCCATCAACGCGCCGCACGGTGCTGGTGTCCACGGTTTCTTCCACGGTGACCAAATCAGATAACGGCAGCACGCTGCCCACCGGCGTGTGCACCAGAATGCGCGACAGGGTTTCCACACTCGCGCCGGGACCATTCTCGTTGTACAAGTACATATCGATCTTGCTGTCGTCGAGGAAAAATTCATTAACGTAGGCACCATCCGTCAACGCCGCCACCGTAAAACCGATGTCTTCCGCCGTCATGCCCACTTCGGCAGCGCGTTGCCAATTGGGCCGCACAGCCAACAGCGGTTGCGCGAGCGATAGACTTGATGGCTGCGATTGGATACTGGGCTCGTCAAAGATTTCTTCAGCCCGGTTGTAGGCTAACTGCGCGACCTCGTATAACTTCGCCAGGTCGGGGCCGGAAATGTCCAGATTAACGCTGCGGGTTCCGCCGTCGTTGCTGCTGATGATAGAACCCCGCGCGGCGAATGCCCGCATGCCCGGGTAGGTTTCGTATTTACGTACCAGGGCTTCCATCAACGCATCGATATGGGCAGGGTCTTTGGGCTCTGTGATGATGCGCAAGCCCTGGGGTGATACGCGCATATTCACATACTGCATGGCAGGCACTTCCGTTTCGCCCGCATCAAATGCTTCCGGCTCATCCTCCACAAACGGCAGAAAATACGCCTGCACTTCCCGTCCGATCTCTTCCATGGTGGCGAGGTTATAACCCGGTGGCGCATTCATGGACGCAAAGGTTTTTGCTTCTTCACCTTCCGGTAAATATTCCGCCGGCGGCGTCAGGAACAGCACCACAGCGGTGCTGAGCAATACCGTAATACCAATGCAGGCAGCGCGGCGGCGCGGTGTTTCTATCAGCCAGGTGACACGGTTGATGATGGCGCGATGCAGGCGTGTGCCCAATTTGTAATCCGGCGTTTCACCGGAAAATGTCATGCGCGCACTGGCGGTGGGAATGACCGTAATAGCCACCAGCATCGACACCAGGATGGACGCAGAAATGGCAATGGCGATATCTGAATACAACTGCCCTGCCTCTTCGGCAATAAACATCACCGGCAGAAAAACCATCACAGTAGTCAGTGTGGAAGCGAGCACTGCCGGCCACACTTTCTGCACGCCGGCGATAGCCGCACGTACACGATCCAGCCCCCGACGCCGTTCAAGCTCAATGCTTTCCAATACCACAATACTGTTGTCGAGCGTCATGCCGATGGCAAAAGCCACGCCGGCCAGGGAGATAACATTTACCGTGCGCCCGGCAATCAGCAAACCGAGGAACGCAGCGATGGTGCAGATGGGAATACCCACCACGCCCAGCGCCGTAACCTTCAAAGACCGGATAAACACATACATGATCACCGTCGCCAGTACCGCACCGAGGATCAGGTTTTTCCAGACATTGATCACCGAGTCCTGCACATACACCACATCGTCTGCGGTGCGTTGCAATTCCATTCCCTCCGGGTTGAGTAACTCACGGTTAATCAACGCCACTTCCCGCATCATCGCTTCCTTGATGGCAATCACGTTGGAGCCGCTCTCACGCCGCACGGACATGCTGATTACCGGCAAACCATCCACATAGGAGGTTTCGCGAATTTTAAAGTGATCCAGTTTAATGTCCGCCACATCCCCAAGGCGGGTCAGGCTGTCGCCGTCGCGACGCAGAATCAGATTTTCAAGCTCGGCCAGGTCACGAAACCGCCCGACGGTGCGCAGCAAATACAAACGTTTTCCACTTTCCAGTTCACCGCCGGAAATATCGCGATTGCGCGCCGCAATGGCTGCGCGCACATCGGTTAAACCCAGACCGCGTGCCGCCAGGCGATCCGGGTCAATGCGAATCTGAATCTGCCGCTCTGCACCGCCACCCACATCCACTTGCGCCACGCCAGCGACGCTGGACATGCGCGGACGCACATTGTCTTCGATAAAATCGCGCATCATATCCATGTCGAGCCCGCGCGGATTGTCCGGCAAGGGCGAGACACGAAAGTACATAAAGGCATTGGCAGAAAACGATGTGGCGAACACCTGGGGCTCATCCACATTTTCAGGATAAGACGGCACCTGGGTCAGCGCGTTATTGACCCGAATCAGGGTTTCAGTGATATCAACACCAAAGGGAAATTCCAGTTCGATTTCGGCCGAGCCGGTATTCGCGGTGGCGGTCAGCTCTTCCAGGTAGGGAATGTTGCGCAGGTATTCTTCCTGTTCGATCAGAATTTCTTTTTCAATATCCTGCGGTGTTGCACCGGGCCAGCGCGTCTGGATGCTGATGGTGCGCACATCCAGATCGGGGATCATCTGCACCGGAATACGCAACGCGGCCAGCGCACCCAGCACACAGATAATTAAAACTGTTACCGTAACGAGGATGCCATGGCGAACTATTTTCTCAAACATGGCAACTACTCATCCGTAGCGTTTTCAAGTGTCACGGCCTGGTCTGCACGCAGCGCTTCATTGCCACGCACCACCACCTGTTGACCCACCTCAAGACCGGAGCGAATCTCCACCAGATTATTAAAGGCCAGACCGAGGCTAACCTGTTGCTCGCGCACACGGCTCTTGTCGCCCGCTGTTTCAACAACCCAGACGCTCACCCGCCCATCCGGATAACGCAGCAAGGCATCGCGCGGCGCAACAATACCGGCATCATCTACCACCAGATTAAGCACTGCTCGAGCAGACATGCCCGGAATTAATTCAGGTTGTTGCGCCTCATCCAGTAACACCCGCAACAAAAATGTCCGTGCGCTGTTATCACTCAGAGGCACCTTGCGATGGACCCTGCCCGCAAACGTTTGCTCTGGATAGGCATCAATCGTTATCTGGATAGCGGTGTGGTCATGAATGCGCGGATAAAAACGTTGCGGCACCTGAAAATCAATGCGCAACCCTTCGGTTGCCACCAGCTCCACTACCTCTGCTCCCGGCGCTAACCATTCACCGACATCGGCCAGTTTGCGACTGACGGTAGCGGAAAACGGTGCGCTTAATCGATGGCGTTGAAACTCCGCCTCCTGGCGCCGCGCTTCCGCGTCTGCCGCCTGCCAGGCTGCCTCGTCGATCTCTGCCTGCGCCCGGAGTGCACGCACCTCACTGGCGGCGATATTTTGTTGCGCCACCAATGTCTGCGCATCTGCCAGCCGTTTTTCAGTTTCTTCCCAGGCAGCTCGCGCGCCCCTGGCTGCAGCACGGGCACTGTCGCGATCTATCTCGCTCAAGGTGTTGTCCAACTCTATTAATACATCACCGGCGTTAACCCGATCACCGGCGTCCACATGAACCTTGTTTATTAGTCCGGCCACTTCTGTGGACAATACTGACATCCTGGGCGAGGACACTGTGCCGGTCAGCGGAACCTCTTCAATCAACTCACGCCGCTCAACCGTAGCTACTGCCACTTTTACTGCGGTATCGGCCCGCAGTTCCTGGGCCAGCAAGACCCCATACATCAATAACCAAAGCGGTGAGCACAGATGGGCCAGGTACTTTTTATTCAGCATAGAATTCCCTTGATGTTTATTTTCTGACGGCAAAGGATGTGATCCATCTACCGTGAACCTATGAATCAGGTAATTACGCGTGCCAAAGGCATTTGGTCTATCGAGTTTTACAACAATTGTTTTGAGATAACGGCGTTGAAAAAGGCTTCGCGCTAAAATCGTCGAGGTAAAGCCATCGCCGCGAAATGACAGTCCACACCTTAGCCAGTTTGCTGCATTATTCGCACATATCATTACGGTTTTTTACAGTCTGAGGACGCCGACTGTAATGAGGCGAGAGAAGTGAGCCGATGAATTGGATTCAGAAGAGAAAAAGAAATACGTGCAGAGCCCCATGTATCTACATGGGGCGCACATACTTGGGGCATAGTGCTATTACAAACTCAGGTTACGATTGCTTGCTTTGATGAATTCCTTTTTCAAGTCTTCGTAGGTGTGTACGGCGGGGAATTGAGGAAATTGCTCGATAACATTTTGCGGCGCATGGAACAAAATACCCACGTCGGCTTCGCCCAGCATGGTAGTGTCATTATAGGAATCACCCGCCGCAATAATACGGTAGTAAAGCGCCTTCAATGCCAGGACCGATTGGCGCTTCGGGTCTTTCTGGCGCAGGGTGTAATCCACCACCCGGCCACGTTCATCAACGTTCAAACGATGGCAAAACAGCGTGGGAAAACCCAACTGCCGCATCAAGGGCTGGGAGAATTCATAGAAGGTGTCTGACAGGATAATCACCTGGAAGCGCTCGCGCAGCCAGTCCACAAATTCCACTGCGCCATCCAGTGGTTTGAGGGTGGCGATAACTTCCTGGATCTCGCTCAATCCCAGATTATTTTCCTCCAGAATGCGCAGGCGCTGCTTCATCAGCACGTCGTAATCCGGGATGTCGCGGGTGGTGGCTTTAAGCGACTCAATGCCGGTCACTTTGGCAAATTCAATCCAGATTTCCGGAACCAGTACACCCTCAAGATCAAGACATGCAATTTCCACATCAACCTCCAGCTAAATAAGAAAATAAGGCGCCCATCGTGCGCAGCGAACAAAAGTTGGCGGCAATCTACCCGTTTCTCCTACTGAAAGCAAACGCGGCCTTTTCACGTGGAACATAGCTTTAAAAGAGATAAGTATAAAAGTATTTATTCCTACAAATAACACCAAGTTCACTCTACAATATGCTGATTTTCCGGTACTTTCCACTATAACTTGTGCTCTGGTTGTTTATTGAGCACCACATGATGTGTGTTTTTTGTTCTTATCGCCTTTTAATTAAACATTGTTTCACGGACGACAATTGGCAGAAATGAGGCAAGAGTATAAGAAAGGGTTCCAGGGCACAGGGTATTAGGAAGTTAATCCTGCCTCTGTTATCCTTCGCGACCCGTGCTCAGGCTCGTTAATCAGAATGGCAACGCATTGACAGCCGTAAAACCCGCCGAGAAGTCCAGCAAGAGAAGATGAACTATGGCCAGTGAACTGATCAATCTGGTTGATCTGGATGCTGAATTGCAAACCCAGTCACCGCGCAAGATCCTCAAACACGCCCTCGCCCATTTTGACAATATCGCTATTTCCTTCAGCGGCGCTGAAGATGTGGTACTGGTTGATATGGCAGTCAGCATGAAACCGGACATTCAGGTATTTACCCTGGATACCGGCCGATTACATGCAGAAACCTACCGTTTTATTGACAAGGTGCGCGAACACTACGGCATCAGGATTGATGTGCTTTCACCCGACGGAGAAGCCTTGCGCCGCTTTGTGGGTGAGAAGGGCCTGTTCAGCTTTTATCAGGATGGCCATCAGGAGTGCTGCGGTATCCGCAAGATTGAGCCGCTACGCCGCAAGCTGCATACGCTGGATGCCTGGATAACCGGCCAGCGCAAAGACCAGAGCCCCGGCACCCGCGCCGGCATTCCGGTCATTCAGAATGACACCACCTTTGCGCGCCCCGGCGCCACACTGACGAAGTTTAATCCGCTGGCCAACTGGAGCTCCCAGGACGTGTGGGATTACATTCGCGGCAACAACCTGCCCTACAACGAGTTGCATGATCGCGGGTTTATTTCTATCGGTTGTGAGCCCTGCACCAAACCGGTTGGCCCGGGTCAACATGAGCGCGAGGGTCGCTGGTGGTGGGAGGAAGCCACAAAGAAAGAATGTGGCTTACACGGCGAGAACATCAAACAATAACATCACGCCGGATTGCCTGATTGGGTAATCCGGCGGTTTGCATCAAGACCGACCGTAACTGTCCTCGTAGCGAATCACATCATCGTCCTGCAAATACGGACCCGACTGTACCTCGACAATCTCCAGCGGAATCTTGCCCGGATTACTCAAACGATGGCGGGTACCGATGGGGATAAACGTCGATTCATTTTCTGACAGCAAGGTCACCTCATCGCCCTTTTGCACCAGCGCCGTTCCCTTCACCACAATCCAGTGTTCGGCGCGATGGTGATGAAGCTGTAACGACAAGCTCGCACCGGGTTTAACACGAATGCGGTTTACCTGATAACGCTCGCCCGTATCAATCGCGTCGTAGCAACCCCAGGGGCGATAGATCTCGCGATGCTGCAAATGCTCGCTACGCTTTTGCTGGATGATGTGTCCAATCACCGCCTTCACTTGCTGGGCCTGGGATTTATCAGCCACCAGCACGGCATCCGGCGTGTTGATAATCATCAGGTTTTTTACCCCGATTGTGGCTACCAGTTTGTCCTGGGAAAACACCAGGGTGTCGGTTGAGCCAATATCGATGCTATCGCCAATAAAGCTGTTATTGGCACTGTCTTTATCAGACAGGTCAGAGAACGACTTCCAGTCCCCCACATCGCTCCAGCCCGCATTGAGCGGTACACACACGACCTTCTGGCTCTTTTCCATCAGCGCATAATCAATGGAAATATTGGGCGCCTCGGCAAAGGCATCGCGATCAATACGAATAAAGTCGAGGTCGCGAACCGCCAGGGTTCTGGCCTGCTCCGCCGTTGTAATCACCTCCGGGCTGTAATGCTCCATCTCACTCAGGAACACATCGGTATTGAACACAAACATACCGCTGTTCCAGTAGTAGCAACCTGCCGCCAGGTATTTTTCCGCCGTTGCCAGATCCGGCTTCTCAACAAACTGCTCTACGGGGAAATACACACCGTCGGCACTTTTACCCGTCTCGGTCTTGATGTAGCCATAGCCGGTTTCCGGATGCGTCGGTTGTACACCAAAGGTGGCAATACGCCCTTCGGCAGCCGCCTGGACCGCCACACCGACCATTCGCTGAAATTCATGTACATCGCGAATCATGTGGTCGGCAGCCAGTACCAGCAGGGTTGGATTGGTTTCCATCGAACGCGCTTGCAGTGCAGCCAGTGCAATGGCCGGTGCCGTGTTGCGCGCGACCGGTTCGAGAATAATCACCGCATCGCGTTGATTAATTTCCTGTAACTGCTCGGCCACCATGAACCGGTGTTCTTCGTTGCACACCACAATAGGTGGAGCAATATCGGGTATGCCAGTGAGGCGCAAGACAGTTTGCTGAAGCATGGTTTTGTCGCCAAACAGCTTCAACAATTGTTTAGGGTAGTGCTGCCGGGAAAGAGGCCACAGGCGTGTGCCGGACCCTCCTGCCATGATAACGGGTATTATCAAGTGATCTCTCCACTGCTGTGTTAGATGAAGTGAACCGCCCCTGAGTGTACGCCTGTTGCTCAGGGGCGGCTAACAGGATAATGATTATTTGCAGTAACGCTGACGAATAAAGTCTTCAAACTCTTTGCCAATGGCATCATGACGGGCAGCGTAAATCACGTTGGCCATCATATAGCCGATCTTGGTACCACAGTCGTGGCTGCGACCAATCAATTGATAGGCCTCCATGGTTTCCTGTTCCAGTAATTCATCCATGGCGTCGGTCAGCTGGATTTCACCGCCGGCACCGGGCTGGGTTTTGGCGAGCAATTCCCAGGTTTTTTTGGACAACACATAACGACCAACAATAGCCATGTCCGAGGGTGCTTCGTCAACCGGCGGTTTCTCAACCATTGCTTTGATGGCCGCGCACTCACCAGGGCCGATCTCTACGCCGGAGCAATCCACCACGCCGTACTTGTCAATCTGATCACGCGGTACACGCTCAACCAGCACCTGGCTGTTGCCGGTCTCCATAAAGCGCTTGGTCATGCCCGCCAGGTTATCCTGGCGCAGGTTACATTCGGCACGGTCGATCAGGACATCCGGCAAAAGCACGGCAAAGGGTTCATCACCCACCACCGGACGCGCGCACAGAATAGCGTGGCCGAGTCCTTTAGCCTCCGCCTGGCGTACCGAAATAACGGTCAAACCCGGCGGCGTAATGGAGCGGATTTCCTGCAAGAGAGAACGCTTCAAACGTGCTTCCAATTGTGCTTCCAGTTCAAAGCTCGTATCGAAATGGTTTTCGATGGCATTTTTACTGGCGTGAGTCACCAGGACGATCTCTTTGATGCCGGCGGCGGCGGCCTCTTCAATCACATATTGAATCAGCGGCTTATCAACTACCGGCAGCATTTCTTTGGGAATTGCCTTGGTTGCCGGCAACATACGGGTCCCCAGACCCGCAACAGGGATGACCGCTTTTTTGATTTGCATTCAAAACTCCTTGGTTTCTGGTTTAGCTATCTCTCACACGAAGGTATCGATGTGTAGCAATTTAGGCGAGCAATGCCAGGACTTCGTCCGTCTTGCTTTTCACCAGCTCGGCATCGCCGCGGCTCTCAACGTTCAAACGCACCACCGGTTCGGTATTGGACATGCGCAGGTTGAACCGCCAATTATCAAACTCCAGACTGATGCCGTCTGTGCGGTCGACCGATTTAGCCTGATCACCGTAATGTGCGAGGACGCGTTCAATGGCCTCTTTGGGATTTTCCACATGGCTGTTGATTTCACCGGGGGACGGGAAGCGCGCGATGCAATCTTCCAGCATGGAGGACAAGGGTTGGTTCTTGCGGCACAACAACTCAGCAACCAATAACCAGGGGATCATACCGCTATCGCAGTAAAAGAAATCGCGGAAATAATGGTGCGCACTCATCTCACCGCCGTAGATTGCATCTTCTTCGCGCATACGCTCTTTGATAAACGAATGGCCGGTTTTTGACTGGATCGCTATGCCGCCATTGCGTTTGGCGATATCGATGGTATTCCACACCAAACGCGGATCGTGAATCACTTTTTCGCCGGGGCTCTTTATAAGAAACGCTTCTGCCAACAAACCGACGATGTAATAACCCTCGGTAAATTCGCCCCGCTCATCAAACAGAAAACAGCGATCGAAATCACCGTCCCAGGCAATACCCATATCGGCGCCGTGTTTGAGCACAGCCTCGCTGGTCACCGGACGATTTTCCGGTAGCAGTGGATTGGGGATACCGTTGGGGAAATTGCCGTCGGGTTCGTGGTTGATCTTGATAAATTCAAAGGGTAGATATTTTTCCAGCGCGTCAATAACATGCCCAGCAGCACCGTTACCGGCGTTGACTACCAGTTTTAATGGTTTTAATTGCGCTGTATCGATATAGGTCAGCAAATGCTTAACGTAGGCATCCAGTGTACTTTCCTGACGATAATTGCCGCGTTTTGCCGAATCAACCGGGGCGAAATCATTGGCTTCTGCAAGCCGTTTAATATCACTTAAACCGGTATCGTTGCTGATTGGTTTTGATCCTTCGCGCACCATCTTCATGCCGTTGTAGTCGATGGGATTGTGGCTGGCGGTAATGACGATACCACCGTCAGTCTTGAGGTGGCTGGTTGCAAAATATATTTCTTCGGTACCACACATACCGATATCGATAACATCCACACCTTCATCGCGCAAACCGTTACTCAATGCATTTTTTAACGCATTACTGGTCAAGCGCACGTCGCCCCCTACTACAACCGTTTTAGGGCGTAAAAAAACCGCATAGGCACGGCCGATGCGGTAGACGATATCCTCGTTTAATTCTTCACCCAATTTGCCGCGAATGTCGTAGGCTTTAAAGC
>DATJLH010000018.1:0-3130 GCA_035490615.1 Cellvibrio sp.
GGATCTGGTGGTGGTCAATGATGCAAACGGCGCCTACCTGCCCGTCAGCCGCCTGGCCGAAGGCAGCGAAGTGGATCTGGCGACCCTGGCCGGCAAGCTGGCCAACGTGATCGCCATCAGCGAAGACGCCAGCAAAACCGGCAGCGTCGAGTTCAGCCTCGACGGCCCAGTCAGCATTCAGCGCACGGAAAACAATGCCGCCTACGCCCTGGCCAATGAAAGCGAGCACCTGGACATCAACGGCGGCGAACTGCCGGCCGGCGACTACACCCTGATCGTCACCCCTTACGCGGAAGCCAATGCCGCCGGTGAAGCGGGCATCCCGCTGCTGCTCAACTTCAGCGTGACCGGCCAAGTGGCACCCCCGGTGGCTGATCCGCAAGCGGTCAACGACAGCTACTCCCTCACCGCCGGCAGCGGCAGCCAGCCTGGCCAGAGTCGTGCCGTGAGCAGCAACGATGTTTTTGAGAGCGGTGCGGTGTTTACAATTACCAAAGCACCAATCAATGGAACCGCAACCATGTTTGACCTCGGCTTCTTTACCTATGAACCCAAGGCGGGCTTCACGGGTACCGATACCTTTACCTACCAGATCAGCCAGGGCGGCAAAACCGCCAGCGCCACCGCGTCCGTCAGCGTGGTCGCGCCGGTCACCGGAACTTCCGCCGGCTTCACGGCGATCAAGCCCTCGGCCGACTCCAAACTGATCTACGTCTCCAGCTCCGTCGGGAAAGACACCAACGCCTGTCTGACCGAGGCTGCACCTTGCAAAACCGTCAGCGCCGGCATGGAAAAAATGCGCGCAGGTTACCCGGATCACCTGTATCTGAAGCGCGGTGACGTCTGGCGCGATGAGCTGCTCAAAGAGTTTGTCAGCGGCCGCAGCGCGGCAGAACCGAGCGTCCTCGGCTTCTACGGCACCTCCGGCGCCCGTCCCCGACTCGAAAGCGCGCAGAACCTGCTGCACGCCTTCACCTTGAAGAACGCCAATTTCATCGGTGTTGAATTCTCCAACCACACCAAAGTGTCTGGCAGCGCGAGTTTCACCGGTACCGGCAAGGGTGACATAGTGTTTCTCGGCCCTGTCTCCAACGTATTGATCGAAGACTGCGTGTTCAACCACATCGAATTCATTGCGCAGAAGTGGACCACCGGCAACCCGACCAATATCAGCCTGCGTCGCAACATCTGGACCGGAGCCTACTACAACGAGACCTCGTACCACCGCAATTCACGGCCGTCCAACGTTTACGCCGAAGGTGTCATGGGATTGTTGATCGAAGAAAACGTGTTTGACTTCGGCGGCTGGCATCCGAGCGTGAAAGGCGCCAGTGCCAACATGTTCAACCACAACTTGTATCTGCAAGCCGGCAGTGATGGCAACAAGCTGGTCCTGCGCAACAACATCATCTCCCGCGGCTCAAGCCACGGTGCGCAATTACGCAGTGGCGGCCTGGCAGAAGACAACTTCTTCGGTCGCAATGCCATCGGCTTGCTGGTGGGCTACGAGAAAACCGCACTGCCCGCGGGAACCCGCGCCCACCTGAAGAATAACGTGGTGAGCGAAGGTCACTCCATGTTCAAAGGCACCAACCCCTGCGCGGGTGGTAACGGCGTACTCTGGAACCACCTGTGTACCGGTGCGGTATTCGGCATCAACATCGATGTGCACGGTGCCGCAGACTACGTCTCCACCGGCAATATCGTCAGCGGTCGCGCCACGGGTGATGACAAGTGGAAACAGTTTACCTCCGGCCTGCAAGCACGGAGCTATGTGATTCAACGCATCACCGATGCCGACAAGAGCCGCACTGTCGTGGAATCCGGCAACATCGCTTGGCATTGGTCGAACGCGACCGAAGGCGATGGCAACGGTTACAAGAACCCGGGCCTGACCCTGGCGGACTACAACGCCTCACTGGGCGGCACCAAGTCCTACGACGAGTTCATGAACAAGGTGAAAACCCGCCCGCTGCAAAGCTGGGACGTGAAATACACCGCCAAGTCCGTCAACCAGTACATTCGCGCAGGATTTGCGAAATAAATAAACGGGCCGGATATTGCGGGAGCAATATCCGGCTTTCTTTTCCTATCTGCCGTTCCACCGTCACCTTTATCTCCTCCAGTTCCTCGCCGCATATTGGTTCCCCGTATTTTGTGATACATTCGCCGCTCCTCAAAACCAGCGGTAAGCGCTCGCAACATGGCGAAAAACTCAGATCTCAAAGTGCTTGTCCTCGCGGAGGCGGCGAATCCAGAGTGGACCAGTGTCCCTCTCGTCGGTTGGTCTCATACGCTCGCCCTCTCTCGCAAAGTGCACGTCCATCTGGTGACCCAAGTACGGAATCGGGCGGCGATTGAACGCTTCGGCTGGAAACATGGCCGCGAATTTACCGCACTGAATACCGAAAAGGTTGCGGCACCCATCCATAAGCTTGCCAACCTGATTAGAGGCGGGAGTAAGTTGGCTTGGACGGTTTCGACCGCCTTCCAAAGCCTGATCTATCCGTATTTCGAATACCTGTGCTGGAAAACATTTGAGAAGGACCTTCGCGCAGGCAAATTCGATATTGTGCATCGAATCACACCTGTCAGCCCAACCGCCCCCAGCTACCTCGCCAAACGCCTCAAAAAAATTAAGATTCCCTTTGTCGTAGGTCCGATGAACGGCGGCGTCGAATGGCCGGTGCAATTTCGTGAAGTCAAAGGTAAGGAAAAGGAGTGGCTGACCAATTTCAGAGATTTTTATAAAGTTCTACCCGGTTACAGGTCTATGCGGGCCGCCAGCGCGGCGCTCATCGCCGGATCAAAAGCCACTCTGGCACAATTGCCCGCTTACACCCGGGAAAAATCGCTCCTAATTCCGGAAAACGCCATCGACCCGGATCGGTTTTCCATTCAGAACCAGTCAACCTACGCATTACCCTTAAAAGCAGCCTTCGTCGGTAGGCTCGTGCCATACAAGGGCGCGGACATGGCTATTGAGGCAATGGAACCTCTGCTTCTTGCCAAAAAAATAGAATACGACATATATGGCGCTGGGCCGGAAGAAAACCGTTTACGGCAGATGGTTGCAGCAAAGGGTCTAACCGGAAGTGTCCGCGTTCACGGCCAAGTTCCTCATACCGAA
>DATJLH010000019.1:0-40246 GCA_035490615.1 Cellvibrio sp.
TTATCTCGCCGGTCCGCCGTTATTTTAATCCGCGACGCTTTACGATTAATGCAGGGCAGGGCGCAGGGCATTGGCTAGCGCTTTATCGCTCACCCTCGGGTACCGCCATTCCGTCCGCCGGCGCGTTGACCGGGACACTGATGTTTGATGCAGGGGATGATCAACCTGTTACGCCCGCCGCCTGGGCTTTGGTCACGGCAGTGGTCACACCGACTGTCGGTAACCCTTTGCAATTCATCGCACAGGCGGATGCGCACGGCGATTTTATCTTGCCATTAAATCGTATGCCGGCCCTGGCGAAGGACGCACCTGCATCAACCTATGCCGCCGTGTTGACCGTTCAGATACCGGCACAGGGTGAAGAAGAAATCGAGAATACCGGCGAAATAACAGCGATAGACCCGGATCAAGTTATTGATGTAGACATTGAAAGCTTTACTGAAGCCGGGAATTTTTTACCGTCCATCGAGTTCGCCATAACACCGGGTAACACGATGCGAATTGTCAGTCGGGATCAACCCTTTGTTGTGCTCAGACAAGGTTAGACATTTTTACCTGAACATGCCGTTACGGCCCCATTAACCTACGCAAAAGGAATCTGGTCATGCCGGAATATCTTGCTCCTGGAGTGTTTGTCGAAGAAGTCAGTTTCCGTTCAAAATCTATCGAAGGTGTAGGCACCAGTGTGGCCGGCATCGCGGGGCCAACCCGTTATGGTCCTGTGCGTGGTACGCCGGAAGTTATCACCAGCTACAACGAGTTTGAGCGGATATACGGTGACCCCGGTTCCCTGACCTTTGGTGACGAAACCCATCTGAATTATACGGCCCTGGCCGCACGCGCTTTCTTTGAAAACGGCGGCAAGCAATTGTTTGTCACCCGCGTGGTCAATGGTGGCAACGATACAGACGCTAATGGTTCTGGCAGTTCAGCAGGAACAGCCGGTGCTGCTGCGGACGGCTTGAATATTGAGGCACGCTTTCCCGGTTCAGGCGGCAACTTTGATGTCGAGGTGATTTGGGAAGATGCGCAGAATCTTCTGAAAAGTAGAAATTATCCAGACGTCGATGAAATCCCCGAAGGTTCAATCGGTTTATTGGTATTGGAAAATATAGAGGCGGGTCAGTTACAGGGAACCGTTACTCACGACGGTGGGAATTTTCCGTTGCTGCGACTGAGAGTATTAGCTGAAAAAACGGCAACGGGATTTACCTTTCTTGAGGATACCAGCGCGCAAGTAACCAATGCAGCGGCAGGAGATGCCGATCCGGTGACTGAATTTATTGATGTAGCTGATTTAGGAACCGGTGTTACCGATAGCGTCGCTACCGCGCGGTTTGATCAGTTCAGGGTGACTTATGCAGCCCAGCCTGCCAGTGGCCCTTTAGCTGATAATACGCCAGCCGAGCTAGTGCTTAATGAGGCGGTAGATATTGTCGGATTTACCGGGCTTAATCTGGGCGGCAACAGAATTATCCGCGGATTGGTGGATGCGGATGGTTTGGTTTTCACTCTGCCGGATATAGAGTCAGAAAATAATTCTTTTGACCTTGCCGTACTTGCTATAGCGCCTAACGCGGTGAAGTCGTTGCACGTCCTGCGGGAGTTCTCCCTCGACGTTATCCGCCGTAAAATCGGTGTTGAGGATGAAGGGATTCCCGGTAAAGGTGAGGTGGTTTATCGGGCCGCTGGTTTGTCGCTCGATAGCGATAAAAAAAATTTCGTCTCCAAAGTGCTGCGTCAAAACCCGGAAAAGAAATTGGATGGATTAACCCAACCGATTGCCGTGGAAGCTGAAGGTACTGTTGAGCAGTTACACACTGCGCTCTTCACTTTATTTAACTCCGATTTATTAAACCCCGGAGAAGATTCCTTCGATGATCCGCGCTACATCATCGTGCTGGAAGGTGGCACCGATGGCAATTTGCCGATTGCCATTGATTACGCCGGTGAGACCGATGAACAACAAGGTTCGACGGGTCTGGCGGCATTGGAAGAGATTGAAGACATTGCCATTGTGATGACACCGGCGGCAGCGAATGATCCGGATAATCACCAGGCAGTGGTGTCCGAATTGCTCAAGCATTGCGTGAAGATGCGTTACCGCATCGGGCTGGTGGACAGCCGCGAAAATATGAGTTTGTCTGAAGTGCGCGCCTTCCGCGATAACTTTGACGATTCCCGCCTCGCGCTCTACACACCCTGGGTGGTTACCTCTGATCCTACCGGACAATCACAAACGATTAATCTACCGCCTTCCGGTTTTATGGCCGGTATCTATGCACGTACCGACGTTGACTTTGGTGTGCACAAAGCGCCCGCCAATACACCGGTCCTGGGTGCACTGCGCTTCGAGCAGGATATCAATAAATTCCAACAGGAGTTGCTCAATCCCAACGGCATTAACTGTTTGCGTTCCTTTGCCGGTCGCGGTCACCGCGTGTGGGGTGGGCGCACCTTATCCAGCGATCCGGAATGGAAATACGTGAATGTGCGGCGCTATTTCCTGTATCTCGAACGCTCCGTTGATAAAGGCACCCAGTGGGCAGTGTTTGAGCCCAACGGTGAAAAACTCTGGGCGAATGTCGTCACTACGGTGGAAAGCTTTTTATTCAATGAATGGAAAAATGGCCGCCTGCTCGGTAGCAAACCCGCCTCCGCGTATTTTGTGCGCTGTGATCGCAGCACCATGACTCAAAACGATATTGATAATGGCAGGCTGATTTGTGAAGTGGGTGTGGCGCCGTTGCGTCCCGCTGAATTTGTCGTTTTCCGGGTCGGCCAGAAAACGGCTGATGCTTAATTTCTTCAGCCCCTAGAAAGGAATTGATTATGCCTATTTCACGAGAAACACCTTATTCAGCGTTTAATTTTTTGGTGAATACCGGTTTCGGTGGCGAAGAAGAAGTCATCGGCGGATTCTCCGAAGTCTCAGGGTTAAATGCGGAAGTCACCGTGGCGGAATACCGCGCGGGCAATGCCAAAGTGAATTACGTCAGCAAAATATTGGGCATCCATAAAAGCGGTGATGTAACACTCAAACGCGGCGTGATCGGTGCAGAAAATATCTGGGAATGGTTGAACCAGGCCCGGGATGGCGAGATAACAGCCAAGCGCGATGGTATCACCATTAAACTGCTCAGCGAAAATCGCCAGCAAACCGTAGTGACCTGGACACTGCATGGTGTGACCCCCATCAAGTGGACCGGACCCACCCTGACGGCCAAGGGCGGCGGCGATGTCGCCATGGAAGAGCTGGTGTTGTCCGTGGAGATGATTGAAGAATCCTGATACGTGTTCACGGGGTTCGCATGATTCAATACACATAAACCATGCACGTAGTTAACGTGCAAACGGGCAGGGAACGGGTGCAATGAATTTTGATGGCAAGCGCATATATCTCGATCCGGAACCGGTGGTGGACCGTCAGGCTGCCTTTGAGGTGGTGATGATCGGACACTGCCCCGGTGCGGCGGACAAGCGTGTCCTGTTTGCTCATCAAACCATGGCCCAGGAGATAGCCGCGTTGGGTTATGCCGAACAACTGGACGCACTAAAGAAAGATATCGATCAGCCAGATCCTTTGTACAACTTGCCCATCCCGCTGTATTCCCTGACGGAATTCCTGCAATTATTTCCGCGCGAAAATCCGGCGACTGTGTATCGCAGTCGTCTTGCAGGAAGCCAATTATGGTTGCCGGCAGCCGTTGAGGATTTTTTTCGTTACAGCGGCAGCCATGTGTTTAAAAAATTGTGGATCATCAATGTCGATCAGATGCTTGCGCAACAAGCGTTTATGCCCGACGAGCAGAACACCACACTGGATATTCGTGCAGGCAATGCGTTTATGCGCGCGCTGGCGTTGCCCCGCGCAGGTTTACTGGTGATGCCAGACCTGGAGCGCTTGCAGATACCGGCACATATTGAAGGTGTGCCACACCTGCGCATCGCGAACCCGGTACCGCAGTTTTTACCCTGCAGTGCCAACCTTGAGGACGGTGTGCGCGAGCGGCGTAACAGCGAAGAAATGCAGCAGGCTCCGGAGCCGCGCCATTTCGGCACACTCTTGCGGCCTATGCTCGCATCAATTTCCCGTTTCCGTCCCGACCTGCGTTTGCTGATCAGTTTACCCCTTGATCGCGAGTTACTTGGCGAGGTACCGCAGGAATCGCGCAGTGCGCTGACGGATGTAAACAATTTGCAGAAAAGCCAACTCGCGGATGCCTTGCATCGCGTGCAGATAATTTATCCATATGTGCGTGATCACCGCCGCCGTCTGATGACCGCAACGGGATTGCTGGCAGGGAAGATGGCAGAAATGGTGGCCAGTAAAGGCGCCTGGCGATCTGTTGCCGGCATTCCGCTGGCGGGACAATACGAACCCTTTCCGCGGCTGTCGCAACAACACATTGAAGTATTGCGCAACGACAAAGCGATTGGAGTGCTGCGTTCGCGCTTGCAAAAAACAGAGCTTGATGATGAGCGCCTGTGTGGTGGTGTGTTTGGCGATCAAACCGAGCACGCCCGCAGTGGTGAGATCTCCCGTTTCCTGGGCTGGCTGTATCGCGAACTTGAACACCTGGGTCATCAGTTACTGTTCAATGTCGACCCGGCTGACCCAAAGCCGTTAGTTGTCTTACAGGATTTTTTTAATCGATTGCATCAGCTGGGCGCGTTGCGCGGCAAGACCGCTGACCAGGCATTCAGTATTCAACGGCTGTTAAGTGACAACGATGCGTCCACCCTGATCTTCGCTATTGATATCGCCCCGGCATTTCCTATCGACACCATTCGTTTGCGGTTGCAACAGGATCGCCTGGAGATAAGCCGTGGCTGAATTCGTCCCGTTTCGTTTTGTGGTGAGCCTATACGCTATCGATGGTGATAAAAACGCGCCCATTTGTCAGGGCGCGTTCAGCGAAGTCTCTGGTTTTGAATCGACCATGACACCCAAGACCATGAAAGAAGGCGGACGTAACTGGGGCGAAATCCAATTGGCCGGTAACACCACCTTTCCGGCCATTGTATTAAAACGCGGCGTAACCTCGGTGCGCGATTTATACAGCTGGTTTGATGTGACGACTCGCCAGGCGAACTATGCCTACCGTATGACTGGCATTATCGAGGTATATGACAACAACCGGTTTAATCAGGACATTAAACCGGTGTTGAGCTGGAAACTGGAACGGGCCATGGCCACTAAATTTAAAGGTCCGGATTTATCGGCCACCAGCAGCCAGGTCGCTATTGAAGAACTGCATCTGGTTCACGAAGGATTATCGCTACAACTGGAGGATCAGCAAACATGAGCAGTAGCCCCGCGCTGACCAAAGCCGTATTGATTCCTATGAATGGCGATCAACCGGAAACCGATGAAACTCAACATATTATTGTGCAGTTCAATCCTACGAGCCTGCGCGTGACCTTGTCGAACACGCTCAAGGCGGACAATGCCGGTGGTGAAACCTCCAGTGCAGCGCAATATATTGATAAGAGCGAATCGACTCTCGCGGTGCAATTGCTTTTTGACACCAGTGTGCCGGGTGCGGTGAGTGGGTCGACTGGCGCAGCGCAGAACAAAACCCAAAAAACGGAAACCCAAAGCCGTGCTTCTCAGGCTGATCACCAGGCTAACACGGATGTGCGCCTGTTAACCAAAGCCATTGCTGATGTGTTTATGCAGCCACAAAATCCCGAGGCCGAACGGCCTAGTGCACCAAAGCGCTGTCGTTTTCAATGGGGCGCTTTTGTGTTTGTGGGTATGGTGAGCAGCTACAACGAAACCCTGGATTTTTTCTCACCGGAAGGTGTACCCCTGCGTGCAACATTGGCACTCACACTCAAAGAGGACCGCTATCAATTTGAAACGGACCCGAGTGTAAAAATCAGCGACCGAAATCAGCCTAAATTTGCGCCCGGTGGTGAAGATGTCAGTGCCGCCAGTGCCACGCGTGCAACCAACAAAAAGCCCCAGCAGTGGCGTGAATTGGCGTTATTCAATGGGATGGAAAATCCGCGCTTAAGCAGCCAGTCCGGCCTGTCGATTCCCGGTGTCAGCCTTGGTGCAAGTGTCGGCATCTCTGCCAACGCGGGTTTGGGTTTTCGCGTGGGTAATTCTGCTGCGTTGGGTACCAGTATTCCCGGCGCTTTTTCACTGAAAACAGAAAAAACCATCAAGGGTAAAGTGACACTGCAGCTCGATGCGCACACGGAACTGGAGGGGTAGCTCATGCCGTTGATTATCAATGAACTGGTTACCCACGTTGAAGCACCGGCCGATCACGCGACACAACCGGCAACCGCAACCGGTCTGGATGAAGCGGAACAGCAGGTGATGGAAGCGCTGGCGCTCAGTATGGAACGTGAGGAGCGGCTGAAAATTGACTGAAGAAAATATCGCCACGGTTAACGCCCGCCCGCGTATTCGTCTGCAAAACGAATTGCGCCCGGAATTAAATTCAGCCTTGCTGGATATGCGTATTCATTTGCCCTTTAGTGGTATGGCCAATGCGGAGGTGCGTTTCGTCAATTGGCGCAGCAACAGTGCGGACGGCGATGCCGACTTTGCTTTTCAATCCATCGAACACGGCAACCGTTTAGATATCCTGGCGGGCGACAGCGATGCGGAACCCTTGTTCAGTGGCGAAATAACCGCTATCGAAGAACGTTACGGTGACGGTGCACCACAGTTGGTGCTGCTGGCAGAAGATGTGTTGCATCACCTGGCACGTAGTCGGCACAACCGCGTCTTTGAAGACATGAGCCTTGATGACGTGATTACCTCACTGGTGCGTGACCTTGGGCTGGACACGGATATCCAGGTCAGTCAGTTACAAAGTACCTGGCATCAAATGAATGAAAGTAACCTGGCTTTTATTGCGCGTTTACTGGCGCCCTATGATGTGAGCCTGCGCATTGACAATGGCAGGTTGCGCGCAAAAGCAGAAGAGCCGGATGCACGGCCGGAGCAACTTCATGCGCAAAATAATATTCAACATTTACGGATTGCTGCAGATTTAAATCACCAACCGATACGTGCACAAGTAAAAGGGTTTGATTTGGGAAGCAACGCCAACTCCGACAGCGAGAACGACGACTTTCCTGGCGCGAATGACACCAAGGCAGCGGATATATTGCAGGATTTATCCTGGGGACAAACGGAGATTTTTCCGCAACCTTTCGCGCGCACACAATTGGAAGCCCAGGATTGGGCAAAAGGGCGCTTTCACCAGAAAGCCAAACGTTTTTTATACGGCGATATTTTATGCACCGGCATCGCCAGTATGCGTGTCGGTCGCGAAGTGGAATTACAGGGCGTGAGCCAACGCTTGCAAGGCAAATATCAAGTGGTGGATTGCCAGCATTGTTTTGATGCGCAGCGCGGTTATATCACGCACCTGAAGGTGCAACGTGGTGGCTGGAGTGGTTGATTAATTGTTATGAATCATCAGGCCGGTGTATTACAGGCGTTACACCTCGGGCGGGTACTGGATAACAGTGATCCGGAAACCCGTGGACGGTTGCAGGTGGAGATTTTAAATACCGGCATGCAACTGTGGGCCACCTGCATGACCAGCAGTGCGGGCCAGGGTTATGGCATCAGTTGCTTACCGAAAGTCGATGAAATTGTGGTACTGGCTTTTTTAAGTCCGGAATTGCCAGTAGTGCTGGGCGCTGTCTGGAGCGGTGGCAGCAGTCATCCCGGCGATGCGCAAGCGGTGGAAGATAAATACAGTTTGATTTCGCCCCAGGGGACGCGGGTGATTCTTGATGATAGTGATGGGCCAAAAGTCAACATTCAGACCAGCAGCGGCTATCACCTGACCATCACCGAAGCGAGCGGTGGCGAAATCAAAATTGAGAAGGGCAGTGAGTCCGTAACCCTGTCCACCTCGGGCATCAGTATTGTCAGTGCATCAACGGTTGAGGTGCAGGCTTCGCAAGTAAATGTGAGTGCAGGAATGGTAAAAGTGGACGCGGCGATGAGCCAATTTTCGGGCGTGGTGAAGTGCGATACCTTGATCGCCACCTCCGTGGTCGGTACCAGTTATACACCGGGAGCAGGAAACATATGGTAAAGCATCACGGCATTCGTGTTACGGCGCCTTATTACGCTGCCAGCAGTGACGGAACCATGTTGCATCGTTATCTGGACGATCAATTCATTGATCGCTTCCAGCGCGAAGCCAGCACCGGCAAACTGGCAGGACGCAGCGCACAACGCTGGTTGACTGATGACCGCTTTGGCAAGGATCGCGTGGTGTTGCGGCTGCCGATTCATCGCACGTTTTATGTGGTGTCCTGCGAGGTGAGTTGTGATCGCCAGGGGCAACCCGCGCTAGATCCCGCGCGCATCGTGTCTGCCGGTTTGGTGGTGCGCAAAGGCACACCACACAATTACCAGACCTGGCAAGTGCGTGACGGTGTCGCCATTGGTTGGCGCCCGGCCAATGCGATCGATCATGAGCAGGAACCGGATCATTATCGTCGCCTGGTAAAGCGCGGCTTTATTAAAAGCAAACCCAGGACGCCACCTTACAGCGGCGAGCAAACCCATCCGCTGCATACGCAACTCGTCAATACCCAAACGGAACAACACAGCCGTAATCACACATTGCTGTTTGGTTATTTACCTTTAAGCGGATCTGTTGAGGCGAGCCTCGCCAGCGAAGTGGAAGACAACACCACATCAGCGGCGGCAGCGACGCAAGTGTCTGCAACCGGACAACTGGCCGAACATGAATGGCCCTTCGGCAGTTGGGATGGTGAAAACGACAGGCCGGCGTGCGATTGCACCGGCCAACTGTCAGAGGTGGTCGACGAAATTGCGCAACATTTCCACTGGCAAGAGCAAACCGGTTTGCAAGTGGACAGCGGTGTTCCCACCCGTGCGTTTGCCGGACTGCTGCGCACGCTGATGCAACGTTATCAAGTATTTGATGCATCGATTGAAGACAACGAAGCCCTGCGTTATCTCTTGTCGCAGATCTATTTTTACGATGGCATTCTGGTGAATGTCGGTGTGGCTGGCGACGCATCGACACTGGGCCGTCCGGTCGTGGAAACGCTCCTGCATTACCTTCAGACACACCGCGATGACCTGTTTGAATGGCTGGCTGAATTGGATCGGCAAGACAATTTGCGTTTAAAGGCGGGGCAGGCACCACTCGTGAATTTACCGGTGTTGCCGGGCACCACTAAAGATTTGTATGTGCGCGAAAACCAGGCCGCCAATTTGCGCGAACAATTGGTACTGCGTGCTGAACAAGCTGAACAATTAATTGAAAAATCCCTGCCATTGCCACGCTACACGCAAGGTAAAGAGGATTATTATTTTGTCGTGCCGTTTGTACGGTATCGCAACGATTGCGGCGATGAAGCAATCGCCTGGGGCAGCCCCAGCCAAACCTTCCGTGTAGCCAGCCCGCTGGATGCAGAAGCAGCGCGCCCGGTGGTGATCCAGTTGCCTGAATTCCAGGACCTCAAACGCGGCTTCGCCAAAGGCGTCACCTTTTTAACGCCCAGATCCATGGCAGAAGCGCTGAACAGCGTGGTACCGGATATGGAATTCAAAAAACAAAACAAAAAAAATCGCCTGGATGCCTGCCTCGGTTTCAGCATCAGTTTCAGCATTCCGATTATCACTATTTGCGCAATGATCTTATTGATGATCATCCTGAATTTGCTGAACCTGATTTTTTTCTGGCTGCCTTGGGCATTCCTGCAACTGCCGCGTTTGTGCCGCAAGTAGGGGCGTGATATGTCATCGGTTATCAGTTTTCCATTAAGCGGTTTAGATAACAAACGTTTGCCTTGGTCGGTCGGCAACCAGAGCGTGCGCGAAGTGATCTGGAACATCTTGTTGACGCAACCCGGTGAGCGATTGATGCGTCCGGACTTCGGGGCTGGGTTAAAACAATTTATCCATAAACCCAACAATGAAACCACGCGGCGTTTAATGGCGGATATGGCCCTCAAAGCCATTCAACGTTGGGAGCCGCGCATCGACATCCTGGAATTAACCGTCAGCACGGAACCGGCACAATTGAACAAGGTTATTTTGAGTTTGCGTTACCGAATCAAGATGACCGCCGAGGAAGACAACCTGGAACTGGGACTGCAATTGAGTTAAGACAATGCCAATACCCATTACATCACTCGACAATCGAAGTTTCGACGACCTGGTGGCTGAAGCACGGCAGCGTTTGCAAACGCATTTGCCGGAGATGCAGCCTTTGGTCGAAGGCGATCCCATGTTGGCCTTGGTCGACGTGTTCGCATGGATGACAGAGTCCGTCATTTACCGCGCAAACCTGATTCCCGAACGTCAGCGGCAAGCCTTTTTAAACCTGTTGCATTTGCCCATGCGGCCCGCACAAGCCGCGCGCGGTATCGTTTCAATTGACACCAAACCGACGGGTCCCGGATTACCACCGCTATTGCGCAGCGAAAGTACTCTGGCGGCAGGCGAAGTGATCTTCAGCACGCTCGGTGAATTACAGTCCACACCTCTGGCGATGGCGGTGATGACCAAGGAAAGTGTCTCTGATTCAGAATTGGATTCACTCGGTATACCGCGGCACAGTTTGCGCGAAATCTACGGTGTGAAAACCAAAGCGTTTCGTCCGCGCAGCTTCAGCGCTGGTAAGGACACACTGGACCTGGCGCACAGCCAGGACAAACGCTTTTATCTGCTATTGCACCTGCCGGATAAAAAACTCGCGGCGCCGGCGACCATGGAAAAATTCCGTGAAAACCTGGCCGGACAAATTATTAATATCGGTATTGCACCACTGGATGATCAACCGGCGGAGATTGCGGAGTCACTGGCGCCGCGCACATTACAGTGGCACATCATCTGGCAAAAAAATGCCACTGATCGTAAAGCCATGTACCTGCCGCTGGAGGTGATTCAGGACACGTCCAAAGGTGGGCGACAAACTGGCGTGGTGCGTTTGCGTTTGCCCAAAAGTGTCGGGGTATTGAAATCGCAATTTGCCGGTGATCCGCAATATGCCGGTTTTGGCAATACACCGCCGGAACAGCCTGCGGCTATTCCGCCGGAACAGGTGGTGTGCTGGTTAAGTTTAACCGCACCGGGTGAGACAGATCTCAAGCTGGGTTATCTCGGTATTAACGCCGTCGATGTCATTGCCCAGGGGATTGTGCGCGATCAGGTGATCGGCATTGGTGATGGCCGGGTAGGCCAGGTGGCCATGTTGAATCGTACCGATGTGGATGCAGCCAGCTTACTCATTGAAGTCAGTGAGCACGGTACCTATGCGCCCTGGCAACCGGTTGCCCATTTTGCAGCGAGCAGGCCGGACGACCGCGTCTACCGTTTTGACAGTGCGACCGGAACCGTGCAATTCGGCGATGGTATTCGTGGTAGCCGTCCCGCACCCAATGCGCGAATTCGTGCGGCTTATTATCGCTATGGTGGCGGCAGGCAAGGCAATTTGCCGGCGGGCAATATCAAGCAGTTGATTACACCCGCCAGCACACAGTTTTTATTGCGTCACGAGTGGCGCACGGCCCACGGCCTGGATGCAGAAACCGTCGCCGAAGCAGAACAACGTATTCCCGCTCATTTGCAACATCGCAATCGTGCGGTGACCCAACAGGATTTTATTCAACTGGCCCGCGATAACCCGATTGCCCCTGTCGGTCGTGCTGAAATGATTCCCGGTTTGTTGCCAAACAACAGCCTGGCCAGCGTGCGTTTTAATGTACCTGGCGTGGCCAGTTTATTCGTCATGCCGCCTGCATCGCCCGCGTTTGCTGCTGCGCCCAAACCGACCGCGGGTTTATTGCGCGATGTGTACACCTATATGGACGAGCGCAAATTGCTCGGCACCGAATTGTATGTACTCAGCCCGGAATTTATTTCTGTCGCGCTGTCCCTGAGCGTCGAAGTGATTGACCCCGGTGTTCTGACAGAAACCCTGAATGCAGTGAATCAGGCACTGTTGATTTACCTCTGGGCTTTGGCACCCGGCGGACATTTGGCGCAAGGCTGGCCGATGGGACGCGCGCTGGAAGTGAATGAATTGGTTACCGTCGCAGCCCGCGTGAATGGCGTGTTGGCGGTAAATCATGTCCGCCTGTTTTATCAAACACAACAGGGGGACTGGGTAGAAACAGACAAGCTGTCGTTACAGAAATACCAGCTACCGGAAGTGATGACAGTGGAGGCACACGAAGGCGAAGCCTTGCCGCCGCCGCCAGCCATCACCAGCGGTGAGGGCAGCGACGATGACGACGATGCAATCGCCGTCCCGATCATTCCGGAATTATGTTAATTCATAAGGTTTAACACGAATGGACAGTTACGGAACACAATTTCAATTACTTAGCAGCGCCGGTGATTTTCGCACCGGCGGTTTTGATCATTGTGTCTGGGATGAGTCCGTGGCCTTATTTCGCCTTGCCGTTCAACAGGTGCCGCGCGTGTCGGTTATCAATCGCGCCGGCGCATTTTTGCAATGGCAGGAAGCGCGGCCGTTAGTTGAAGATGCGTTTGGTCAGTTGGGTTTTTTAAGCGAAGATCGCCAACAACTTTACTACGCACTCAATTGGCAACAAAAACAGCGGTTCGATGCAGGCGATGCAAGCGCAACAGCAGGCCCTGTGCTGGCGAGTAGCCAGGATAGCGTCGGTGACACGGCGGCGGCTATCAGCCTTGATCCGGTGAATGCGCCGGACGATACCCAATTTGTGGATGTGCATCTGGGTGGTGATGGCCGTGTTGCGCTGGTATTTCAAGGCGCAACGCAACGCGGTTTGATAGTGGTGCATCTTGCACGACGCTGGCAATTGCGCCTGGATATCGAACATGAAGCGCAACGTGTGTGGGTGGATTACCTGAATCGTATCTGGGTTGTGGGCAATAATTGGTTGGGGCTCTGCCAAGGTGAACCCTTACCCCAGGCTTATCAAAAGCGCCGTGATCGCTTTGAACCTTTGCAGGAAAATCCGCACCCGCTGCAACTTCACTGGCAACAAAACCTGCCGGATAACCTGCGGATTATTGCCGTCTGCGCCGATGAGCAACAGCTGTACCTGTTGCTGATGAATCAGAGTACCGACAAACAATTACTCATGGCGCGCAGCCTGGATGATGACCCCGCTGCGGTACTGTCCACCTGGCACTTACCCGATTCCCCTTTTTTTACTGACATTGCTGTGCTGGCACCGCACAAGATCGTGCTGATGGTCCCGCAGGAAAATACCGCCGATCCCGCGCTGGATTTACCGGTGATGCTCCTGCACGAGGGTGGCACTTTTACGCTTGAACCGCGCCGTTATCCGCAACACAGCCAACAGAGTGTGCGCTTTGTTACCGGCCAACGGGGCATGGTGCGCTATCTGTCGGAGCAGGGGCCCAAACGATTGTATCCCTTGTCGCAAGCGCGGTTTAAAGGCGAGGGTAGTGCCATCCTGAATCAAACGCTCGACTCCGGCAATTACGATACGGTGTGGCACCGGATTTATATGGAAGCCTGTATTCCACCGGGATGTGAATTGCGCGTTTCAGTAAAAGCGTTTGATGACGTTGATGAAGAGGGTTCCGATTGGCAAGAACAGCCGCCCCCGCTCTGGTCGCCGCGCCATTCTGAAATACCTTTTTATCGCGGACGTTTCGAGCCTGATCAGGATCACGAGGGGCTATTTGACATTCAACTGCAACGCGAGCGCGGCGCCGTGCGGCAAATCCGCGGTCGTTACCTGAAATTAAAAATTTCCATGCGCGGTGACGGGCGGCATACACCAGCCATTGCGAGCATGCGAGTGTATTACCCGCGTTTCTCCTGGCAGGCGCATTATCTGCCGGAACATTTTCATCAGCAGGACAATATCGACATTAACGATCAACGCGCGGCAAATGGTGCCGATGTGCGTGAACGAATGCTGGCCAGTTTTGAAGGGTTGATGACGCCGATAGAGGAAACCATCGTTAACGCCGAGTGTTGGTTGTACCCGGCAACCACACCGGAACGACGCCTGATGCGTTTGGGTTCTACCATCGCATCCACCATGTCCGCGAGTTGGCCCACAGCACGCAAACGGCGCTGGCTGGAAGTGGAAGGTTATCTGCAACAAATCAAAGGCACCTATGCAGGCCTGTGCCTCGCGCTGGATGTCGCCACCGACGGCGCCGTCAGTCGCGGCCAGATTATTCCGGTGGAAAATTATCGCCTGCGTCGCACGCTGGCGACCATTATCGGCATTGACCTTGACGATAACGATCATCCGCTGACCCTGGGCACCGGTCAAAGCGGTAACAGTATTGTCGGTGAATCGCTGATCCTGACGGACGAAACCGCGCAGGAATTCCTTGCGCTGTTTGCGCCGGAGTTGGCAGAAACCTCAGAACAGCAAGAAGCTGTTACAGCGTTTTTTGATCGCTACGCTTATCGCCTGTCAATTGTCTTGCATGGCGATGCACAGCCGCTTCGCAAGGTGATTGAACAATGTCTGGTGCAACAGATTCCGGCGCATCTGGAATGGAAAATTATTGAAAGTGACTTGCCGTTTGTATTGGGGCTGTCGCCCTTGCTGGGCATTAATACTTACTTGCAACATCCCATGCCCTGGCGTGAGGTTATTCTGGATGATACCTGGTTGGGCCGCGAAGGCGTCATGCGTAATCATGCGGCCTTATCGCCCGCCGACCTGTTGTATGGCAATCGCGGTTTTACGGGAGAACACTGATGAGCCAATTCACACTTGAAGAACACCTGCAACAGGACGCCGATTTTCACACGCCGCTGGAGCGCGTGAATTTTGAAGCGGGGATGTTGTTAGGTATCGATGCGACGCGCGCGGAACAGACTTACCATCGCTTGCGCATCAATCGCCACAATTACTGGTTTCACGGTGCAGGAACCCTGGTGGGTTTTGCGGTAAAACTGGACCCGCCGGAAGGAAGCGAAACAGAAGAACCCGGCGAGGAACCGGCCAATATCAGTGTGCGTTTGATTGTCACACCCGGTATTGGTGTTGATGGTTTGGGTCGTGAAGTGATGAGTTTTGAACCTTATTGCGTCAATCTGCGCGATTGGCTGGTGGCGCAGCTTGAGCAACCCGAAGGCAATCAATTATTGAGCGATGGTTTTATCGAGGGCGACACAGTATTGAGTTTATTAGTCACCATGCGATACCACGCCTGCGCCACTGGATTACAACCGGTATTAGCCCGCAAGATCAACGCCGGAACCGACCCGGTACAACCCAGCCGTGCACGCGACAGTGTATTACTGGAAATTATTCCCGGCCCCACGCCTTCCGGTACGGAGAATCCCTGGCGCGGTTTGAATCTGGAAACGGTTGATCCGGACGCGGATTTCACGCCGACAGAAACGGCGTTTATGCAAGCAGCCCATACGGCAGAAGCGCAATTTTATGCGGACAAGGCTCGCCTGATTTACGCCATTCCAGCGACCAATCGTGCATTGGAGATTGATGGTGATATTGAGGATTTATCCCGCACCTTGTTGGCACAAGTACGCATCCCGCTAACGGCGGACCTGCAACCCGATATCGATCCCGCCCGCATTACTGTTAATAACCTTGTGCGTCCTTTCGTCAGCACGGCAAACCAGCTGGCGTGGTTGAGCAGACAGGAGCCTACGTCATGAGTTTTTTTCAAAGTCCGTTTAATCCGGTAAATTTTGCGCTGGCTGAAGATAAGGCGCGCAATATTTCCAGCATCGATCCCAAGTTGTCGCGTACCAACTATTACGATGGCCGCTTACTCAAAGCCTCGGATTTAATTCGCGATCAACTTTATCTGGATGAACGCTTGCGAGAAGCGGGTCGAGTGATTGGGCAGGGTATTGTCCGGGGGCTCGATATCCAACTCACTGACGAAGGACGGCTGCTGGTCACACCGGGATTAGCCATTGCTCCCTCCGGGCGTATCCTGGAGCTTGAAAAAGAAACCCTTGAAATTAATCTTTACGATCCGGCAAAGATGGCCGAACTGAATCCCGGCTTTCGTTATCTGGAACGGGGGTTGTATGCCGTGGTGCTGGCCTACGCGGAGAAGGGCGAAGGCAGTGCGGAAATGTATCCGCGCGACCTGGAAGCAGAGCGCGGGTTTCATTTTAATGTTTATGCGGAAGGTGTTGTCCTGACCTTGCAGGCATTGCCCACCCGCTACGTGTATTCAACCAAATCCTCGGGGCAACGGTTGCACAGCTCGGTGGTATCGCGTGCGGCCTTGGTGCGGGATTTTATTGTGACGCATCGCACCCAGCCAGCGGAGTTGTCCGAGAATGGTGTAGCCTTGGGATTACTCGCCGTCGAAAATGGCAAGCCACAGTGGCTGGACCGCGGCCTGCTGCGTCGGCAACACCGGCCGGCCCAGTCGCGCTACAACCTGCAAATGGATTTGTTTTACCACTACGAGGAACTTTTGCAGGACGTATTAAAGCTGCGCCAGCAAAGCACCCGCGAAGATCCTTTTCCCGCTGCGCATTACTTTGATCTGATGCCACCTTTTGGCTCAATCCCCAAACGTTGTGTCGACCCCGTCAATGGTTATCAGGGTTATTTTCCTGAAGGTTTTGAGGTCAGTATTGCGCCGGTTCGACTCGACGACATCAATGCGATTGTTGAGCAGAGCAAGGCGCTGGAACCCATCGACCTGCAAAAAGATACTGATGTCGATATCGTCATCCTGGTGCCGCTGAGCGACCACGAATTTTCCTTGCGCGCACGGCAGCTCCAGCACACGCGTTCATTGTCAGAAAGCGAGCGTGAATTCCTCCACCCGCCCCATCTGGATGATTATGCACTGCGCGCGTATGGCGAAACTACGCACGAGGAAAATACCGATTCAGCTATCTGGAATGCAATCTGGGCCGGTGACAAAAATATTTTCTATGTGAGGCGACCAACGCGTGTGGCAGAGACCCAGGTCAGTGCCATCGTTCTGGCAGCAGGACGCTACGAAGACCTGCCGGATATTGATGCTGAATTACCGCAGGATGTGGAGGAACTGGAAGCACGTATTGATGAACTGGAGGAAGACAACGAAGCCCTGCTGCTGGAACTGAATCGCACGCCGGATGAACGTCTCGACGAAGCCAGGGCTCTGATCGACGATCTTAATGAACAGATTGAGGAACTTGAAGAAGCCCTGGAGGCGGCGGAAACTGGCGATGATCAAACCGCCGCCCTGCGCGAAAGAGTCAGCCAGCTGGAAGAAGAAAATAAGAATATCCTGGCGGAACAGGAAAACCTTGAAAAGAAACTGGCCGAGGCTGAACAACGGATCAAGGAGTTGGAATCCGGTAATGGCGGTCCATCGGTGTCCATTGAAGACATTCTCAAGCGTCGCCCGGTAAACGACGAGACAGCCAGGAAAGCAGCGCAGGAATTGCACGAAAATACCAAGGATAACCCCCGCGCGCTGGCCGCGATTGTTGATGCCTTGCTGGTGATGCCGGCCCGCTACGATGCGCTGAACTGGCCGACGCTTGCCATTGTGGCAAAACAAGAACAGCTGTCCGATCTGCTGGCCTTATTCGAGAAAAATCCCGATACCCGCTTGCCTGAACTGATGGCGAAAACCGGCGAGCAATTCAAGCTGGATCAACGGCTGATGGAACAATGGAGAAAACTTGCTGAATCGGAATAGTGTGGTTAGCAAGCGTTATTGACGAGCGAACTGTTGGAGTAAACCGTCGGAGCAGATTATGGAAACCCAAGGCTTACAACTGCATAAAGTTATCGCTGACAACAATACCCGGCGCCTGCATTATTTTGCCGGGCGTTATCTGTCAGAGCAGGAATTTGACCTGATGCAGCAATATGTCGACGAGCGTTGCGAGGATTTATTGCGCAGCGCGCCGCCGGGCATTGTCTACGGCCTTGATGTGAGCATCACCGAAACGGACGAGAGTATTGATATTAACGTGCGTCCCGGTTTGGGTGTCGGGGGCGATGGTCGGGCTGTGCATGTTAATTTCCCTATTCGGCTCGATTGGCATTCGCTGATTGATGAATATAAAAACCGCATTACACCGGAAGATCATGAATCGGTGCCGGTTGAGGGGTTTTATTTTCTGACGGTAAAGCGGCAAGTTGCATTGGTGGATGAGAGTGAAGGCGCTGATCCCTGTTCACGCACAGAGCCTAATCCATTGCGCGACAGTCGCCTGGAAACCTTCGCGACCCTGGATTTACATTTTATATCCAAGGTGGCGTCCTGGATGGCCATGGAAAAAAACCGCGCAGCCATGCGCGTGTTGGTTCGTTCCCTGTCCGATTCGCCGTTTGATCCCGACACCGGGGCAGTCCCTGTCTGCCTGCTCAAGATTGTCGACGACCAGTTGCAATGGGTGGAGAACCGGGCAGGGCGCTTCGATGCGGAAGCGGATAATGTTTACCAGAACATCTTGAATTATTGGCAGGTTCTGCAAAGCCAACTGCGTCATGATCATACGGATGGAGAAATGCTGGATAACCTGGCCACCGTTACCGGCGTTGATTATCTGCCTGCTGCCGGCCCCTTTCCCCGGGATTTAATCACCGATATCGCCGGGCGCGAAAGCGAAGATGATAGCAATCTCTGGCAGCGGCCGGTTTTGCATTTCAATCCCCGCGATTTGCAAATGGAATTGGTGGCGGTGCCGGCCAACAGTGTTGACGGTGTTATCCAGCATGAATTACATCGCGGTGTGATTGATCTTGTACATAACCAACAGGACCGTATCCGCATTATGGTCGCGGTGGAGCCGGATGATTACCGCGCTGACTTGCTGGACCTGCCGGATATTGATATGGCACTGCTCAATGAGCTGCACGAGCGCTATGTGCAAGCGGCCTCCGATTACAACGCCTGGGCCATTGAATATTTTATATTGTATGGAAACATCACCCGCACCCCGAGCGATTTTACCGAGGAAGATAAGGTATCGGTGCTTAAACAGATTTACAAAGTCGCCGGACCCGTTAACGATTATTTTGATTTAACGAATGAAGAGCGCAAGCTCGCCGGCTTACCTGTCAGCCAACCGGCGCCGCAAGCTACCCTCAGTTATTTTTCAGAGCTGGTATCCCAGCGCCATTTGCAGATGCAAGAATCGGAAGTCTTACCGCGCCCCTACAGTGCTATCAGTGCGCGGATATCCGATGAGAATTGGGACGAGCTATTCCTGACATCGCCGGAGCCGGCGTTCCCCGTAGAGCAAGCAGTCAGTGACGGTCTGTATCGCCAGCGGGAAAACTTGCTGTATGAAATAGAGACCATTGAGAACTTTATCAGTCGCAGTACTGAGTTGATTGATGAGGTCAGTGACTTTCTGTTGCTTCAACGTCAACAGTTGGATTCGATTACTGTCTCCTTTGCTGGGCTTGCCAGCGGTGTTATTGGTGATGGTAGTGGTCTTAATCTTATGCGATGGAGTGATAGTGTTAATTATCAACCGATTGCAGAAGATAGCGATCCCGATGGGAATTAGGAGAGTATCATGGCGATAAAAAAGAAAAGTGCGATGCTAATTAATGCAGTCAAGGAAAAGACTGAATACACCACAATGATAGCGGCCAAAGACGTTGTTAAAAAAGAACAAAGTTACCAGATTTCAAACAAAGCAAACATCGCTGACTATATTGGCATCATAAACAGTAGGCAGCCCTATACAGAAAAACTTTATGATGGAGAGGTGTTCGAGAAGCCAAGCGAAAAATTTGGCACCATTGCCCATATTGATTTCGCTGATATTGCTTATCTTAATGCAAAAGATGAAATTGCTGGTTTGCGGGATGAATTTAGTAGAACCAGTGAGAGTTCTTTGGTCGCTCGCGTAAAACAGTACCTTGACGAGATAAAAGTGCATTGGATTTACAAAGAGCACAATTTCGAAAACTATGAGTTTGTAAAACGCTCGGAAGGAACAGCAGGTAAAGGCTGGAGCAGGTTTGATAGCTTAACCTCCCTTGATATGCCCGAATCAGAATTGCCAGTGTCCAAGACTGGCGAAAAGCTCTATCATCCGGCCTTATTTTCAACAGGCAAGATTATCCGGAAAGATATTCTGTTAATCGAGCGGCTGCGGCGCGAATTGGTCAATTTGCACAAATTCCAACAAAAAATCCTCGCCGAAAAACGCACCGCCTTGGGCAAAGTGGAAACCGAGATTCCCCAACACCACCAGACGCTCGCTAACCTGAACCGACAACGTATCCGCAGCGAAGGCGACTATCAAGTCGTACGCTTGCTGGTGGCCGAAAACTGGGCCGATGTTGAAAAAGCCTACGCTGAGCGCGCCCGTATTCTCAACAACCATAAAGGTTTGTTCTACGCCCGCGTCCGCGAAACGCCGATCAACCTCCGCCCGGTAACGCCTTTGCCCCTGCGCTACGGCAGTCTGGATGACCTGGTGCCGGGTTATCCCCTGGAAGACATCGATTTGCCGGAAGATCTCCAGGTGTTTATGGAAGCCGTGCTGGATATTTCCATGAATGATTGGGTGAGCCTGCACAACCATTACACACTCTTGCCGACCCGCCCGCAATTGCAACGTATGCTCGGTGTGCGCCAGGCGCGCCTGGGTTATCGCATCAGCCAGAGTTATCAGGCGGACAGCAAGATGGTTTCGGTAAAGCTGGGCCGCTTGCGCAATCAGAACCAGATGTTGATGACCGATTTACTTCACAAGACGTTTATTCCCAGCGTATCCATCCTTGAATACCAGCGCAATGCTGCACAACTGCTTTCGCTGGAAGATTTGTTGAATGGTCCACCCCATCGGCTACGGGGGCTAGCTGAAACCCAGCGCAATAAACTAGACCAGGCTACCCACTCGCTGTTGAAAGAATTGCGCAAGGTTGCTCCGTCTATCCGTTTGCAATGGGCCGAAGCCGCTGAACTGGATACGCTTAATGTAAAGCAACCCACACAATGGCCGGGCATCGGGCAGGCCGAAGCCAAAGACCTTAATGGTATACGCACGCTGGTGGAATTAATCCAGTGGTGGTGGCGGCAACTTACCACTAACGCCAGCAGTACAAGCCATTCCGCCGTGCGCAATTTAATTCGCGCGACCTTGATGCTCGCCGCAGCGGATGACCCCGATCAGATTTTACGTGGTAATTTGGCAACGGTACCGGGGCGATTTGTTGTTGGCGAGGCGCTGCGTTTAACCCTAAACAAGGAAGCCTTGCCGGGTACTCTATTGCAAATGGTGAGCCCGACAAATGTCCTGATCGGCACGCTGAGGATCGACGATTTTGATGATAAGGGTGCAGTAGCCACCTTGACCCAACTGGTAACGCAAGATGCAATACCCTCCACGGCTTATACCGTTACCGGCTTTATGATGCCAGGCAAAAAAAGGTAACGTGGAATGGACGCTCGTGGTGTTGCCATTCAACGTATGACGCTAAGCGGAGCAATTCATCACCGCGAGGCGCTGCTGCACTCTCTGGAAGCACAATCCTGGCCAGCAGAGGATGACGAAAGGTTGATAGTTATCCGGCGCATTGACGTGCGCGGCCCCTGGTGGCAATTGGGTGCAGATGCTGCCGCCATGGCGCATCAGCTGGTGGCTAACGCAGTGCATATCTCGCAGCCGGGCGCACAAACGGCAGACATTATTTATTTTCGTCACCGCACTGAACAAGTGGTCTACCTTTGTCTGGATCTCTTACGCAATAACTATCAGCATTGGTATTGGCAGACATTTATCCACCCTGCATCAACGCCCACAGCTATATTGCGTAATCTCTTGCAGGAAAATGTGTTTGATTTGCCCGATGTGTTATTTCGTCTGAATCGTGCGCGCTGTTTACCCGCATTAATTAAAACATTGGGGCCTGACAATGTTCGCGATATTTTTCGGGAGCTCTGTACTGTCACGCAGTGGCAGGGACATTCGCCCACCGCATCAAACAGTAACACCTTGCCGCAGGAACAATTTTCTGTAGAGAGCCAGAAAATCCTACCTGAATGGGCTGATACCCTGATCTCACTCAAACGTGATGCATTGGATAATGCTGATGTCATCGCTTTAATTTCATTGATCTGCGCCTGGAAAATTTACCCGCATAAATTATCGGATCGACATTTTTCAGTGCGTTGGCAACAATGGTTTTGTGACGTTATCCAGGGCGATACAAAATCTGCGGATAAGCAACACATCGCGCAAAACGCTGCTCAAACGCTTGAGGTGGAAAGCAACTATATTCCCGCTGCGAGATTGGAAAATGCCGAAAGCACAACCAAAAATGTTGATGGCCAAGCGCAGCAGGTTTTTGTTGCCGACGCCACAGGTCCATCTGCCTCATTAACCGGTGTTGAACCTATCGTTTTGCCGGATCATGACATTTACCTGACCCAGTACGGCGGTATTTTTTTCCTGATCAATGCCTTGCTACTGACTAAATGTACCGACGACATCCAGGCAAGCCAGGTGGCTCCCTGGCAGCTTATCCAGCACATGGCGCATATGCTGGGTTGCGGTAAGGATGCGGGGTTAATGGAATTTTTCGACAGTCAGTTGGCAACGCCCGCAGAAGAGGGGGCTTTACAATCTGCAGCGCATCTTGCCGAAAAGCTGACGCCGCAGGTAATACATCGCTTTCATCAACACCTGCAGTGGAATGCGGATTTTTTTCTGTTGCGTGCGCGTATTGAGCAGCGCCTGCCGTACATCAATGTGTATTTTCATGTGTCGTCGATACAACTGCCTTTGCGTCTGTTGGGGTTGGATATCAATCCCGGGTGGCAGCCCTGGCTGGGGCAGGTGGTCAAGTATCACTATGTCACTGATCCGGATCTCTTACCGTTAAATCCTATATGAGACCCAAACCCATGAACAGCACTGTCAGGATTTCATCCATGCCAGCGCACAATGCGCGGTCAAAACAGGAATCGTTTTTTTCTCAGTGGATTCTGGCAGGCATCAGTGATTTCGGCCGCGCGCGGCTCGCATCGCCATCCATTACCTTTACACAATCGGAACACGCGCAACAACTGGCAAGCCACTGGCAGCTTTCCCGTTACGACTGGGCAACGGTGCGCTCACATACGCGCATTCAGCACCTCAGGTTATCTGAACCACTGCAACAGGTACTGAAGGATTATCAGCTTGGCCTGGCCGATCTGTTTTTACTCGGTTTGTGCGGCGAAGTAGAAAACAGTTACTGGCTCAACCTGGCGCTCGCAGAATTACAAACACCGGATCAACATCCGCGCCCCCGCCTGCATCTTGTGTGTGAGTTGTTGAATGATTTATTTGATGCAGATGTCTCGCCGATTGATCTTGTTAATCACCCTTTGGTCAATGCGGGCCTGCTTCAGGTTGTTGGCGATGAGCCCTGGCCTTTGCGCCATTTACAGGTTGATGGATTATTGTGGTCGCTATTGACCGGGGCAAGAGTGTCCTGGCCCGGCACGATTCAACTTACGGGTAATGAGCCGCTGGTGCCTGAAGCCTTGCAACAATCGCTTGCGATCATTGCGCAGCACATTCGGTTAGGTCGTGCTCATACAATTGTACTGCGTGGTGCGCGTGCCACTGCTGTCCATGTTGCCAGCGAGCTGGCCCGTTATCTGAATATTCAACCAATTAAAATCACCCCGGATTTATGGGCGCGTGACAAGGCCTTACACCTTGCCGCCACCTACGGCAAATGGCTTCCCGTCATTGAACCGGTGCTTGGTCCAGGGGAGATTTATCAAGTGCCCAATGCCGGCACTATGGCGCAAGTGATGCTCTGTGGCCACGAGGGTATTGTGCAGGGGCGAGCGCCGGTGGAGCTGGACATTCCCGGCTTTACTTTGCAGGAGCGGCAGATATTGTGGCAGAACTATTTGTCATCGCCAGAGCTTGCGCAGGAGTTGGCGGAATCGTCGCTGATCGACGGTGCAAGCATCCAGACGCTGTCACAGATGGCACAAGCCCAGGCAGCCCGCGAACAACAACCGCTTAAGCGTCAGCATATTCTGAGCTCACGTCTTCACCAGGGAAGTCATCGGTTACGTCAATTGGCACAGCCAGTGTTGCGCCAGGTGGATAGCCATGCGCTGGTGTTGCCGGCGGGAGTGAACCAACAGATACACCAATTAATCCAGCGTTGTAAAAAGCGCGAAACCTTATGGCAGGATTTGGGCTGCACGGCCCAGGCCTCGGTAAATTTAGGAATTCGTGTGTTATTTTCCGGCGAAAGTGGAACAGGAAAAACGCTGGCCGCCAGTTACATTGCAACACAACTCGGCGCACCCTTGTATCGGGTAGACCTGGCCTCGGTGATGAACAAATACATCGGCGAGACAGAAAAAAATCTCGGCCTGTTGCTAGATGAAGCGGCAGCGAGTGACACAATATTATTGCTCGACGAAGCCGATGCGTTATTCGGTAAACGCACGGACACCGGTGGCGCAGGTGATCGTTTTGCCAATATGCTGACCAATTATTTACTCACGCGCATTGAAACCCATCCTGGCATTGCAATCCTGACCAGCAATGGCCGTTCCCGTATTGATTCAGCGTTCACCCGCCGCCTGGATGCCATTATTGAATTTGTCCCACCGGCAGCAGCCGAGCGTTACCTGATCTGGCAATCCCATCTCGGTGCGAGAAATCCCGGCGAACAATTTTGCCAACTGCTCGCCAGCTATTCCGAACTGCCCGGCGGCTTTATTCGCAATGCCGTGCTTACCGCAGCAACACACATCAATACGACGGAAAATCAAATGATTCCTCCTGCTATGTTGTTGCGCGCCTTGATGGATGAATACCGCAAACTGGGTAAAGCCATCCCCACCAAACTTGAACATCTGGCGCAGTCACTGGCAACACAATAAAGGACGCCGACCATGGCAACACTTGCACAAAAAAAGCGTTCAGGAAAATCCGGCGGTCACGACAATAAAACAGCTCAACGCCAGGCCGAAGAGAAAAAAGATTCCCCAGCGCAGCGCAAGGTGATGCGTTCGGCCTACCTGCAAACCAAGATGGCTGTCAGTACACCGGGCGACACCCAGGAACAGGAAGCCGACCGCGTGGCCGACGAAGTCAGCCGTATGCCGAAAGGTGTAGCGCGCACGACCGACGAAACAGCGCCGCCGGGCTCATCCAAACCAGAGAATAATGCAGAGCAACCACAATCCCTGCAAACCAAAATTTCCCGAATGGAAGAAGAGCCAGACACTGCGCGCACCAAATTGTGTCGCGCGGAAGCGGAAAATTTGAATACGAAAGCTGCACGCACGGAAGAAGAGGACGTTACCGCACAAACAAAACTTCACCGACAGGAAGAAGGGCCCACGACGACTGAAATCGATGCAGAAGCCGCATCACCCGAAACCCCCATCGTCGCCGACGAAACCGAACAAAAAATCGAATCCCTGCGCGGCCAGGGAAACCCCATGGCCGACGACATCCGCCAGGAAATGGAAGGCAAACTACACGCCGACTTCTCCCGCGTTTCCATCCACACCAGCGGCGACGCCGACGCCCTATGCAAACAACTCAGCGCCCGCGCCTTTACCGTAGGCAACGACATCTTCTTCGCCGCCGGCGAATACGCGCCTACGACGGAAGCCGGGAGGAAGTTGCTTGTGCATGAGTTGACGCATGTGGTGCAGCAATCTGAAGGATTACAAAGAAAAATTATGAGAGAAGGAGATGATACAACCGCTACCGCGGATACTGACAACGGACTATACCAGAGTAACGGCTATATAGAATTTTCCCAGTTGCTCTACCCAACAGTAGCCCAAGTGACTTCAGACCATTTTGGTAGCTATACACCGTTGATTCGTCACAAAAATTATTCAGGCAACCGTAGCACTAGACAGAGCGAAATTTTTTCTCAACATATGAGTAGTAGGTTGAGCGCAATTAAAGATAAATTAAAACTTGCTCCAGGTTACAGTGCTGATGCAGATCAAGGATTCCTCGTATTTAAGGTTCCTTCACCCGATCACCGCCTAACAGGCTCCACTGGCGGTGAAAATGTTAAATACCTAATGGGGTCCCTAGATGAAATTGCAGCAAATGCTATTAGACCTACATGGACGCCAGAAGGAAGGAATGCCCCCCTTCAAGGTCGTAAGGCGTCTTATGAGGTGGATCACATTGTAGAAGCTCAAGTTGGAGCTAATTCTCCGCGGGGGGGATACGAACAAAAATCAAATATAGATGCTATTGGAAATTTTATCTTATTACGTGGACGTAAAAATCAACAAAAAGGTGACACATTAAAGGAGAATATTTTAGAGAAAGTAAGAGGATTCGTGCGGAATAACGACGCAACTTATGGCGGAAGAGCTTTTAGAGATTGGGATGTCACTGCTTTAAAGAACCGTTTAAGTATGAAGTTCAATGGCGTGAATTACTCAGGATCTTTACATGGTGGTGGTACGATTACAGATGAAGATGTATGGCAAATTTCGGACCTTGAAAATGGAGTCCACATTCAAGCGCTATTGGATGCCAGTCCTGTACAGATCAGATGCGTATCGTTGTCGAACATCGAAGAGAATATCAGGGAAGGGAATATTCTTTTATTTCATTCTCTCCAAGGGGGTCTAAGAAGAGAATTGAGGCAAAATTCTGCAAGAGATGGAAGAATTTTGATGTCTGGGGCTAGAGACATGCTATCCCCCTTCAAGCTTCATGATGATTCGAGAATTCACAATGTAGAATCTGCTGATGCAACGACGTCTCTGGCTACTTTGTATTTCTACATCCCGGAAAACTCCGCTTCAAAATTGCCACCACTTGAAAAGTCAGAGCCTGTAGATGTTGTTTCCATAAATGGATCATTGAAGTCGGGCGCCTTTGCGGAAGGCAGACTGTCAGCTTTAATGGGGCTTCGCCAAGAAATAACTGGTATGAGTCCGATTGAAGTGGACGGAGTGTCATTGACAGAAAATGGCCTAGCTGTGACGGGCCGAATTAATCCTTCCGTATCTCTTATTGAGGATGCCAGCGTTGATTTTGAGATCAATGGAGATTCATTGACTGTCTCTAAAACTTTCATGATGGAGGAAATTAATGTACCAGAACCATTTTCCGTCATCGCAGCATCTGTAACTGTATCCGGTGGCACTAGGGGATTTGAGCTAAGTGGAAATATTGACTTTGAGATCGATAAGATTGGAAGTGGAATGGCTCAGGCTTCCTATCACTCTCGTGACGGCGTTTCCTTGGCTGGCACTTTTAATTTTGACGAACGCATATTCGGGGAGGGAACGAACGCTCAAATAAGGTTCGATTATGCATCAGGTCTATGGACCATAGGTGGCACAGTTACAATTCCTTCTGGAAAAGTCCCGGGTATCTCCACAGCTACTATTGAGGCTGAGTACTCTCAAGAGAACGGTTTTCATGCTTCTGGAGAAGCTCAGCTCACTGTGCCGGGAATAGAAAGTGGCACAATGGAGATTTCCCATAATGAAGACGAAGGCTTTGTTATTGGTGGAAGCTTCAATTTATCGTCGGACATTCCCGGTATTAGAAGTGGCTCCATCAGTGCCCGAGTTGTCGAGCGAGAAGATGGTTCAGGATATGCTGTCAGTGCAACAGGTACCGCACAGCCTGACATTCCGGGCATTAATTCAGAGTTAGTAATTAGCTACAACGACGGCGCCTTCACCGCCGAGATCGAAGCAGATTATTCGCGCGGTATGTTATCCGGTCGGGTCAACGCCGGCGTCACGAACCGCAGTGTCGGTGAAGATGGCCAGACACTTTCAGAAACCGCCGAGCCGGATAATCCCTTGATTGTTTACGGTGGCGGTTCGCTTTCTTTGCAACTTGCCCCCTGGCTGCAAGCAACCGCCGGTGTACAGTTTTCTCCAAACGGGGAAATTACCGTGACCGGTGAAATCGGTTTGCCCGATGAGCTGGAAATTTTTGCGCGGCGCGAGATCAATAAATCCATCTTTAACATCGCCGTGCAAGCACCGATTTTCCCCGGCATTGTGGCGGAGATCGGTGGGGGCTTGAGTGCGACGGCGGGTATCGGTCCCGGTGTGGTCGATCAATTACGCCTGGGCGTGACTTACAACCCGGACCACGAAGAAGATACGCATATTACAGGCGATGCCCATTTAAATATTCCCGCGAACGCCGGCTTACGTTTATCGGTGCGCGCGGGCATCGGTTTGGGTATCACCGGTGCCAGTGCAACCGGTGGGCTGGACATTGGCGGCACGCTCGGTATCGAAGGCGCGGCGGAAGCAGGTGTGCATGTGGACTGGACACCGGCTACTGGCCTGGATATCGAAGCGGAAGTGGCGGTACATGCACAACCGAGTTTCACCTTTGATATCGGTGGCTATGTCAGCGTGCGCGCGTTGGGCTTCAGTGTGTACGACGAGCGATGGGAATTTGCGTCTTACACCTTTGGCTCCGATTACCGTTTTGGTATTCGCTTACCGATTCATTATAAAGAAGGTGAGCCCTTTGATATTTCTCTTGATGATGTGGAATTTGAAGTACCGGATATCGACACCAATCAATTACTCCGTGGACTTATTGCGAGGATCGCCTAAATGAATACAGCAATTGAACAAATCAGGGCCGGTGTGGAAGCGCATTTAAATGGCAACCTGAAAGCGGCCGAATCTGCTTATCTGGCTGCGCTGACGGTAGATGCCGCGAATGCCACAGCGCACAATAATTTGGGTTTTATCTACGGTCAATGCCAGCGCTGGGATGAGGCATTGTTGCATTTGCGTACCGCATTGGATTTAAAACCGGACTTGTCCATGGCTCACAGTAATCTTGGTCAGGTACTGATGAATCTCGGTTTGGCGGAAGAGGGCATGGAGCATCTGGAAAAAGCGGTGGATCTGGATTCAGAAAACCTGCAGGCCTGGGACAACCTTGGGCGATTCTGTTTACACGCCGGCAATTTCCAGCGCGCCGAATACAGTTGGCTGCGTGCCTTGGGCATTCGCCCGCATACACCACATCTCATGGTTCGTTTGGGAACGGCAATTGCGGCCCAGGGGCGTTTTGACGAAGCGATTGAGCTCTATCAACAGGTGTTGCGTAACCATCCCATTGATGTCGATGCCTGGGCACAGTTGGGCGTCTGTTATTTTTTGCGTAAGGATTTCGGCAGCTGCCAAAGCGCATTGGAGCGCGCTTTGACTATCAAGGCGGACGATCATATTGCTTTACGTCATTTGGGCCTGGTGCACATCGCATTGGGTGCTAAACAAGAGGCTGAAGCGGTGTTCGCGGAACTGTTACGCCATTATCCTGGCGACCAGGAAACCTTACTGGATCTCGCGGTGTTGCAATTGTCGCTGGATAATCCCGCCACGGCCCTGGCAAAATTGGAACAACTTTATATCAAGGATGCAACCAATGAACGCATTCGCTTTTACTTGGCCCTTGCTTTACGAGCCTGCGGTGAACCAGCACGGGCGAGTGATTTATTGCAGGAAATTGCCATTGCACAAGGCCTCTATGCACAAAAAGCCCGGCAGATTCTGGATGTCCACTAAAACGTGTGGAAAGGCCTGCTAGCGTCACTTGGTATTTCTTATCATTGTGCTTCCCTGATGTACTTGATAAGAAATCGCATTTCCGAGATTTCACGACGTTGCGCAGCGATAATTTCGTCTGCCAGTTTACGCACGCGAGGATCACTGATTTGCGCTCGTTCGCTGGTCATGATTGCAATGGAGTGGTGAGGGATCATCGCTTTCATGTACTCAGTGTCGTTTACCGTGGATTGGCTGCGCACCAGCCAAAGGCATAGCGAAAAAACAATCACGCTGGCAATAAAAATACACGCATTAACCACTTTATTGGGGTACATGCTCAACATAAAACTCAGCATGATAACGGCCATCACTGAGCCCATTAGCAATGCCATCCAGGCCCGCGTCTCGCTCCACAGAATATGCTCCACTGCGTAAGTATTGAGATACATTAAGCCAAACATCACCAGAGTGGATGTAGCGATCATGGCTGAGAAACGCCAGTAAGACATGTGCATATTGCTCTCCTTTTTTCGCTTAATAATGTTCGTGACCCACCAATGCTCCTGAGTTCCCTTTGCAGGCCAAACCTCCACATTTGATTACCGATGAAAAGCAGTATCTGTGCCAGATTAAAACACTGAACATGTTCAATGCGCCAATCACAAGAACAGGGTGAAAAAATTCAATAAACAGCTGTTATTCCAGGAGAGCTTCCATTCGAAAGAAAGGATAGGTGGAAAATAATCTCAACAAGTGAGGCGCAGGGAAACTCGGAGCGACTTTCGTTGAACGCCAGCGAGCCTATTTTGAAAAAAATTCAAAATAGGCTCTTTAAGAGCAAATGGGGTAATCAAATGTTCAGGTTTCTATTAAGCTCTTTATTCTTGGATGGCGCGTTATCGTTCTTCTCCGTAACAGCAAAAACGCTGCTGGCAAAACGACGAGCGATAACAGCGGTGCACTGATCATGCCGCCCAGCATGGGGGCCGCAATACGCACCATAATTTCAGAGCCGGTTCCGCTGCCGAGAAAAAGGGGCAATAACCCCGCAATAATCACTGCAACGGTCATTGCTTTTGGTCGGACCCGCAGTAATGCACCCTCAGTAATAGCCTCATGAAGATCTTCATGTGTATTTTTTCCGGCGTCCGAACGCTGGCGCCATGACTGTTTCAAGTACACCAGCATGATGACTCCAAACTCCGCAGCTACTCCGGCCAAGGCAATAAAGCCAACGCCGGTAGCGACCGACAGGTTGTAGCCCAGCAAATATAAAAACCAGATACCGCCTGTAAGTGCCAGCGGCAAAGCAAGCATGATGAGCAAGGCTTCGTCGATCCGTTTGAACGCCAGATAAAGCAGGATAAAGATCACCGCGAGTGTCAGCGGAACCACCAGCATTAACCGATCATTGGCGCGCTTCATGTATTCATATTGGCCAGAGTAAGTGATGCTTACGCCTGGGCTAGAAGGAACCTTTGCCTCAATCGCTCGCTGTAAATCTGTCACCGTTGTCGCCAGATCGCGCTCGCCGACATTGACATAGACCCAGGTGTTTGGCCGTGCGTTTTCACTTTTAAGCATCGGCGGCCCTTGGCTGATTGAAATATTCGCCAGCGTTCCCAGCGTGACTTGTTCGCCCAAGGGTGTCAGGACGGGCAATTCCTTTAGTGATTGCGGCGTATCTCGCCAGTCGCGGGGATAACGCAAGTTGATGGGGAAACGCGCGCGACCATCAATGACCTCGCCGATGTTGGCACCGCCAATTAAATTGGCAACCACGGTATGCACATCTTTCACGTTCATGCCGTAACGCGCTGCCGCTTTACGATCAATGTCGATATTCAAGTAACGGCCGCCTGCCTGACGTTCGGCTAACGCAGAGCTAACGCCGGGGACGGTTTTGGCCACCGCTTCTATAGCCATGGCGATCTGGTCGATTTGTGCCAGATCGTTACCGGCCACTTTCACGCCGATGGGACTCTTGATACCCGTCGCGAGCATGTCGATGCGGTTGCGAATGGGGGGAATCCAGAAGTTGGTGAGTCCCGGTACTCTGACTGCCCGATCCAATTCATCAATGAGTTTTTCAGGCGTCATACCCTCACGCCATTCATCGCGGGGTTTGAATTGAATGGTGATTTCGAACATTTCCAACGGCGCCGGATCAGTAGCGGTATCAGCCCGACCGGCTTTACCGAACACGCGCGCCACTTCAGGAACGTTTTTGATCATCCGGTCTGTTTTCTGTAGCAGCTCGCTGGCTTGCTGCACTGTCAGGCCGGGCAGGGCACTGGGCATGTAGAGCAGATCACCTTCGTCCAGCGGGGGAAGGAATTCGCCCCCGAGTTTGTACAAAGGCCATGCCGCGCTGAGAAAAACCACCAATGCGATCATCAGCGTCGTCACCGGCTTTGCCAACACCCAGGCCAACACTGGTTGATAGCCTGCCATCAGCCAGCGGTTCAGTGGGTTACGCTCTTCACCGGGGATGACGCCGCGAATCCAGTAACCCATCAACACCGGTACCAATGTGATAGACAAACCAGCGGCGGCTGCCATGGCGTAGGTTTTGGTATAGGCAAGAGGGCCGAACAGGCGTCCTTCCTGGGCTTGCAGCATAAAAACCGGCACAAAGGACACCGCGATAATCATGAGCGAGAAGAACAGCGCGGGTCCTACTTCCACCGTAGCGTTGAAGATTAATGACCAGCGCTTTTCGTTGTCCAGTGTCTGTTGAGGGTGCTCATGTTGCCAGCGTTCCAGATGCTTATGGGCGTTTTCAATCATGACGATGGCGCCGTCGACCATGGCGCCGATGGCAATGGCAATACCGCCAAGCGACATGATATTGGCATTGATGCCTTGCAGGCGCATTACGATGAAAGCAACTAGCACTGCCAATGGCAAGGTGACGACGGCCACCATGGACGAGCGTAAATGCCAGAGAAACAGCGCACACACCAGGGCAATAACGACAAATTCCTCCACCAGTTTTCGGGTGAGATTACTTACCGCCCGATCAATCAGTTGGCTGCGATCATAAGTCGTCACTATCTCAACGCCGGCCGGCAAGCTCTTGCGCAGTTGGTCGAGTTTTCTTTCGATATTGTCGATTGCTACTCTGGCATTGCCGCCGGAACGAAGGATCACCACACCACCGACCACCTCGCCCTTTCCATCCAGCTCCGCCACACCACGCCGCATCTCTGGCCCTATTTGCACATGCGCGACATCGCCCAGGGTCACCGGAATGCCGCCGCTTTGCGTCAGCGGGATCGCGCGAAAATCCTCCAACGTCTTGAGATAGCCACTGGCCCGCACCATGTATTCCGCATCCCCCAAGGTCATCACCGCGCCGCCGGCTTCCTGGTTAGCGGATTCGATGGCTGCAATAACCTGCTGATGGGTAATGCCCGACGCGGCCAATCGCACCGGATCGACCACCACTTGAAATTGCTTGACCATGCCACCGATGGTCGCAACCTCGGCCACATCAGTTAAGGGCGCCAGCTCATAACGGATGAACCAGTCCTGAAGTGCTCGCAGTTGCGAAAGGTCATGCCGGCGGGTGCGGTCCACGAGCGCATATTGGTAGATCCAGCCCACACCAGTGGCATCGGGGCCAAGTGCGGGCCGAGCGGCGGATGGCAATTGCGCCTGTAACTGGCTCAGATATTCCAGAACGCGCGAGCGAGCCCAGTACAGATCGGTGCCGTCTTTAAACAGCACATAGACATAGCTGTCGCCGAACATGGAGTAGCCGCGCACGGTGGTAGCGCCGGGAACGGACAGCATCTTGCTGGCAATCGGGTAGGTGATCTGGTCCTCCACAATCTGCGGCGCCTGGCCAGGATAAGGTGTTCGGACGATGACCTGTACATCGGACAGATCAGGTAGCGCATCGATGGGCGTATTACGTACTGCCCACAGTCCAAGGCCCAGCAGGATCAAGGTGCCCAATAACACCAGAAAACGATTGTGGACCGACCAGTGAATCAGACCTGCAATCATGGGTGCACCTCCCGTGGCAGCTTTTCCAGCGCTTCCACCAGAAGACCCGCTTCGGTCTCACGCACACTTACCTGCACCTGATCACCCACATCAAGATCCGCTGCGAGTTGAGGTGTAGCCAAAGGAAAAGACATGGCCATCCCTGGCATGGACAGACTTTTGAAAGGGCCGTGTTTCAAACGAACCTTTTCGGGGGTAATAGCCAGGATTTCGCCAACGGCTTCATGCAAGTCCGGTGCGGCGTGTTCCGGATGGCCATGAGTGGTCTGTTTAATATCAGGTTGGGCAGTAATACCGAGCAGACTTGCTTCCGAGTCCAAGAGAAATTGACCACTTGCAACTACCTGCTGTCCTGCGCTGAGGCCAGACGCCACGATGGTCATAGCGCCGACCTCGCGACCTACAGAAATCTCTTGAGGTGTGAATTGCCCCTCCTCACCGGCCAGCATGACAAGCGCGCGCTTGCCGGTATAAATCACTGCCTCGGTAGGTATGGCCAAGGCGTGTTGCCCCGACCCTGATTCCCAGGTAACGCGTCCGGTTAATCCCGCAAAAAGATCCCCGTCAGGGTTCGGTACAACAGCTCGGGCGGTCACTGTGCGCGTGGCTGCATTGAGCATGGGCAACAGCGTTTCAAAACGTCCCTCAACGGGTGACAACGCTGCGTTAGCGGGGTGAAATATCATGGTCTGGCCTTGTCGGATATCGTCAGCCTGCGCCTCTGGAATAGCCGTCTCTAACCACAAGGTTTGGGTGCCAATAATCCGTGCCAGCGTTTGCCCGGCCGATAAGGTCATGCCGGGTCGAACATCCATCGCTTCGATAACGCCATCAATGGGCGCACCCAGGGTCCAGTGGGTTTCGACGGTTCTGCTGCGTTCCACCCGCTTGATCATATCCTCCGGCATGCCGAGTAATACCAATCGCCGGCGGGCTGCTTGCTGCAATTCTGCAGCACCGGCAACCGCCAATAACTCGTACTGCGCGCTGGCCCAGTCCGGCATCAGCAGCTCAACCAGTGGTTGCCCCTGCTTTACTTTATCGCCAACCGCTAACGGCCAGACTCGCTCAACAAAACCCGGACTGCGCAGTTGCAGGATGTGGCGTAAGCGCTCGTTGAACGTCAGGCGTCCACTCAGTGCCAGTTGCTGCCGGTTTGATATGGACTCAACAGTCGCCAGACGCATGCCCAGTTGCTGGGTAACCTCAGGCGCGATCCGGATACCGGGTACGTCATCTTGCCCATTGGCGTATTTGGGTACCAGGTCCATGTCCATGAAGGGAGATTTGCCGGGCTCGTCGAAATGCTGGGCGGGGTACATGGGGTCGTACCAGTAAAGGATGTCGGATTCTATACCGGTGGCCGGATGTTGCGTGACCGGCGATTTATCCGCCGGGGCGAGCATGACAAGGACATAAACAAGGAGTGCCCCGAGGATTGCTGCACTGAGCACGATAGCGGCAAAGACGGGTGCTTTGAGTGAAATCTTATTCATGAGCTGGTGCTCCTTGCGTTGCAGGATGAGACAGTTGAGGTGCCTGGAAACTGAGATGGAGCAGGGCAGCAGCGAGGTCGCGCTCGGCGGCGAGCTCGCGCAGACGCAGCTGCGCATCCAGACGCTCACGGCGTGCGGCCATGAGTTCTGAGAGCGGAAGGCGATTGGCTCGCCAGGCGCTTGTAGCGAGCTGGACTTTTTCTTCCGACAAGGGCAAAAGCACCGCCTTTTGCCGTTGCCAGGCGCGTTCCAATTGTTGGTAGTTCGCCAGCTCAGCTGAAAGGATGGCCGCGAGTTCGCGGGCCTGCACCTCACGTTCGGCGGATAACTGATCTTGCTGCGCAAGTTTGGCTGCAATGCGGGGGTCTTGACGGCGAGCGCCGAAAATCGGGAGATCCACCGTAAATTTTACGGAGATCATGTCTTCAGCCATTGGTGCCCGGCGCTGGCCGTACATCATCTCTACGGCCCAATCCGGGCGTTTATCTGCCCTTGCTTCGTCCAGCTCCGCTGCAAGCTTTTTCGACCTGGGCTCATAGATGTGTAGCGCGGGATGTCGCTCAAGCGCCTCGACCAACGTTTTTTCGGTAGCCAATTGCCAGGTAGGCGGCACGCCGGACAAAGGTTGATTGGCCAATTCGCCTAACCACTGCTGTAGTTGTGCGCGGGCATGATGGGCGTCCCTAACCAGCAGGTCTCGTCGCTCCTCTAGCAAGGCGGCCTCCTGACGCGGCAGGACACTCTCGGTAACAAGCCCCTGATTTGCATTCAAGCGAGCGGCGACTGTCTGCGCGAGCATCTGATTCTCCTCCTCCCACTGGTCCAGAATCTGCTGTTGGAGATTCAGGTGATAAAGCATCAACCAGGCGGTGGCGGTATTGGTCTGCGCCTCAATTCGGGCCAGCTCTTGTTCTTGCTCACGCTCCGCCAGTTCATGTCGCGCCACCGCCGCCCGCGCCATCCGTTTGGCGCGGTTGGGAAATGCCTGCATGATCCCGATCTGGCGCATGGTCATCATGTCAGTTGATGTGCTGAAGCGATCAGCCCCTTCGATGGGAAGGTTGTTGATGCCCAGCGATAATTGAGGGTCTGGCAATGCGCCGGCGGGAATTTCCAACTGCCGAGCGGCTGCAATAGCAGCAGATGTCGCCTCAAGCGATGGTGCGCTGGCAAGAGCATTGTCCAAGGCTTGTTGATAGGTTAACGCCGTTGCGTCAGCGGCAATCGCCAACACCAGTGGGGCCCATAGATGTCGGGCCCGGACCGTCCGGAAATACATGATTCACTCCTGATAAAACAAACACGAATGGCCGCTAACAAGCACCAGCGGCTAACGGAGGTTTGATTAACTCAGGAAGGTAATGGGAGGGCGCCAAAGCGTAGGGGGATTGAAGAAATCTACCCTTAAATCAGGGAGAAGTACCGGACCAGAAACAGGGTTAAGCGAGGCATTAATAACATTTGTCAGCAGAGAAACAGACGCGGAGGTTTTGCATACATGGCAATCCCCCGCCATAGGGCAAGATTCTGCGGAAGGTTGAGTCTCGTCACAACATGGCATGTCGGAGTCAGGCTCTATATCCATCTTCATCGTGAGCAAAAAATCCTGCTCGCACACACGCAACGCCTCGGCTGCTATCTGAAGCGGCATAAGGAAGCTCAAAAACAGAATAATCAGTGTTAGCTGTCGATTCATGGAGGCGAAAATAGCGCAATTTGTGGCGTACGCATAGTCACCAGGCATTGTCTTTCTCCTTTTTGTCACCTCCAATGATTTTTCGCTGCCGCAGGCGTAGCGCATTACCCACCACCGACACAGAACTCAGGCTCATCGCCAACGCGGCAATCATAGGTGACAATAACCAGCCAGTTACCGGATATAGGGCACCTGCGGCTACAGGAACACCCAGCGCGTTATAAAGAAAAGCGAATATCAGGTTTTGGCGCATGTTTCGCACGGTCGCCTGCGAAATCGCGCGCGCCACGACGATACCGCGCAGATCACCCCTAACCAGGGTCAGTTGTGCGGTACTCATCGCTACATCCGTGCCTGTACCCATAGCAATACCGACGTTGGCGCGGGCCAAGGCAGGTGCGTCATTGATGCCATCGCCGGCCATGGCCACCTGGTGGCCTTTTGCCTGCAACTGAGCCACCAGTTTGTCCTTGTCTTCTGGCCGCACTTCGCCATACACCTCATCGATACCAAGGGTTTGCGCCACTGCCTGGGCGGTGGTAAGACCATCTCCAGTTGCCATGACGAGACGCAGACCCTGAGCGCGTAATTGCGTTATGGCTTCAGGGGTGGATGGCTTGATGGGATCGGCGACCGCCAGCAAGCCCGCCAATTGCTGACCAACCGAAAGGTATATCACGCTGGCTCCCCGGGCTCGCAGTTCCTCCGCTTTGCCGGACAGGCCTCGCCAGTTGATTTGCAGTTCATCCATCAGAGCCGTATTACCCAAGGCGAGAGACAGCCCATCCACATCACCACGCACACCGATACCAGAGCTGGATTCAAAATCAGTGACGGGACTCAACGTCAATTTCCGAGAGCGTGCTTCAGCGACAATGGCGTGGGCAAGCGGATGCTCGCTGGCCTGGTCGAGACTGGCGGCCAATCTCAGCACCTCGTTTGGGCTGCGGCCGGCTACGGTTACTGCAGACATAAAAGCTGGTTTCCCTTCGGTCAATGTCCCTGTTTTATCGACGATCAACGTATCGATCTTGCCCAGTTGTTCAATCGCTGCTGCGTCTTTGAAAAGAATACCGCGAGTTGCTGCATTACCGGTGGCCACCATTACTGACATGGGGGTCGCCAGACCGAGAGCGCAGGGGCAAGCAATAATCAATACCGCCACCGCGTTGATCAGGCCGAATGCCCAACTGGGTTCGGGGCCCAGCATGCCCCACAAGATGAAAGTGACCAGTGAGATGGCGATTACCATCAACACAAAATAACCCGCGACCACGTCAGCCATACGCTGCATCGGTGCCCGAGATCGCTGAGCATTGGAGACCATCTGTACGATCTGGGAAAGTACCGTAGCCGATCCGACTTTTTCTGCGCGCATGATCAGCGCGCCGCTGGTATTGAGTGATGCGCCGATGACTGCATCGCCGGTGCGTTTGCTCACCGGCATGGGTTCACCCGTCAACATGGATTCATCAATGGCACTCTCACCTTCCAGCACCACACCATCAACCGGCACTTTCTCCCCAGGACGAATCCGCAGGCGATCACCCGGATGCACATGGGTCAGCGGAACATCTTCTTCCGTTCCGTCGTCCCGCAAACGTCGCGCCGTCTTGGGAGCCAGTCCCAGCAGTGCCCGGATCGCCGCACCGGTTTCGGAACGTGCCTTCAGTTCCAACACCTGACCCAGCAGGGTCAATGAAATGATGACCGCCGCCGCCTCAAAATAAACGGCCACATGGCCAGCTTCTCGAAAAGATGCGGGGAAAATATCCGGGGCAAGTACAGCAACTACACTGTACACGTAAGCGGCACCGGTACCGGTGCCGATGAGCGTCCACATATTCGGTGAGCGCAAGCGAATGGAGTGCAGCCATCTCACAAAGAAAGGCCACCCTGACCACAGCACCACTGGCGTTGCCAGTAGCAGCTCTACCCACGGACGAGCGTTGTCAGGCAATAGATTGTCGAAGGCGCCGCTCGACATGGCAATGAGTGTGACCAGTACAGTCAGTGGCAGGGTGTACCAGAATCGGCGACGGAAGTCCGCCAACTCATGATTCTCCTCGATTTCCCCGCTTGGCATGAGCGGTTCCAGTGCCATGCCGCATTTGGGGCAGATTCCCGGTCCCGGCTGCCGAACTTCCGGATGCATCGGGCAACTGTATTCGACGCTGCTATTCGCTTCGTTCAGTGCGGCATGCACGACCGGGGTTGTAGGCTTTTCGAGGTAATCAGTGGGGGCGGCAATAAATTTTTTTTGGCAAGAGGCACTGCAAAAGAAGTAAATCTTGCCCCTAAATTCAGTCTTGTAAGATGACGTCGCAGTCACCGCCATACCACATACAGGATCGGTCAGCGTGCCACCTGATGGCTCCGCGCGTTGACTACCGCAATAGGGTGTTGATGCGCTACTGCCCATGTTCGAATGATGATGCGCCATAAGCGTACTCTCCGTTTGTTATGGAACATCCTTTGGATACCATCCAGAATAGAGAAAATTGTGCTGCCTGCAATTACTATAATCGCTATTTTTAACAGCCACTTGACTCAGGACAATAATCAGACGAAATGTCAACCATGAAAAAAATAAACGCTGCAAGACACATTGTCGTAATTACTACAGTGATCATTACTGCAATGCCTCAGTATTCGCTCGCCGATACAGAGAGAAAGATATCAGCGGACCCTTATATTCCATTGAATGCTGAGGGTGAGCCGACTTCAACAGCAGCGCGCTGCCTGCAAGATACTGAAACCCAGCTGGTATGGGAATTAAAAACAGACGACGACAGCCTGCACGGAAAAGATAAAACCTTTCGCTGGGGTGGGGTAGGCGCTGATAAAGTCGGGAGCATGGCTTTTGATGATTGGAATGCGCTGGTAAAAGCGGCCAACAAAGAGGCGTTGTGTGGTTTCACCGATTGGCGTGTGCCAGCCATTGATGAGTTAAAGCAGTTGTACACCTTGCAGCAGTCTTCCGACATAAAGCCGTATTTTTCCAATACTCAAGAGACACCTTACTGGTCAGCCTCCGCTTACGAAAAATATCCGGAACATGCACAGACCGTCCATTTCGGTAACGGGGTTTCTTATTATTACAACGGCTATCGCGGCAATCCTTTGCCGGTGCATTTGGTGCGCGGTAACAAGCAGGACGTACCGCACTAGCCGGTATCCTTACATTACTTAATTAGCCAATTGCCAGCGCAAACCCACTCGCCACAACAACCCAGGCGCAGGAAAACCAACGGCAGTTTGATATTCTTCATCCAGCACATTCTCCAGCGTGAAATTCGCTTTCACCACCTCGTTGATATTCCAGAACACATTCGCATCCACGCGATGGTATTCATCCAGTTTCTCAAACACGGTGTCGCCGGTGTGCTGGCTGCTGGCGAATTGTTCGTCAACCCATTGGTAATCCACTGACGTATTCCAGCTGTCATTCACTCGCCAGTTTACCGTTACACCGGCGCGGGCTTGTGGACGGCCGGTGAGGATGGAGACGCTGTCTTTCACATCAATATCCGTATAGGTCGCATGAGTGCGTAGACCGACGCGGCCATCAATGCT